>NZ_JBGLRC010000005.1:0-238152 GCF_041402345.1 Aeromonas sp. S11(2024) | reverse complement strand
AGTCCCCGACTCCATCCCCAAGGCGCCAGCTGGGTAACATCGGCCTGACAATGGGGGCAGCCACTGCATGCCGGTAACTGAGTATTGAGCGAGGTAATGGTGTGGGGTGCAAGCTCCTGCTGAGCAACACGGCGCTGGCGCAGGGTTAACTGGGGAAAAAGGGACAACAGGTGTTGAAAGGCTGGGGTATCCATGTTGGTAGACCTCAAGGTGATGGCCTACTTCAAGATTAGCCTTTCAACACGTAATTGGGACAGAGCCAATAAAAAACCGGGCTATCGAGCCCGGTTCAAGTGAGGTTGGAAAAACAGTCCGTACTGCGAGCCGTTTGTCCAGCCTGACTCAGATATCGATCCGGCGAGCTTGCCAGAACTTATTGCGCCAATATTGGCTATCCAGCTTGGAACGCGTCACACCGGCTCGAGTCGAGGCGTGGATGAATTCACCATTGCCGACATAGATACCAACGTGGTTGAGACGACGATTGATTTTGAAGAAGACCAGATCACCTTCGACCAGATCCTGCTTGGAAACGCGCGTCCCTTCGTGGACTTGAGAGCGGGTATCGCGGGGTAATTCGATACCGACGGCATTGCGGAACACTTCACGGGCAAAGGCGGAACAGTCGATACCGCGCTGGCTGCTGCCACCCATCCGGTACGGAACACCACGCCACTCTTTATATACAGTCAGGATTTCATTCACATCGGGTGTCTGGGAAGCTTCCGGTTCGATGACAGGTTCAACCATGGAAACTTCGATCTTGCTCGCGACCTCGGGTTGGGGTGCCGAGGCACAACCCACCATTCCGAGCGCGACCAGCAGTAGCATCAGGTGGCGCAATCCTTTATCCCCGCTAAATAGTAAATCTTGTTAAAATACGGCCCCAAAGGGCAATTTATAAGGCAACAGCACCCGACTATATCCAAGAATTCTATCGAGGCAAGTGAAAATCCCTATCAAGCTCACATTTTTGCAAGGAAATGCACGATTTTTCATAATTAATGTGATCATGCCCAAACAATATACAATCGCAAAAAGAGCCTTGGGCCTCATAGATAACTGGCTTTTATCCCTGCTTCAGCACCTTTTTAAAGTGAAAAATCATGATCGAAACCGATCTTTTTTTGTTAAAACCGGCCAGGGTATGCCAGGAACTGCTTGCTCAATTGCCTGAATGGCTGTCAACCGATGAGCAACATATCTGGCAAGCCATGACCCATCCCGAACGGCGTCAGGAATATCTGGTGAGCCGCTCCCTGCTGCGCCAGCTATTGGCTGAGCGGCTGCAACAACCCGCCGCCAGTCTGCAATTTTGCAACGCCCCCCACGGCAAGCCCCGACTGCATGATGATGCTTGGCAGTTCAATCTGAGCCACAGTGGCAGCTGGCTGGTGTTGGCGCTCTGCCCGCATGGGCCGCTTGGGGTGGATATCGAACTGGGCAAACGGCGGCATCATCCCCTCCCCCTGGCCCGCCGGTTTTATGCACAGAGTGAATATGAGTGGCTCTGCGCACTGCCTGCCCAAGAGCAGGAGAGTGCCTTCTACCGGCTCTGGTCGCGCAAGGAGGCGGTACTGAAAGCCCACGGTGGCGGCATAGCGGCGGGGCTGGAGAAGGTACGATTTATCCCGGAGGAAGGATGGCGACTCGACAACCGACTCGATGACACCCCTTATCAGGTACAGGATTGGCCCTTTGCCAGCGGCTGGCTCAGTCTCGCGGCGACGGCAGCCCCCGTGACCTTTTACCGGCTGGATGAGCGCTTGAATTGCCACTCGCTTAACCCCATGTTACTCAACACCCTTTCTGAAGAGTCCAACTCATGATCGTCGACATTACTCCCCAGAATTTTCACGCTGAACTTATCGATGCGTCCATGAAGAAGCCGGTCGTCATCTATTTCCATGCTCCGCAGATGCCGGAGTGCCAGGGGATGACACCGCTGATCGAATCACTGGTTGGGCCCGCCAATGAGCAGGTCACCCTGGCCAAGGTGGATATGAACGATCCCCAGTTGCAGCCGCTGGCCAGTCAGCTCGGCCTGCGCGCCCTGCCCGCATTGGTGCTGTTCCATCAGGGTCGCCCTGACGAACAGGGGATCATCGAAGGACCGCAGGATGAAGCCACCCTGCGTCACTATTTCGCCGCCTTCGCCCCCAAAGAAGAGGAAGAGTTGCTGGCCAAGGGGCAACAAGCACTGGCTGACGAGCAGCCCAGCATCGCTTATGCCCATCTGACCAAGGCACACCAGCTGGCTCCTGAACGTCACGACATCAGCCTGTGGCTCATTCAAGCTGCGCTCGACCTCAACCTGCTGGATGAAGCGCAGGAGCGCCTCGGCACCATCCCGATGGCGGCGCAAGATAGCCACTTCCATACCTTGAGCTCACGGCTGGCGCTGGCCCTGCAAGCGGCAGACAGCCCGGAGCTGCGCGCGCTGGAAGCCCGCCATGCAGAACAGCCTGATGATTTTGCCCTGACTCAGGAGCTGGCGGTTCAATACAACCAGGCAGGCCGTCAGGAAGAGGCGTTGGGACTGCTGCTGGAGATCCTCAAGCGGGATTTGGCATTCGGCGATGCCAGAAAGACCTATCTCGATATTCTGGCGACCATGGGCAGCACACCGGCGGCGCAGAGCTACCGTCGCAAACTCTATAGTCTGCTCTACTGATCGGAATCGAACTGGCTGGTAATGATGGGGGAGTGCCGGGAGACCGGCATGACCTCATGGGTCAAGTACGAAGAAGGTATTGTGGAAATAAGTTGCTGTGGGAATAGTGGAGATACAGTGAATTTCAGGCAAAAAAAAATGGCGCAAAACTGCGCCATTTTTTTCGCATGGATTACTTCTTGTAGGAAGTAGCCATGTTGTCGATGCGCTGGTTAGCACGCATAGCTTCTTGCTTGGCTTCGGCAACATCAGCAGCGATTTTGGACTGATCAGCACGAACTGCGCTAACATCTTGAGCCAGTTGGTCAACTTTGTTAGACAGATTCTGAACGGAAGTTTCCAGTTCGCTGGTGTTTGCACAACCGCCCAGCAGAGCGGACAGACCAACAACACCTACCAACAACAATTTTTTCATTTTTAAAGCTCCCTTGAACTCGCCAGACGTTTAGCAAGCGGCGTGATTATGGCACAAAAAAATCCTACTTTGCATAGTCCCCACCACAGATAAATGCATTAAAACCCTCATTTTTTTTTGAATGAACAGTTTTTGTCCAGATTCGTCTAAAAAATGAGTGCCGTGTGGTGGGGGCACGGACAAAGGTTAACCAAATTTTTGCCTTATTACAATTTCGTATGAGGCTCAGGCAGTACGTTCTGACAACAATTGACGATATTGCACCAGATCCTCGATGGTCAGCACCGGCATCTGGTGCTTGCGACCGAACGCAACCAGATCTGGCAGACGCGCCATCGAGCCATCTTCTTTGGTCAATTCACACAACACACCAAACGGTTTGAGGCCAGCCAGAAGCATCAGATCGACCGTCGCTTCGGTATGACCCCGGCGGGTAAACACCCCACCGGTTCGCGCCCGCAGCGGGAAAACATGACCCGGGCGGTGCAGATCGCCCGGTTTGGCGCCATCAGCGATAGCTGCACGGATGGTGGTGATGCGATCAGCCGCCGAGACACCGGTCGTGACCCCCTGCGCCGCTTCGATGGTCACGGTAAAGGCGGTCTGGTAGTGGCTAGAGTTGGCCTCGACCATCATCGGCAGTTCGAGCTGGCGAACCCGCTCATCGGGCAGGCAGAGACAGACAATGCCGGAGCACTCGCGGATCATCAGCGCCATCTGTTCATTGGTCATGGATTCAGCGGCGAAAATGAGGTCGCCCTCGTTCTCCCGATCTTCATCGTCGGCCACTAGCACGCCGCCTCCGGCACGCAAGGCAGACAGGGCCGCTTCGACACGGGCAACGGGATCACCAAATTCACTGAGTAGAGACTGATTCATGGTAAAACTCCTAAACAAGACAAGGACCAGAATCAGGGCATGGAAAGGCAGACAGAGACGGGCATGCGGCGGCCAGCCCACAAGGGCCAACACGGCAAGGTCTGTCTTATCCTCTTTCATCCGGACTATGACCGTCGGCTCCGGCATCTCACCGGATCTGCTGACCCCGACCCGGCAATCAGCCAAGTCGGGCGCTCGCGGGCTCCCCGAGTCAATCGGGATACCGCCGGTGGGGAATTGCACCCCGCCCTGAGAATAAGCGCAGACAGCCTAAAGAAAAACGGTTGCAGATACCAGCCAAAATCCCCCGCAGGCTGAAAAGCGTTTCAACATTGCGCCCGGGATCGCGCTCTGCAGCCCGATCGCCAGCGTGCGAGGCCATGACTGGCGAATTTCTTTATGGCGCGGATCGGTTTATGGCATAGTTCCCGAAACCAAAAAACAGGGCCCGAAAAGAGAGCCTGAACAACGCTGCCGGCGCAGACAGCAGCGCCAACACCACAAACGGAAAATGACAGAGATGGAAAAGAAAATACTGCTCACGGATTGCCCGGATGCCAAAGGGCTCATCGCCAAGATCACCAACATCTGCTACAAGCACCAGCTCAACATCATCAAGAACGATGAGTTTGTGGATCACGAGAATGGCCGCTTCTTTATGCGTACCGAGCTGGAGGGGCGCTTCAACGACGAGACCCTGCTGGCCGACCTCGATGATGCCCTGCCCACCGGCGCACAGCGTCGTCTGGTCAAGGCGGGCAAGAAGCGTATCGTCATTCTGGTGACCAAAGAGACCCACTGCCTCGGCGATATTCTGATGAAGAACTACGCGGGCGCGCTGGATATGGATATCGTCGCGGTGATCGGCAACTACGACACCCTGGCCGAGCTCACCGGCAAGTTCGATATCCCGTTCCACACCGTCAGTCACGATGATCTGAGCCGGACCGAACATGAAGAGCAGGTGCGCGCCATTATCGACAGCTATGAGCCTGACTATGTGATCCTGGCCAAGTACATGCGGGTGCTGACCCCGAGCTTCGTCGAGGCCTATCCGCGCAAGATTCTCAACATCCACCACTCCTTCCTGCCCGCCTTCATCGGTGCCCGCCCCTACCGGCAGGCGTTTGATCGCGGCGTCAAGCTGATCGGTGCCACCGCCCACTTCGTGACCGACGATCTGGATGAAGGCCCCATTGTCGAACAGGACGTGATCCACGTCGGTCACGCCTTCAGTGCGGACGACATGGCCAAGGCGGGTCGGGATGTGGAGAAATCGGTGCTGAGCCGCGCGCTGGAGCTGGTACTGAACGAGCGGGTGTTCGTCTACGGCAACAAGACGGTAGTCTTCAAGTAATTCGCCCACACGGCACGTATGCAAACGCCAGAAACAACAACGGCTCCCGCGGGAGCCGTTGTTGTTTCTGCGCCGAGTGTCAGAGCGGCAGATCGTTTACCGTCACCGCGCCCTTTTCCAGCTTCAACTCGGAGGTCAGCGCTTGCTTGTCGGCCTTCAGATAACCCATCAGGGTCAGCTGATCGAGCATGGGGGCCAGTTGCGGCACCGCCTTGCCCAACTTGTCGCTGAGGCTGGCATGCAGCACGCCGGAGAGGGCCTGCATCCCCGCGTCGCTGTTGAACAGCTGCTCCAGCGAGGTAGAGGCCAGCTTCACGTCCCCCTTCATGGTCACCGCCTCACCGTTGAGCTTGGCGCTGAGATCGGCCAGCTCCAGGGTCGCACCGCGTTTGAGCATCTTGTCCAGCGCCTGCTGGATGGCGGCATCTTCAACCCCCTTGCCACCGGCGGCCTGCAGCCCCTGATACCCTTCCAGATCCAGACCGTTGAGGTTGAGCGCCAACTTGCTGTCGGTCACCGCCAGGGTGTCGGTCTCGTTCTCCAGATCCAGCTTGGCAATTTTCATCTGATAGCTGCTGGAGAGGGTCTGGGCATCATCACCAGTAAGCTGAGTCTCGGTAGTCATCCCCTGCAGGGCAACCTTGACGCTGTCAGGCAGTTGCACCGTGAGGGCCGAAAGGGTCATCTCGCTCTGGGGCGAGAGGATGACACCACTAATCTCGGCAATGTCGGCACTCCCTTTCAGATCGGCCAGCACCAAGTCCATCTTGCTCTGCTCTTCGTGAACCGTCATCCCCTGCCAGGTCATGGTGAGGTGACCATTCCCCTCCAGATTGCCGTGGAACTCGCCGCTCAGCGGCAGGAAGCTGAACTCGTCCAGCCCCTGTTTGATCTTGAATTCATTGGCCCAGAAACGGCTGCTGTTACCCTGGGTCCAGAGACTGGTGACCGACTCCAGACCGAGTTCCCACTGCTCCATGCCCAGTGCGGTAAAGACCGGCGCTAGCGTGCCATTATGGGTATCGAACAGGAAGTGGCTCTTGATGTAGAGCGGCAGGATCTGGCTCTTGACCACCAGTTGCAGCTCGATGGGCTGACTGCCCTCCAGCTCGCTGTCGATGGCAGCCAGCTCCTCCGGCGTCACCACGACCTTCAGGATCCCGTCACGGGTGAAGAGGTTGCTGCTACCCGGCAGCCACTGCATGTCGAGCCCGCTCTCTTTCTCCACCTTGGCGATCTGTTCCGCCATGATGTTGTCGAAGCTGTTGCCCGTGTACCAGCACGCAGCCAGACCACCACCTACCAGTGCCGCACCCACGGCGAGGGCCACTATCTTTTTCATATATCCATGTGTCTCCAGGGAGTTGTCACTGCACTCTACGGGGCGGACTCGGGGCTAGGCAAGTCCAATCAGATGGCGAGTCCACTTTCTTGCGGCTCGCCACAACATCACAGCAAGGGGCTGAAGAGATAGAAGATGTTCTCCATCGCCTTCTTGTACCAGGGGCGGGCCTGCCATTGGGCCAGGGTCATCGGGGTGGCTTCCGCCATATAGCCCTGCACCAGTCGGGTCATCTGGGCCACGAACGAGGGGTTATCCACCAGCAGGGTCACCTCGAAGTTGAGCCAGAGGCTGCGCCGATCCAGATTGACCGTCCCCACCAGCGCGAAGTCATCATCCACCAGCACGCTCTTGGTATGGAGCAGACCGGCATCGTAGCGGTAGATCTCCACCCCGGCCGCCAGCAGCTCCTCCATAAAGGCGTTGCAGGCGTAATTGGCCATGATGGAGTCGTTGCGTGCCGGCAACACCAGTTGCACCTGCACCCCGCGCGCCGCTGCCGAACTGAGTGCGGCCGCCAGCGGATCGTCGGGTACAAAGTAAGGGGTCGTCAGCACCAGATGGCTGCGGGCCTGATAGATGGCCAGCAGCAGGCTCTGCTGGATGCAGTCGCCGCCGACGAAGGGACCGGACGGGATCAGCTGAGCGCGGTAGTTGGTCTGAGGCCAGGCCTCCGGCTCATGCTGCAGACTGTCGAGCAGCCGCTCGCCGGTCTCCATCTCCCAGTCCCAGACGAAGATCGACCACATCAGCGGCACCATGGGCCCCTGCACCCGGATCATGATGTCGACCCACTGGCCGACCCCGGCATCCTGTTTGAAGAAACGGGGATCCACCATGTTCATGGAGCCGGTGTAACCCACCCTGTCATCGATCACCACCAACTTGCGGTGCATCCGCAGATCCTGACGCTGGAACAGAATGCGCCAGGCGCCGACCGGCAGCACCTCCACCAGCTTGACCCCCGCCTTGCGCAGCTTTTTGGGCCAGTGGGAGCGGAAGAACTGTTTGCTGCCCACCGAATCGAGCAGCAAGCGACAATCCACGCCGCGTTGCGCCACTTCAATCAGCGCCTCGCACACCTCGTCGGCATCGCCGCCCGGATGCCAGATGTAGAACTCCAGATAGCAGGAGAGGGTCGAGCGACGGATATCCTGGGCAATTTCGCGCAAGATCCAGTCCGGCTTGTTGAGCAAGGTCATGCGGTTGCCGGAGAGCATCGGCATGGCGAGCCGTCCCTGGATGAGATCGTGCAGCGGCTGTGCTTTGGCGCCCACTTCGCAGCAGTGCTGCGGGAACAGACGGGCCAGTTGACGGATCCAGATGGCATAAGGGCGATACATGGCCTGGGCGCGCTCGGCACGGCGGCGCCCCAGCTTTATTTCACCAAACAGCACATAGAAGCCCACCCCGGCAAACGGAATGGCATAGATCAGCGCCAGCCAGGCCAGCGACACCCCGATGGGACGGCGTTTCATCACCACCCGAAACGACACCCCGGTGACAATCACGGTATGAAAAAGCAGTAGCAGCCAACCCAGAAAACGGGAAAACAGCAGTTGAAGATCGTGTTCCAGACCGTTAAACAACGGGGACTCCTTCTAATCGACAAACAGCGCGGTGGGCAGACCCCAACCGGCCGGGATGGTATGCTGTAAGGCAAATCCATTCTATCAGGTCGCACGCATGATCCTGCAATCTATGCTGCTCAGCCTGGCCATGCTAGGCCAAGGCTCATATGACATCAATGAGCAACAGATAAACCAATACCTGCAATCTCAGGTGCAAGTCGACAAACAGCTGGAGCTGCCGGGCATCATCAAGGCCCATGTGACGCTTGAGCAGAGCGATGTCCAGATCGGTCGCCAACGCCCCGATACCGCCCGGGTCTATGGCAAGGGCAAGCTCAAAATCGCCCTGCCAGACAATACCGAATATGACGCCCGCCTGCAGATGACCTATGAGGCGAGGCCCCGCTATGACAAGAGCCAGAGCGCGCTGTTTCTCGATAACATGAAGCTGGTGGAGTACAAGCTGGAGCCGGAGGCGGCCGAGAAAAAATTCGGGCTGATGCTCAACATGCTGCTGCAGAGCATGGAGAAGCGACTCGAGACCAAGCCGGTCTACAAACTCAATGACAAGGACCCGGATCAGGCCTGGCTGAAGGAGAATCTGCTGGGGCTGGAGCTGTCACCGGGCAAGATCCACCTGCTGACCAAACCGCGCTAAACCGCTCAATTCAGGAGGGGCTGGGTGGTATCCCGTACCAGCAGCTCCACCTGATAACCCTGCTGCTGCTGCCGCTCGTAGAGGGAGAAAAGCGACCCGCTCAATTGATTGAGGGGCATATCGGCAAACCCGGCCTTGAGATAGAAAGGCTTCTCGAAGGGCAGCGCCTGACAGACCACAGGTTTGTCCAACAGACCGTGACAGGCGTGCTGCAGCAGCCGTGACCCCAATCCCAGCGACTGGTAGTGGGGCAACAGGCGAAAGCCGCACAGATGGTAAAACTCCTCCTCGTCCCGCAACCGAACCGCCCCCACCAGCCAGTGAGCATCACGCACGACAAAGATCCGCTCGGCCAGATCCGGCACATAGTGGGAAAACGTCGTCTCGTAATAGTCCCTGATAAGGGAGAGGTCGGCGTCGCAGTACTCTTCGAAAGTGAGTTCCATCGCCAGCTTGCTTGTCACAGACAAATCCTTTGATAATCAGTTATTAGTGCCAGATACGGTGCGCTAATCCGACCACATGACGCCAGCACGATAGCATGCCTTTCGTCAACAAAAAAGCGGACGTCGTGGGCAGCTTGCTTACCCGGTGGAAGAGGCCATGACCCACCGCCCGACTGCCAAAACCGTGCTTTATGATGACAATCCTTTATTGCGGCGGATACTTTGATCCCGGTCACCGAATCGGATCATTTGCCCCCTGTTGGCCGCTTGTTCTGCCCTCGTCATGATGCTTTACTCAACATGGTCATCACAAGAAGGAGTATTAGGGTTGAAAGCATGGATGCTGGCAGGCCATATGTTGTTGATCCCCCTGAGCGGATGGAGCCAGACTCCCCCCCCCGCGGAGGTGATCTTCCTGACCGCCGCTCCCTCCCCCTTGCGTCCGAGCAAAGATGCCACTCCCGCCTCACAACCCGACACCGCTCAAACGACGGCAGTCGCCACCAACGGCAAGAAGCAGATCCAGGTCTATAAATCGGTGCAACAAAACGGGGTGGTTCGCTACTCCGACATGGCGCCCGAACAGGGCCATTACGAGCTGCTGCTGTTCAACGACTGCTTCGCCTGCGACCCCAAATCCAGCGTCAACTGGCAGACCACAGGGCTGTTTCTCTATGACTATGCCAGCACCATCAAGGCGGCCGCCAAAACCTATCAGGTTGAGCCGGCGCTGATCCGGGCGCTGATCCATGCGGAATCCGCTTTCAATCCGCTGGCGGTCTCCCGCAAGGGGGCGATGGGGCTGACCCAGCTGATGCCCGCCACAGCGCGGGAGCTGGGGGTCGGCAATGCCTTGCTGGCGGAGCAGAATATCTTCGGCGGGGTGAAATACCTGGCGGGACTGCTCAAGCAGTATGACGGCAACGTGGCGCTGGCGACCGCAGCCTACAACGCCGGTGCGGGCGCCGTACAAAAACATGGCGGTATCCCGCCCTATGCGGAAACCCGTGCCTATGTGGAGCGCGTCCAGCTCCTCCATCTGCGCTACAAAGAGATGCTGCAGGCCAAAGGGCTCT
Organism: Aeromonas sp. S11(2024); assembly: GCF_041402345.1. NCBI lineage: Bacteria > Pseudomonadati > Pseudomonadota > Gammaproteobacteria > Aeromonadales > Aeromonadaceae > Aeromonas > Aeromonas sp. S11(2024). The sequence goes on along the minus strand of NZ_JBGLRC010000005.1, from coordinate 227,734 downwards.
GAGGTTAGCCTCGGTTAATGCTCTTTTCTCGCCCCTCCAGAAACAAAAAACACGCCCGCAGGCGTGTCGATACCACACTTTGTTTCGCAAATAATTACTTCTGCTCAGTCGCCACCAGGCGATAAGCCAGCGCACCCAGAATGGCACCGACAATCGGGGCAACCCAGAACAGCCACAGCTGGCTGATAGCCCAGTCACCGACAAACAGCGCAACACCGGTACTGCGGGCCGGGTTGACCGAGGTATTGGTCACCGGAATGCTGACGAGGTGGATCAGGGTCAGGCACAGACCGATGGCGATCGGCGCGAAACCGGCAGGCGCACGGCTATCGGTGGCGCCCATGATGACGAACAGGAAGAAACCGGTCATCACCACTTCACACACCAGTGCGGCAGTCAGGCTATAACCACCCGGAGAGTGCTCACCGTAGCCGTTGGAAGCAAAACCGGCAGAGAGATCAAACCCGGCCTGACCGCTGGCAATCACGTAAAGCACGGCAGCGGCGGCAATGCCACCCAACACTTGCGCCACGATATAAGGCAGTACACCGGATGCCGGAAAACGACCACCCGCCCACAGACCGACGGTCACGGCAGGATTGAGGTGGCAACCGGAGATATGGCCGATGGCAAACGCCATGGTCAGCACGGTCAGACCGAAAGCCAGCGAGACCCCCAGCAGACCAATCCCGACGTGAGGGAAGGCCGCAGCCAGCACGGCGCTGCCGCACCCGCCCAATACCAGCCAGAAAGTGCCCATAAACTCAGCAGCAACAGGTTTCACATTATTTCTCCAATTTGAGATAACACCGAACAAGACCCGAGAAGGGCCCATGCTTGAACAAGCGCAGTATTATGGGAGTGTGAGTCCAGATTGCGAACCCGGCAGGCAGGGCTCACCGAATGTGATATTCGTCACAATTTGTTGATTAGATAAGAGATTTATCATTAAGGCAGCTGACTGCACGTCTCATGCCCAAGGGCGTCATGCGACAACTTGTGACACCGTTTAGCTCGAGTGCTCATCCCTTGAACGATAAAAACGGAGGCGTGGTCAGTCTCCTGCAGGGGCAAAACGGCTGACAACCTGCCCCTGATGCTCAATCCACTCCATAAACATGGCGACGGGTCGGGCATAGACCTGACCATCCTGCTCGGATTGATAAATGACCAGCGGCTCCTGGGTTTCGGTATGCAGAGCCAGGGCAAGCACTTGATAGTAACCCCCCTTGAAGTGGCGATAGCGGCCTGGAACGGGTGCTTGCATGGGAAAACCTCGCAGAAGTGAACGCCGATGAGCGAACCACATAAAGATGACACCATGAGTGCCATTCAACTCATCGAAAAGGGGGACGAAGACGATTTTTTACACAAGCCAATCGTGCCACAGGATCCGGATATTGCAACACAGTCAGGCTGCTTTGTTAATTCGTTCCCCATGTTTCACTAGTTAACCTTGGTTAGCACCAAAGATCGTGCTGAATTTAACGTTCTAGCAACCCTGTTTTAGGGCTAAAAATCAGGGAATTCTTCTAAAAAGAGGATTGTTCTAGCATTCAATTCTGTGAAGAATAGAGGAAAAGAAATTTGATACTAAAAATCGCCTTTTTCGCCAACGCGTCCCTGTGGGGAAGGAATCACACTCACCATGTTCACAATCGACAAGTCGCACAAGCTCGACGATGTCTGCTATGACATCCGCGGCCCGGTGCATAAAGAGGCTCGCCGTCTCGAAGACGAAGGCCACCGCATTCTCAAGCTCAACATCGGCAACCCGGCCCCGTTCGGCTTTGATGCGCCGGAAGAGATCATCAAGGATGTGATCCTCAACATGCCGCTGAGCCAGGGCTACTGCGACTCCAAGGGGCTCTTCTCTGCCCGTAAAGCGGTGATGCAGTACTACCAGCAAAAAGGGATGCGCAAGGTCGATATCGACGACATCTACATTGGCAATGGCGCCAGCGAGCTGATCGTGATGGCGATGCAGGCGCTGCTCAACAATGGCGACGAGATGCTGGTACCCTCCCCCGACTACCCGCTCTGGACCGCCGCCGTCACTCTCTCCGGTGGCCATGCGGTGCACTACCGCTGCGATGAAGGAGCTGACTGGTATCCGGATCTCGACGACATCCGCGCTCGCATCACCCCGCGCACTCGCGGCCTGGTGCTGATCAACCCCAACAATCCGACCGGAGCCGTCTACGGCAGCGAGTTCCTGCTGGAGGTGATCGAGATTGCCCGCCAGCACAACCTCATCATCTTCGCCGACGAGATCTACGACAAGATCCTCTACGACGATATCTCCCACACCAGCGTCTGCACCCTGTGTGACGATGTGATGGTGGTGACCTTCAACGGCCTCTCCAAGGCCTACCGTGCCTGCGGCTTCCGTCAGGGCTGGATGGTCATCACCGGCCCCAAAGGCCGTGCCCGCGGTTACATTGAAGGGCTGGAGATGCTGGCCTCCATGCGACTGTGCGCCAACGTGCCGATGCAGCACGCCATCCAGACTGCGCTTGGCGGCTACCAGAGCATCAACGAGCTGATCCTGCCGGGCGGTCGCCTGCGCAAGCAGCGGGACAAGGCATGGGAGCTCTTGAACGAGATCCCCGGGGTCTCCTGCGTCAAACCCAAGGGGGCGCTCTACATGTTCCCGCGCCTCGACCCCAAGGTGTATGACATCCGCGACGATCAGAAGATGGTGTTCGACCTGCTGCAACAGGAAAAGCTGCTGCTGGTACAGGGCACCGGCTTCAACTGGCCGGCGCCGGATCACTTCCGGCTGGTGTTCCTGCCCCGCGAAGAGGAGCTGGAGGATGCCATCGGCCGCCTCGCCCGTTTCCTCAAGGGCTACAAGCAGTAAGCAAGGCTCATGAAAAAGGCTCCCGCGGGAGCCTTTTTGTTATCTGTCGTTTTCAATCCGCACCATCAGCCGTGCAGCAGGGCACCGGCCACCAGCACCGCCATGGTGATGAGAGCCACCCCGATGATAAAGGGCAGCACCCAACGCACGAAGCGATCGTAGGGGATCTTGGCCAGCGCCAGACCGGCCACCAGATGGGCGGCGGTGGGGGCAAACAGGTTGATCCAACCGGAGGCGGACTGATAGGCGGTGATCACCAGATCCCGGGAGATGCCGGAGAAGTCCGCCAGCGGCCCCATCAGCGGCATGGAGACGGTCGCCAGCCCCGAGGTGGAGGGGATGAAGAAGCTCAGGATGATGTGCACCAGATAGGCCATCAGGATGAAGACCGACGAGGAGAGTCCGGTCACCAGCCCTTCGGCCCAGTGTAAAATGGTGTCGATGATGACGCCCTGCTCCATCACCACATAGATGCCGCGCGCCACCGCTACCACCAGCGCCACCCCGATAAGATCCCGAGCGCCGCTCAGGAAGGTCGCCACATAGTTGGATTCCGGCATCCGGTTGATCAGCGCGATCAGAATGGAAGCGCTGAAAAACAGAGTCGAGAGCTCGTCAAACCACCAGCCAAAGGTGGGCAGCACGTCGATCCCCAAGTCCGACCAGGGCACCACCGCATAGATCATCAGCAGGAAGGTGCCGAAGAAGACCAGCATGGTGAGCTTCTGCTTGCCGGTGAAGGCGAGGTTGCCGCTCTTCATCTGGGAGAACTCGTCGTCATAGGTGATGTCGGCCAGCACGGAGCGGGATTTGTCCTGTTGCACCTGCTTGGCGTAGCGCATCACGAACCAGGAGGCGAAGATCACCAGCAGCAGCCACTGGATGACCCTAAGGCCAATCCCCTCACCGATGGGGATACCGGCAAAACCGGAGGCGATGCCGGTGGCAAACGGGTTGACGGTAGAGGCGAGCACCCCGACCCCGGAGCCGAGCAGGATGATCCCCGCCGCCACCATGCGATCGAAGCCCGCCGCCATCATCACCGGCACGATCAGTGCCCAGAAGGCTACCGTCTCCTCCGCCATACCGAAGGTGGAACCACCAAGAGCAAAGAGAGCGATCAGCACAGGGATCAGCAGCCGTTCGCGCCCGGCAAAGCCGCGCACAATGGCCCCCACCCCGGCATCGAGCGCACCGCTCTGCATGGTCACCGCGAGAAAACCACCGATGATGAGCACGAACAGCGCCACGTCGGCCGCCTTGTGAAAGCCCTGGATGGGCGCCTTGAGCACCTCGAATACCCCTTGCGGGTGGGAGGGGAGTTCGGTGTAGCTGCCGGGCACCGGCAACAGCCGCTCGTCGCCGCTGTAATCGGCCACGGCCGCTGCCGCCACCGGCTGCTGGGTCTTGGCGGTGACATAGTCATATTTGCCCGCTGGCAGCACCCAGGTCAGGGCGGCCATCAGGGCGATGATGATGAAAAGCAGGGTATAGACTGTGGGGAGTTGGCGCTTCTTGGGCGCCTCGTTTGGAGTGGTCATAGCTTCCGTACCTCGGCAATGCCGTCTGTGATCCGATCAGCGCAAGACTAGCGGGTTTGATATGGGAAAAAGGTGATCGCTGATAATAAAATTCCGCAAATTAGCGGGATTTTTGCCAAAAAAACAGGGCCCCGCGGGGCCCCGTTTTCACTTGAGTCAGACTCAGAGCTCGACCACGTCGAATTTCACGTCCGGATTTACATCCGCATCGTAATCGACCTCATCCAGACCGAAACCGAACAGGCGCAGGAACTCCTGCTTGTAGCCGGTGTAATCGGTCAATTCGGAGAGGTTTTCGCTGGTGATGGATGGCCACAGGTCACGGCAGGTCTGCTGCACATCTTCGCGCAGTTCCCAGTCATCCATGCGGATGCGAGCCTGATCGTCCAGCGCCATGTCGGACGCGTAGAGACGGGTGCGCATCATGCGATCCACCTGCTCCATACAGCCCTCGTGAATGCCCTTCTCCTTCATGATCTTGAAAGCCATGGATATATAGAGCGGCATCACCGGAATGGCGGAAGAAGCCTGGGTCACCACGGATTTGAGCACAGCCACATGGGCGGTGCCGCCCTTGGCAGCCAGATCGCCACGGATGGCGGCGGCGGCGCGGTCCAGGTCTTCCTTGGCGCGGCCCAGAGTGCCATGCCAGTAGATTGGCCAGGTCAGATCGGTACCGATGTAGGAGTAGGCCACGGACTTGGCGCCGTCAGCCAGCACACCGGCATCACGCAGGGCAGCCATCCACAGCTCCCAATCCTGACCGCCCATGACGGTGATGGTGTTCTGGATCTCTTCCTCGTTAGCCGGCTCGACGGTGGCGGTGATGATCTGGTCCTTGTTGGTATCGATGGCGGTGGTGGTGTAGACCTCACCGATGGGTTTCAGGGCAGAGCGCACCACTTCGCCGGTTTCCGGCATCTTGCGCACCGGAGAGGCCAGGGAGTAGACCACCAGATCGATTTGACCCAGATCCTGCTTGATAAGCTCGATCACCTTGGCGCGGCACTCGTTGGAGAAGGCATCGCCGTTGACGCTCTTGGCGTAGAGGCCCGCCTCTTTGGCTGCCTTGTCGAAGGCGGCAGAGTTGTACCAGCCAGCGGTACCGGTCTTGGACTCGGTGCCCGCTTTTTCAAAGAAGACGCCGAGGGTGGCGGCGCCGCTACCGAAGGCAGCCGCAATCCGGGAGGCCAGGCCATAACCGGTGGAAGCGCCGATCACCAGCACCTTCTTGGGACCATTCTCGATGGTGCCCTTGGCCTTGGTATAAGCGATCTGGCGACGAACATTGGCTTCACAACCGACCGGATGAGTGGTGGTGCAGATAAAGCCGCGAACCTTGGGTTTGATGATCATATGGGGTCTCGGATCCGTTTAATGGATGAAATCGGGGCATAAGATACCTCATCTTGCCGCGATAAGGTGCTCTGATGTGTTGAACTGCGGCAAAAATGGGCATCCGAAGGTGGCAATCATGGTCCATGCCATGGTGCCACCTCACGGCAACGAGCAGGCAATGCGGGTGATGTGGCCATCCTGCAGCTTATAGAAGGCATCTTGCGGCAACTCCTGTGACCAGGTCGCCTCATAGTCGAGATCGGCATAGACGCCGCGCAACATGGCACCGAGCAGACCGTGGGAGATAACAATGGCCCGCTCGGCGATCGCGGGATCCTGCAACCACTGGTGTGCCCGGCGCTGAATGCTCTCGAAGCTCTCGGCCCCCGGTGCCTGCAGATACCAGTCCCCCTTGCCGGTATCGAGCTCGGGGTGGGCAAGACGCAGCGCCGGGATCTGGCAGCTCTCCCACTCCCCCATCCCCAGCTCCATCAAGCGATCGTCCCAGATGATGCGATCTGCCGTCAGCCCCAACTGCTCGCACACCAGCAGTGCAGTCTGACGGGCACGGCCAAGCGGGCTGGCATAGACGGTCCAGCGGGCGGGATCCGCCAGTTCGGCGGCAAGGCGCCGCCCCATGGCGATGGCTTGCGCCTCACCCTTGTCGGTCAGCTCGGAGTTACAACGCCCCTGCAGACGCTGCTCGGCATTGAAGCGGGTCTGGCCATGGCGCAGCAGATAGATGAGTCGGGACATGATTTCTCCAGCACGTTCAGATAGATAGAAAAATAAAGGGGGAAGATGATAGCAGATGAGCCCGAAGGATGGCCCAAACAGAGAGGCTAAAGCGGGCGTAAAAAACGGGTCAAGGCTGACCCGTTTGCTACCAATTTGGCCAGAGTGTATCGGCTCAGCCCTTCTTGATCTCCCGCAGATAGCGGTAGATGGAGTGGACCGAGATCCCGAGCTGGCGCGCCGCAATCTGGGCACTGTCTTTTAACTCGAAGATCCCCATGTCGTGCAGCTGGTTGACGATGACCCGGGTCTTCTGGGACGGGGGCACAGCCTCGTTGCCACGCACCTCGGCACTGACGGTGTCGATAGTGCTGTTGAGCGCTTCGTCGATGTTGCGGGCGAACACCTCCGGGGTGGCATGGCTCTCGTGGGGATGCATGCACTCCGGCATCATGGTCCGTAGCACGGATTGCAGCGGGGCATCCATGTCGCTGTTGATACAGAGCAACCCGATGGCCCTGTGCTCCCCGTTGCGGATCACGGTAGTGATGGAGCGCAGCGTCTTGCCGGTGGCGCACTTGGTCATGTAGGGGCTGGAGATATCCTGCCCGCTCTTGAGCTTCATCATCGCCAGGTTGGTGATGGGGGCGCCGACACTGCGGCCGGTGATATGGCCGTTGGCAATCTTGACGATCGAGGGATTGCGCGCATCCAGACTGTGGAGCAGCACTTCGGTGTGCTGACCATACATGGCGGCGATGCCATCCACTATGTTCTCCATCGACTTGAGGATCTCAAAATCGCTCGGACTCAACTCTTGCAGCTTCACAATGGGACCTTCTTGCAAGGGTTGCTGCCGGACAATGGGCGCCGGGCAGCAACCGACAGGGACATCAGGCGGACATGATATCAATAATGGTGCTGTCTGTGGCAGACATGCCCTCCTTCACCATCTGACCGACGTTGCGGATGGTCTGATCCACGTCGCCGGCGACGATCCCCTGCCCCGACACCGAGTGGCTGTTGAGGGCCATCAGGAAGCCGCGCACCGCCGCACCGGAGGAGGTACTCACCTTCATGGCGCAGGAGGCTTTCGCCCCGTCGCACACCATACCGGCACTGTCGCTCAGCACGTTCTGGATGGCGAAGCAGGATTGCTCGAAGCTGCCACCCGCCAGATAGACCATGGCCATGGAGGCGGCCGCGCTGGTCACGGTATTGCCACAGAAGGCCGACAGCGGCGGATAGTGGGACTTGATATAGATGGCGCCCAGATGGCTCATGATGAGGGCGCGAGCCAGCTGCTCTTCGCTGGCCGCAAAGCGCTCGGCAATCACCATCACCGGAATGGTGGCGGCAATGCCCTGGTTGCCGCTGCCAAAGTTGCTCATGGCTGGCAGGGTCGCGCCCCCCATGCGGGCATCAGAGGCAGCCGCCGTCATCATCACGATGCGGTTCATCACATCCTCGCCGATAAGACCGGCATTGATGTTCTGCTGCATGGTGCGGCCAATCTCCAGGCCATAGGGGTTGTTCATCCCCTCGGCGGAGAGCTTGCCGTTAAGCTCGGAGGCTTTGAGGATGAACCTGATCTGCTCGAACTCCACCTGGGTGGCGAACTCGTAGATGGCGGCGATGCTGATATCGACGCCATCGCAGATGGAACCGGTGGCGCCGCCCTGGCTCTGATCGGCGGTGAAGGTCACCTCGCCATCGCGGCGCTGCTCGACGATGCGGGTATGACCGCCGCACAGGGTCACTTCGGCACTGTGCTCTTCACCCTTTTCATCAGTGCCATAAACGGTCACGCGGCAGAAGATAAACTCGGGGGCGGCGGTGCGGCTCACCTGCACCTTGCCAGCATCGATCAGCTGCTGGGCACGATCCACCTGTTCTGGCTGGATCGCGGCCAGCACCTCCAGCCCGGCGTCGGCGTTACCGCCGATGGCACCGGCCGCGGCCGCAATGGCCAGACCGATCTTGCCGGTGCCCGGCACATAAACACCCATCGAGTTTTTATAGAGATTGTCCGACACCGCAACCTCGAGGCGACCGGGCTCACAGCCCAGTTGCCGGACGGCGACAGCCGCGGCATAGGCAGCGGCGATTGGCTCTGTACAACCCAGCGCTGGTTTGACAACCTGTTGAATAATCTGCAGATACTGCTGCCACGCTTGTTTCATCACTTGAACCTTTTTATCAGCATTAACGAGCGATATGGGCGATCGCTTCCACTTCAACCTTGACGCCCATCGGCAGATCCTTCACTGCGAAGCAGCTGCGCGCCGGACAATCTTTCTGGAAATAGGCTTTATAGACCTCGTTGAACGCGGCAAAATCGCTGATCTCGGCGAGGTAGCAGGTGGTTTTGAGCACGGTATCCAGCGAGCCGCCAGCGGCTTCCAGCACGGATTTCAGGTTTTCCAGTGACTGGCGGGTCTGGGCGGCAATCCCCCCTTCCACCACACCACCCTGCTGCTTGCAGACCGGCAACTGACCGGAGGTAAAGATAAGGTCGCCATAGGCAGTGCCGTGGCTGTAGGGACCAATAGCGTCAGGTGCCGCTGCTGCTGTGATGATGCGTTTCATATAGCCACTCCTGTTTGTGCAATTTTTTTTGCAATCATGAATCTCATTCTGTTCAACATTATTTGCTTTTTATTTTATCCATTCAACAAAAAGATACAAAAATGGCGTTTATAGACACCTTTCGGCCTCAATATAAACCGTGATCACCATCCTGATTTGAACAAAAGTACTCTTATGGGCATTGTTTATGACAGTTTTATTCAACTATATTTGCGCCGCTTTCCCACATCCCTACAAAAAAGAAGGTTTTAATGGACGCGCATAGCACTACACTCGCCAGCCCCGTGATGGGCACGCTGGAATGGAAAGAAGCGGTTCGCTTCGACAGCACCGACTGGGGCTGGATCATCATGAGCATCGGCATGGCCATCGGCGCGGGGATCGTCTTCCTGCCGGTACAGGTGGGTCTGATGGGTTTGTGGGTCTTTCTGCTCTCTGCGGTGATCGGCTACCCCGCCATGTACATGTTCCAGCGCCTCTTTATCAACACCCTGGCCACCTCGCCGGAGTGCAAGGATTACCCCAGCGTCATCACCGGCTACCTCGGCAAGAACTGGGGTGTGCTGCTCGGCGCCCTCTACTTCGTGATGCTGGTGATCTGGGTCTTCGTCTACTCCACCGCCATCACCAATGACAGCGCCTCCTTCTTGCAGAGCTTCGGCGTTACCGACGGCCTGCTCTCCGAAAACCCGCTCTACGGTCTGGTGCTGATCTGTGGCCTGGTGGCACTGGCCTCGCGCGGCGAAAACCTGTTGTTCAAGATCTCCACCTTTATGGTGCTGACCAAGATCAGCGTTGTTGCGGTGCTGGGCCTGATGATGGTGGACAAGTGGGATGCGGCCAACATCACCGCCATGCCCGCTGCCGGTGACTGGATGAAGGATGCCATCATCATGCTCCCCTTTACCCTCACCTCCATCCTCTTTATTCAAAGCCTGAGCCCCATGGTGATCTCCTACCGCTCGCGGGAAAAGTCGCTGGAAGTGGCCCGCTTCAAGGCGATGCGCGCCATGAATATCGCCTTCGGCATCCTGTTCGTGGTGGTGTTCTTCTACGCGGTCTCCTTCACTCTGGCCATGGGCCACGATCAGGCGGTCAAAGCCTCTGAAGAGAATATCTCCGCACTGGCGATGGTAGCCCAGGGGATGCCCGGCCAGACCCTCAAGCTCCTGAGCCTCACCCTCAACATCTTTGCGGTAATGACCGCCTACTTCGGCGTCTATCTGGGCTTTCGTGAAGCCTGTCAGGGGCTGGCAATGAACCTGCTGCGCCGCGTCATGCCGGAAAACCGCATCAACAAAGGATTGGTGGGCAAAGGGATCATGGTGTTCACCGTCATGCTCTCCTGGGGTGCCATCGTGCTCAACGCACCGGTACTGAGTTTCACCTCCATCTGCAGCCCCATCTTCGGCATGGTGGGTTGCCTCATCCCGGCTTATCTGGTCTATCAGGTACCGGCGCTGCACAAGTACAAGGGCACCTCCCTCTACATCATCATCGTCACCGGCCTGCTGCTCTGTGTCTCGCCCTTCCTGGCGTTCAACTGATCGGTTTCCCCTTATCGACCACGGGTCACCTTCGGGTGGCCCGTTTTCTATTGGTGCGGCTGACCGCGCCCCCGCCCGGAAGTAAAAAGCCAAGGGGATCACAACTTGCAACCGGCCATCACCCAAGGGAGGCCGCTCGGAGTACTATTCAGGCAACACGACTCACGCCCGCACTCAGGTATCGAGGCTTAACATGAAATGGATTTTCAACCCCGCCATCCGGCTGGGCAACCAGCTCTCCTTCAAATACAAATTCCTGCTCTGGTCCTGCCTGATGCTGCTGCCACTGGCCTACAGCATGGCCAATCTGCTGGGGCGGCTGCAGGATGACAACGTCCAGGCCAACCGCGAGCTGGCGGGAGTGGCCAATCTCGCCCCCGTGCCCGCTATCGAGCAAGCCCTGCTCACCCATCGCAATCTGGTGACCCGTCACGCCTATGAGGTGGATCCGGTCGGTGATGATCAGGTCAAGGCAGCCGCGCAAGCCGTTGATCAGAGCCTGCAAGCCTTTGCCGACACCCGCCAGAACAACCCCTCCTTTGAGGTGATCCAGCCGGGCTGGGCCGCCCTGCAGAGTGAAGCGGGCAAGCTGGAAGTGGAGCAGAGCAACCTGCGCCACGACAAGCTGCTGACCGAGGTGCGCCACCTCTACAAGCACATTACTGCCAGTAGCAGCCTGATCCAGGATCCGGCGCTCGGTACCTACTACATGGTGATCCTCGCCAGCGAGCGGTTGCCGCAGCTGCGCGACCTGCTGGCTCAGGTGCGGGATCGCGCCGCCACCATCGCCGATTTCGGCCTGTTTCAGGCCGAGGGCTACAGCGGCCTGCGTTTTCGTCTCGACCTTATCAGCGCCACTCTGCAAGAGCTGGAGGCCGATCTGACCCTGCTCTACCAGATTGAACCCGCCTATCGCGCCGAGCTGGGTCAGCAGACCGATGCTCTGATACAGCTGGTGCGTCAGGGGGTCGAGACCATGGAAAACAAGATGATGAAGGATCAGCTGGTGCAACTCCCCACCAAGGAGGTGCAAGCGCTGGGGGATAAGATGGACGAGGCCATCACCGCACTGGCAGGCCAGGTACGCCAGCGGCTGGAGGCCGACCTGCATCAGCGGCTGGCCGCCAACCAACGCCACTTCTGGTGGGTCACAGCGCCGCTGACCGCCAGCTTGCTGCTCTACCTCTACCTGATGATCGGCGCCTATCTCTCCCTGCGCGAAACCGTGGGGCGGGTGCGTGATATCGCCGCCCGGGTCAACGCCCAGGATCTCAGCCAGCACATCGAGATCGTCGGTCAGGACGAGCTGGCCGCCATCAGCCGGGATTACAACGTGACCCTGGAGACCCTGCGCACCCTGATGCTGCGAGTGCGGGAAAATGGCGTCACAGTAGTGGAGAGCGCCACCGAGATCGAAGCGCGCACCTGCCGCTCGCAGGAGGTCATTGCCGATCAGCAAGGGGAGACCCATCAGGTCGCCACCGCCATCAAGGAGCTGGCCGCCACCTCACAAGACATGGCGGGCAACGCCCTGCAAGCCGCCCGCATGACCCAGGAGGCGCAGAACGTGGTCGGTCAGGGCGAGGATGTGGTGGAACGAACCATCAAGGCCATCGACCATATCAACCGCGAGGTGCTGCGTACCGCCGACACCATAGGCCAGCTGGAACAGCAGTGCAGCCAGATTGGCGGCGTCATCAGCGTGATCCGCGGCATCGCCGAACAGACCAACCTGCTGGCCCTCAACGCTGCCATCGAAGCGGCCCGGGCGGGTGAGCAGGGTCGCGGCTTTGCGGTGGTGGCCGACGAGGTGCGATCTCTTGCCAACCGCACCCAGGGGGCTACCGTCGAGATCCAGCAGATGATTGAACAGCTGCAATCCGGCGCCCGCGCCTCGGTCACCGCCATGTCGGCGGCAAGCCATGAAGCGCAGGAGGGGGTCGGGCTGGCGCAGGAGGCGAAACAGGCTTTCGGCGCCATCACCGAGAAGGTGGATCGAATGGTCGATACCAACGCCATCATCGCCAGCGCCATCGAGCAGCAGGGCGCCGTGGTCAACGAGATCGAACGCAACGTAGTGCGCATCTCCGATGGCAGTGACGAGGCGCTGCAAGTGGCCAACGCCGCCCGCGATGCCGCCCGCCAGATCCACCAGCTCACCGAACAGCTGCGCGCCATGGTACAGAGCTTCGTACTGTGACAGAGCGCTGACAAGCCGGGCTCAACGTGAGCCCGCCATTATCTCGGTCTCGCCCCTGCCCACAACATCTCGGTTGCGCGGATCATCCAGAAAATCGCTGCTCCCACTTGCCGGGCAGATGCCAACAAAGTAGTCTCGAACGAAAACAAAGTGCGGCATTCCCGACACGCACGGTCTGCGACGTCGAGGCAAGCAAGCCGCCTGCGAGCCACAGATTAAACCCAGCGTCACGTCATTTATCACCCGCTTCAAGCGAGGATTTACCCATGGCCAGATACCAGTTTTTTACCATTCCGGCGTCCAAACGGCAGCAATACACCTTTATCGACATGGCATCTCCGACTTTTCTGAGTGAAAAGGCGGCACTGCTGACCCAAGGATTCGAGGTGGAGGAGGACTTTATTGACGCGACCAGTCCACGGGAGGCCGTCGAGAAGTACCAATCCAATTTTCTCTATGTGGCGGATGAGATTGGCAAGTCCGATAGCAGCTACGCCGCGGCCGTCGCCATGCTGGAGATTGGCAAGGGGTTATTGGGCAATAAAAACCGCTGAGATAAGGTACAGCGGTGAAGAGTGGTGGCCATCGTGGCAACGCGCCCGATGGCCATATGGCAAGATATCAATTCGGTAAGTCAGAAGCGCCCCAGCTGCTGGAGCATCTCGATCAGCTCCTCTTCGCTGCTCGGCTCATAGGCCAGCTGAAGGCTCGGCGCGGCGCCTCCCATCAGCATATAGACGTTGGTGCTGCAGTGGTCGTAGTGATACCACTTACCGTCGATACAGACGTCGGTATAGCATCTCGGGTCCCTTTTCAGTTCCATATGCACATCCTTTTGTTACATTCCATCAACATCACTCCTGACCGTAAAATAACCACCGAGGTTCACGCTTGATGCAGATCAAGGGAAACAGCTGAAAGGGACAGATATCTGCCAGATCTGTGGCCTGCGGATGCCTTGAGCCCGCATCGGTTATCCGAATGAAGATGGGCCGAGTGCCCCGTCATATCGCCGGATGGCCCCCGGTAACAAAAACGGCGCCCGCAGGCGCCGTTTTTTCATCTCCCCGCCAAAACGAGGGGCAAGCCAAAAGGCTTATTCGTCTTCCAGATAGGCGTAGCCTTGCAGGCCCAGCTCCAGCTCGTCGAGCAGGGCTTTGCGAGTGGCATCGTCCAGCGCCGGGTGAGCGGCGATCCGCTGGTAGTTTTCGCGAATGACGGACGGGTCGATGTTGACGTAACGCAGCAGCTGGTCGACGGTGTCGCCGCGCACCACGTTGCGAATGTCCATCTTGCCCTCTTCGTCCAGCCACACTTCCGCGCAGTGGGTGTCACCGAACAGGTTGTGCAGATCGCCGAGGATCTCCTGATAGGCACCGACCAGGAAGAAGCCGACGTGGCACTCTTCATTCTCGCCGTAGACCGGCATTGGCAGGGTGCTCTCGACCCCCAGACCGTCGACATAGTGCTCGACCTGACCGTCGGAGTCACAGGTGATATCCATCAGGATACCGCGACGGCTAAGCGGACGATCGAGACCAGCCAGCGGCATCACCGGGAATACCTGACCGATACCCCAGGCATCCGGCAGAGACTGGAACAGGGAGAAGTTGGCAAAGCACTTGTCCGCCAGCTTTTCACTCAGCTCGTCAGCCAGCGCACGGTGGTTGCGGTTGACCGGGTTGAGCATCTCTTTGAGCGCCAGACAGGTGTTCTGGTGCAGCATCTCGGCCCAGGCACGCTGTTCAAGGTTCAAGAGGCCCATGGTGTACTGGGTATTCACGTCACCCAGATCTGCCACCGAGTCATGGAAGATCTCCAGCAGGGAGGGATCTTCGCTGCGCAGATCCAGCCAGCCTTTCCACATGTTCTGCAGAATGGTCGGCGCATCTTCGTCCGGCGCGCTGATGTCGTTCATCTCCACACCTTCGGCACCAATGATATTGGTGACCAGCACGGCGTGGTGGGCAGTCAGGGCACGGCCGGACTCGCTGATGATGGTCGGGTGCGGCAGATCGAACTCGCGGCAGACATCGCCGATGCCCCATACCACGTTATTGGCGTACTCGGAGAGGCTGTAGTTGGCGGAGCAGTGGCTCTGGGAACGGGTTCCCTCGTAGTCCACGCCCAGGCCACCACCGACGTCCACGACTTCGATGTTGGCACCGAGGCGACGCAGTTCAGCGTAGAAACGGCCGCACTCGCGGATGCCGCCCTGAATGTCGCGGATATTGGCGATCTGGGAGCCCAGATGGAAGTGCAGCAGTTGCAGACAATCCAGCTTGCCCAGCCCGCGCAGACGTTCGATCAGCGCCAGGATCTGGGAGGCGGAGAGACCAAATTTGGACATGGAGCCACCGCTCGATTCCCACATGCCGGAGCCGGTGGAAGCGAGCTTGGCACGCACCCCGATGTTGGGCTTGATGTTGAGACGAGCTGACTCGTCCAGCACCATTTCCAGTTCGGAGGGCTTCTCCACCACGATGTAGACCTTGTGGCCCATCAGGTTGCCCAATAGGGCGTGGCGGATATATTCGCGGTCTTTGTAACCGTTGCAGACGATCACCGAACCTTGCTCATGGTGATGGGACAGCACGGCCAGCAGTTCCGGTTTGGAACCAGCTTCCAGGCCAAGCCGGGGCTTGTCGCTGTAGGACTGGCTGATGGTCTCGATGACACGACGCTGCTGGTTTACCTTGATCGGGTAAACGCAGAGGTAGTCCCCTTCATAGCCAGACTTCTCGATGGCCTGACCAAAAGCGTTGAACAGCGCATCGACCCGACTCTTGAGGATGTCGGGGAAGCGCAGCAACACGGGGGTGGTCAGCCCGGACTGACGCAACTGTTCGATGGCGTCAGAGAGCACGATATGCGCGTCAGGGCGTGATTTGTCGGGGGCGACGGTCACATGACCGGCGTCATTGATATTGAAAAAACCCGCACCCCAGTAGGGAACGTTGTAGACCTTCAAGGAGTCCTTGCTGGACCAGTTAGTCATGGGCTATGCCTCGCAAATGAGCGACCCAAAGTCGCCTTCGTTACCCTCAATCACATCCAGACCATCTAGTGCAGAGTACGGCGAGCGCTGCCATCACGAGACGCAGCCACCCAAACCAACCTTTTGCACATCGCGGCAAGCCAGAGGCTGCCTGGTGGATCTTGGGGAAGTAACGAGTCTTGATGTGGGGCTGGTGGCTTTACATCAAGCTCAACGGTATGCGGTGCCACTATGCCGTAGCGCCGCGGTACTTTGATGACAGACGACATCAGCCACGCCGTCAGTTCATCATTCGGCAGCGATCCCGACAGAAGGAGAGGGTTCCAAGGAAGAGAAGCGAAGGCGCCAGCACGCATGCGTGTTGATAGACGACAACAACCACAGCCCACCTCACCGTCAGTGACCGCCCATGACAAGGGAAGATGATGAGCCGGTGGCCCACTCGGTCAAATGAAGGATGAGAGTCTGTTGTTCTCCCTGATACCGGAGCCTAACCGGTATTAAAGAAACCATTCCCCAGCAGTGTCTGTCGTTTCTGCGTGCCTCGCCCTATAGGCGTATGATCGGTCGGGTTTCTGGCGGCTCTGCCTGCTTCAGGGTTGCCCTTGGATCGGCGCGGAGTGTACACACTTACCGCGGGCAGTGACAATAAAAAATAGTGTTCAAAATCCCCTTTTAATAAGTCGATCAAATCTTGCTGGCGGGCAGGCGGGCTCTGGGATGGCGCAGGTTATGCGACAGCCCGGTTTCCCCTTGAAAAGTGTGTGAAAACGCCATGATTGGGCTGACGCCTTGCTGTGCGGTCGCTGAGGGGAATTTGGCCGCCACCGCCAGCGCCTAAATATCGCAATAAATGCCACATTTATGCGACCTCCCTCCTGGGCGTTGCCCCGCGTGCCGCACATTCACCGCTCTTCCCTTGCGTCAAAAAATGGGAAAAACCTGCGCTGACGCAATGAGTGCCCCGCACGGATTGGCCACAATGACCGCTCACAATCGGTTAGAGGCTGACTAATGGATACCCTGCTTGAGCGTTTTCTGCGTTACGTAACTTTTCATACCCGCTCCGATGAGACCAATCCAGCCTGCCCCAGCAGCGAAGGCCAGCTGATCTTTGCCCGCGCCCTGCAAGAAGAGATGAAGGCGCTGGGGCTAACCCGGGTCACTCTGGATGAGCACGGCTACCTCACCGGCTGCCTGCCGGGCAACCAGCCGGACGCCCCCGCTATCGGCCTGATTGCCCACATGGATACCGCCGACTACGAGGCGGAGCACGTAGTACCGCAAATCATCGAAAACTATCAGGGCGGCGACATCTGCCTTGGCAAGGGTGACGAGGTGCTCGCCATCCATGACTACCGCTTCCTGAAAAACTATCTGGGTCAGGACCTCATCACCACCGACGGCACCACCTTGCTTGGCGCCGACGACAAGGCGGGCATCGCCGAGATCCTCACTGCCATCGACCACCTGCAGGCCCACCCCGAGATCCCCCGCGGTGATATTTGGGTCGGCTTTACTCCGGATGAAGAGATTGGCCGCGGCGCCAACCTGTTCCCGCTGGAGAGATTCCCGGCAAAGTGGGCCTATACCGTGGATGGTGGCGAACTGGGCGAGCTGGAGTATGAAAATTTCAACGCCGCCAGCGCCACGGTGCGTTTTATCGGCAATAACGTCCACCCCGGCACCGCCAAGGGGAGCATGATCAACAGCCAAACCCTGGCCGCCCGCTTCCACGCCGCCATGCCTGCCGAGCAGACCCCGGAGTGCACCGACGGGTATGAGGGCTTCTTCCATCTGGCGCAGATGAGCGGCACCGTGGAGGAGAGCACCCTGCACTACATCATCCGTGACTTCAACGACGAGCACTTCGCCGCGCGCAAGGCCGAGATGCAGAGCCGGGTGGCAGCCCTGCAGGCCGAGTATCCGAAGGCCCGCATCGAGCTGACCCTGACCGACAGCTATCGCAACATGCGCAGCCAGATCGAGCCGCACATGCATATCGTCGAGCTGGCCAAGGCCGCCATGGAGGCCGCCGACGTGGTGCCGAAGATCAAACCCATTCGCGGCGGTACCGATGGCGCCCGTCTCTCCTTTATGGGTCTGCCCTGCCCCAACCTCTTCACCGGTGGCCACAACTTCCACGGCAAGCACGAGTTCATCCCGCTGCAATCCATGGAGAAATCGGTCGCCACCCTGGTGGAGCTGGTGCGCCTCACCGCAGCCTGGCGCGGTTAATCGGGTCGCTATCATTACCAGGGCAAAAGGGGGGAGCCGGTTTACCGGCTCCCCCCTTGCTATCTGGCCATCACCCATCAAGAAAGGTAAACCGGGGGGGTCGCTCAGGAGCTACTGGCTGCCGCTGCCATCAAACTGTCATCCCGCTGACATGTCGCGGGAACAGTGTCACATCATGCTGGGAGCAACGGATCGCCGGAGCCCCCCAGATGTTCACTATCGATACCCTGCTGACCCAGCACTTCCCCCGCCTGCTTGGCTACCCCCTGCTCACCCCGCTGTTAAAGCGGCTGCTGGGCTGGCTGCTCAACGAACGAGCCTTTGCCGACTTTGCCACCCGCTACCCGCACCTGCGCGGCCTCGACTTTGTCGAGCAGGCGCTGACCCAGCTCGATTTCGACTATCGGGTCAGCGAGGCGCAGCTGGAGCATATTCCCGCCAGCGGCCGGGTCATTCTTGTTGCCAACCACCCCATCGGCTCGCTGGACGGACTGGCGCTGCTGCAACTGCTCGGTCGCATCCGCCCCGATGTGAAGATCGTTGCCAACCAGCTGCTGGCCCAGCTCGCGCCGCTGCGCCCTTTGCTATTGCCGGTGGACAATATGGAGGGCAAGACCGATCGACAGGCCATCCTCGCCATGAACGAACACCTCGCCCGTGAAGGGGCGCTGGTGATCTTCCCCGCAGGCGAAGTATCCCGGCTTGGCCTCAAGGGGGTGAAAGATGGCCCCTGGCAGGCAGGCTTTATCAAGCTGGCCCAGCGCACACGCACCCCGCTGGTGCCCATCCATCTGGGGGGACGCAACAGCCTCTGGTTCTATCTCGCCTCCTGGCTCAACAAGCCCGCCTCCGCCCTGTTGCTGGTACGCCAGCTGTTTCGCCAGCAGGGGCAGACCCTGCCGGTGACCATAGGAGCGCGCATTCCAATCGGCAGTTTTCAGGATCTACCCGCCAAGACGGCGGCGCGGCTGGTGCGCAACCACCTCTACCGGATTGGCCGTGGCAAGGCGGGACGGCTGCAGACCGAGGCCCCCATCGCCCTGCCGGAGGATCGCCGCCAACTCAAACAGGCCATCGAAAGCTGCGAGCAGCTCGGCACCACCCCGGATGGTCAGGGGATCTACCTCTACCGCCGCCATGAACTGAGTCACTCGGTGATCCTGCGCGAGCTGGGGCGGCTGCGGGAGATCGCATTTCGCGCGGTGGGGGAAGGGTCTGGCAAGCGGCGGGATCTCGATGGCTTTGACAACGACTATCACCACCTGATCCTCTGGGATCCGGCCCGACTCGACATTATCGGCGCCTACCGCTTTGCCCCGGTGGCAGAGCTGCTGGCCAGCAAGGGGAAGGATGGTCTCTACAGCCACACCCTGTTCGGCTTTGAGGATAAGCTGCTGCCGCGGCTGGAGCTTGCCATCGAGCTTGGCCGCAGCTTTATCCAGCCCGCCTACTGGGGCAAGCGGGGGCTCGATTATCTCTGGTTCGGCATCGGTGCCTATCTGGCCCGCTATCCCCGCTACCGCTACCTGTTTGGCCCTGTGTCGCTCTCCGGCAGCCTGCCGCCGGCGGCCAAGGATCTGCTGGTGAGCTTCTACCGCCAGCACTTTGCCCCCGAGCTGGCGCTGGCCCCCTCCCGCCGTCCCTACCCCGAGACGCAACCTCTGTTCGAGGGGGTGGATTACGGCGCTGATCTCAAAGCACTCAAGGCCCGTCTCGACAATCTGGGCTGCGCCATCCCAACCCTCTACAAGCAGTATTCCGAGCTGTGCGAGCCGGGCGGGGTGCAGTTCATGGATTTTGGCATCGACCCCGACTTCAACCACTGCATCGACGGGCTGGTGTGGGTCGATGTGAGCCGGATCAAGTCCCACAAGCGGGCCCGCTATATCGGCAGCCATCTGACCGAGCCGCGCTCATAGCCCTGCTGGCGCCAGGCAAACAGCCAAAGGCAAAAAAGGAGAGAGAGGCCATGGCCTCCCTCTCCTTTCGCTCTCATGCTCAGCACCTTTTCGAAGCGCTCGGCCCATCTGGCGTTAGTCGGCCGCCTTGCGATCCGAGTGGCCGAGATCCCGCTCAGGGGCGATGACGTCACGCACCCGCTGCTTGATCTCCTTGGCCTCGGGGAAGCCGTCATCGACCACCCGATCCCACACCTGCACCCCGCTCACCAGAATGCGGAACTCCCCCTTGCTGGCCGGCACCAGCGCCACCTCCGCCAGATCGCTGTCGAAGGTGGATAGCAGCTCCTGCGCCAGCCAGGCGGCGCGCAGCATCCAGCGACAGAGGGTGCAGTAGCGGATTTCTATGCGGGGTTTGCTGATCAGGGTTTCAGACTCGATCATGAGTGACTCCATAAAAAAGCGACAATGGCGGGAAGTGGCGTACTGCCGCCCAATGGCCGATCCCGGTTTGGTCAAATCAGTGCTGATCAACCCCATGAAAATCGGCCAACCAATGGCGGGCAATGGTACGCATCGCCGATTCTGGCAGCTCGAACAGGCCGGGAGCAAGAGGGCCTGCCGCTAGCATCCGGATCCCTTCCATGATCTCCGCCAGCACCAGATAGACATATTCGCCAATCACGGCGCCATGGACGAAGTTGACCGCCTCACCCCGGTTGAGCAGGTAGATCTGGGTACCATCCGGCCGGTTGAGGGCCAGCACATGGGGGCACACCTCTTCGCTCGGCCACGGCAACTGGGCCAGCGAGAAGGCAAACTCGTCGTCGGCCGAGGTGACCGAGGCGACCATGGTGCCGGGGCGCAGCGCCTGCAGATCCGCCAAATCCAGCGAGCCGTTGCCGGTAGAGCAGATCACCAGCTCGGCGCGGATCAAGGCTTCAGCCTTGGTGATCAAGCGAAAACCGTGCGAGAGCGCTTCGACCTGTCGCAGCACATCGGTCTCCACCAGCCCGAGATGGAGGTTGCGACAGCGCAGGTCGCGGGCGATGCTGCGCCCCACCTTGCCATAGCCAAACAGCACGGCTTCGCAGACGTTGAAAGTACGGTTGAGATTACGAGCCAGCGACTCCGCGGAGTAGACCACGCTCAAACCAATCTGGATATCCTCGGCCTGCTTGAGGGGGCTGCGTGCCACCGACACCACGGGGGTTGCCAGCACCTCCTGCTCATAGCGTTGATGGCCGTTCTCGGTCATCTCCACCACCCCGAGGAAACGGGGGCCGAAGTATTCACTCAAGATCACTTGGGTTTTGGCAAAGTAACCGCCAATATCGAGGATCAGCAACCGCTCGTGGGGGGCCACCAGCGGCGCAATCTGCTGGATGATACTGTCGGGATCATTGGTCCAGCGCCGGTTGAGGGGCAGCACCGGATAGTGTTGTGATACCCACTCTAGGGTCGGGCCGTGTACCGATTTCGGTTTGGGCAAAATGGCGCCAATCCGTCCAATCCGGGAAAGCGCTTCGATAAAACGGGGGCGATCGGGAAGCAGGTGAGTGACCAGCAGAATACAGAGACCGTCGATGCGTCCCTGTCCGGTGAAATGGCGAAAAAACAGATGCTCAGATCCTTGACTGCGCAACTGTGGCCTCCTTATGTGCCGCAAAGCAGGCAAACAGAACCCGGCGCGGCCGGGTTCTGTGTATGTCCAAATAAAATGAAAAACCTTTTTATCTGAAACACATAGGTGGCTCAATCATTATCTGTCAAGAGTATGAGCGGGTATGCAAAAATGACTGTAATTGCCTGTTTTACATGCAAAAATCAGTACAAAGAAGCAGCAGGCCACACCCACCACAGGCTAAGCCCGGTTCCTGCCGCGGCGAGCAAGATCAGCCCACCCCAACGCACTGGCCAGGGTTTGTCACGCAACGCCCACTCCAGCAGCGGCAGCAACCAGACCGGCAGCAACACCACCAGCGGCACCTCCACATATTGCCAGGCCAGCATCTGGACAAAGGCGAGGACCAGCGCCAGACCGGCTGGGGCTACATTGATGCCAACAAAGGTGGCGAGCAGGGCACGAAAGCCGGCGAAAGCGGCCAGCGCACCGGCCAGCTGGGCAATCAGCAGGCTACCATCGATGCCGATCACCAGCGCCAACCAGATAAAACCGAAGGCAAACCCGAGCCCCTCGCGGCTATCACAGCGCAAGGTGCTCCAGCCAAACCAGAGGATGGCGGGCAGCAGTGCCGGCCAGATCCCGGGTTCGCTCGCCAATACCGATGCCAATCCCTGCCACCACACCAGCGCGCTGAACACGGCAAAGAGCAGCAGCGAGCCGCGCAGATCGTTCACCTGAGCCGCAATGGCGGGGACAAGCAGGGTTAGCGGCAGCCACTGCCACGCCTTTTCCGGTATGCCATAGAGGCCGCCGAGCCAGGCTCCCACCAGCCAGAGCGCCAGCGCGCCCCACAGATACCCCAGTCGCGGCCAGCGCCACGATAGCAAAGCGGCTCCCAGAGGAGCCGCCAGGGTTTGCAGCAGAAGTTCCGCGCCCATTACTTGCGCACGCCTTCGACAAACAGGTTGATGTTCATCTCGTCCGGGATGCCGGGCAGCATGTAGCTCACGCCAAAGTCACTGCGCTTGATGGTCGTGGAGGCGTTGAAGCCGCTGCGGTAACCGCCCCAG
Organism: Aeromonas sp. S11(2024); assembly: GCF_041402345.1. NCBI lineage: Bacteria > Pseudomonadati > Pseudomonadota > Gammaproteobacteria > Aeromonadales > Aeromonadaceae > Aeromonas > Aeromonas sp. S11(2024). The sequence goes on along the minus strand of NZ_JBGLRC010000005.1, from coordinate 205,090 downwards.
GGATCCTTGCCCTCGCCAATTTTGACCAGATCGAATGCCACTTCCTTGGAGACGCCGTGCAGGGTCAGAGTCCCTTTCAGCACGCCTTTATCCTTGGTGCCCTCGTAAGCGGAGCTGACGAAGGTCATCTTGGGATACTGCTTCACGTCGAGGAAGTCAGGGCTGCGCAGGTGCTTGTCGCGGGCTTCGTGATTGGAGTCGACGCTGGCGGCATCCACTTCAAAGCTCGCCTTGGCGGCCGCCGGGTTGGCGTCATCCATGCTGAAGGTGCCGCTGAAGGTGTTGAAGCGACCCACCAGCTCGGAGAAGCCCAGGTGACCCACCTTGAACTGCACCGTGGTGTGCGCCGCATCCACATCGTAATCCGCCGCCATCAGGGGGGTAGCCATAAACAGGCAGGAGGCCAGCAGAGCCTTGGTCATTTTCATCCGTTCGTTCCTTCATCTTGGGGTTCACATCAGTGGTTAAAATGCTAACCTCGTTCTGAAGATGAATAATCAGTGATTTATTAAATTCATTATTTACTGAGGATGGAAAATGGACCAGATCGCTGCCATGCGCACCTTTATCAAGGTGGTGGAGTGCCAGAGCTTTACCAAGGCCGCCAACCAGCTCGGCATCTCGGTCGCCATGGCCTCCAAACTGATGCAGCAGCTGGAGGAGTCCCTCGCCACCCGGCTTCTGTCGCGCACCACCCGTCAGGTCAATCCCACCGAAGCGGGCCAGTTCTACTACCAGCGCTCCCTCGCCCTGCTGGCGGAGCTGGAAGAGACCCACAGCCAGCTGACCCACCACAACCAGCAGCCGAACGGCACCCTCAAGCTCTCGGTGCCGATGGATTTTGGCTATCTGCACCTCTCCCCGGCCCTGCCGCTGTTTCGCCAGCGCTTTCCCGATCTCAAGCTCGATATCGAGTACAGCGACCGGCGGGTCGCGCTAGTGGAAGAGGGGTTCGATCTGGCGCTGCGGATCGGCCACCTCAGCGACTCCTCGCTGGTGGCGCGCCAGCTTGCCACCATTCGGGTCGAGCTTTGCGCCAGCCCCGCCTATCTGGCACGCAAGGGCAGACCGGAAAAACCCGAGGATCTCAAACAGCACGACTGTCTGATCTACACCCTGACCCAGCCGGAGTGGCACTTCAAACGGGGAAGCGAGCAGCAGAGCATCCGGCCACAGGGGCCGCTGCGGGCCAACAACGGGGTGGCGATGACCCGCGCCGCTTGTGATGATCAGGGCATCATATTGCAGCCCACCTTTATCGTGGGGGAGGCCCTGCGGTCAGGGCAGCTGGTCAGCCTGCTGCCAGAGTGGGACAAGGGAGATGTGGGACTTTATGCGGTCTATCCGCACCGCCGCTTCGTCTCGGCCAAGGTGCGCTGCTTTATCGAGTTCGTGCAGGAGCGCTATCTCGCCCCGCAACAGTGGGATGCGCCGACCTGATTGCCAGAGCAGAGGATAGGGCCTGACTATCCGGCCTGCTGACCCGGCTTGAAACCTAACGCTGGTCGGGTGTGGTGGTGGATGCGGCAACAGGAGTGAGCTTGGCTAGCAGACGCTCCTGCTCGAGGCTTAACTGCCAACGTGGCAAACGGGTGCGGACAACCGACAACTGCGGCTCACCGAGGGCATAGGGGAGCGCCACTTCAATCTCGGGGCAGTCAAACATGGCGGCAAGCTGCAGGATCAGAATGAGGTTTGCCTCGTCGGTCTTGTGCTTGTTGACCCGTTTGCGGATCTCGTGGCGCAGCTGGGTTTCGGGGTCCTGGGTCATCGCCTGCCAGCCGAAACCGAACAACGGCACCAGCGCGCTGACAATCCCCAGCGCCGTCATCGGCTGCTTGGGGGGATGATAGAGTGCGTTGAGCTCCAGCCGAACAGGATTCTGACGAACCTCACCCTCACCAAATAAAATCGTTTTCGTCATTGGATTACCCGTTATATTCCACTAGACTGCGCCGCATATTTTACCCCGATATGCCAACGAGGTGCTGATGCTAAGCGATATCGAGATCTCCCGCCAGTCCCCCTGTCTCTCCATTCACGCGCTGGCCGAACGCCTCGCCATCCCCCAGCACCTGCTCAGCCCTCATGGCCACTACAAAGGCAAGCTCAGCCTCGACCTGCTCAAGTCTCAGCCCACACAGAGCGGCAAGCTGGTACTGGTGAGCGCCATCACCCCGACCCCGCTCGGTGAAGGGAAAACGGTGACCACCCTTGGCCTCTCCATGGGGCTCAACCATATTGGCCAGCCCAGCATCGCCACTATCCGCCAGCCGAGCCTCGGCCCGGTATTCGGGGTCAAGGGGGGCGCTGCCGGTGGCGGCCACGCCCAGGTGGTGCCGATGGAGGAGATGAACCTCCACCTCACCGGCGATTTTCACGCCCTAACGGCAGCCCACAATCTGGCGGCTGCAGCCCTCGATGCCCGCCTGTTCCACGAGCAAAAACTCGGCGATGAGTTCACCGCCAGAACCGGTTTGCCGCGGCTCGAGATCGACCCGGCCCATATCCTCTGGCCGCGCACCCTCGACATGAATGACCGCGCCCTGCGCCACCTCACCATAGGTCAGGGCGGCGCTGCCGATGGTGTGGAGCGCTGCGATCGCTTCGTCATCACCGCCGCCTCCGAGCTAATGGCCATTCTGGCGCTGGCAAGCGATCTCAAGGATCTGCGCGATCGCATCGGCCGCATCCAGCTGGCCCGCGATATTCACGGCAAGCCCGTCACCGCCGAACAGTTGGAAGTAGCAGGCGCCATGACGGTGCTGCTCAAAGATGCGCTGCAACCGACCCTGATGCAGACCACCGAGCAGACGCCGGTGCTGGTACACGCAGGCCCCTTTGCCAATATCGCCCACGGCAACTCCTCGGTGATCGCCGATCGCATCGCCCTCGGTCTGACCGACTATGTGGTGACCGAGGCGGGTTTTGGCTCCGACATGGGGCTGGAGAAGTTCTTTAACATCAAGAGCCGCCAATCCGGCATCCCCCCCGCCTGCGTAGTACTGGTGGCCACGGTGCGCGGCCTCAAGGCCAACAGCGGCCTGCTCGATATCCGCCCGGGCCAGCCGCTGCCTGCCAGTCTGCAAGGGGAGGATCTGCCGACCCTCAAGCAGGGCTGCGCCAACCTCGCCTGGCATATCCAGAACGCCCGCCGTTACGGGGTGCCGGTGGTGGTCGCCATCAACCGCTTCCCTACCGACAGCGAGGCCGAGCTAGCGCTGCTGGCCCATGAAGCGCAGCAAGCCGGTGCCTGTGGCGCAGCTATCTCCAATGCCTTCACCCAGGGTGGCGCAGGCGCCAGCGAGCTGGCCCGCGCCGTGGTCGCCGCCTGCGAGCAACCTAGCAAGGTGAAACTGCTCTACCCCGACGAGATGAGCCTCGATGCCAAGCTGGCGACCCTGGTGGAGTGCGGCTACGGTGGCCGCGGAGTGCAGCTATCCGACAAAGCCCGCCAGCAGCTGGCGCAACTTTCCGCCGAAGGCTGGGATCACTTGCCCATCTGCGTGGCCAAGACGCCGCTCTCCATCAGCCATGACCCTGCCCTCAAGGGGGTGCCGACCGATTTCGAGGTGCCCATCGACGAGGTAAAGCTCTGCGCCGGTGCCGGCTTCGTCTATGCGCTGGCGGGCCCCATCATGACCATGCCGGGGCTGGGCAGCCTGCCTGCCTATCGCCATATCGATATCGATGAGAACGGCGAGATAGTCGGCCTGAGCTGAGCCCTTCCACAACGCCAGAAACAACAAGGCCCCGCCAATTGGTGGGGCCTTCTGTTATCCATGCATCAACCCTTAGAGGGTGAAGCGCTGGGTCATATGGTGCAGGGTGCTTGCCAGCTTGCTCAGCTCGACGCAAGCCTGAGCGATCTGATGAGCGCCCTGGGCATTCTCGTCAGCGGCATTGTGAATGTTGACGATGCTGCGGTTGAGCTCTTCGGTCACCGCATTCTGCTCTTCGGTGGCGGTGGCGATCAGGGTATTCATGTCAGTGATGCGCACCACGGCACCATTGATGGTCTCGATACTGGTACCGGCATCCCGCGCCAGACCAACGCTCTCCTGCATCTGGTGACGACTCAGCTGCATGGCGTTGCCTGCCTCGGCGGCGCGGCTCTGCAACAGTTCGATCATCTTGCTGATCTCGGCGGTGGAGTCCTGGGTCCGCTGGGCCAATGAACGCACTTCATCCGCAACGACCGCAAAACCACGACCCTGCTCACCGGCACGGGCCGCTTCGATGGCGGCGTTAAGGGCCAGCAGGTTGGTCTGACCGGCGATATCGCGAATCACATCCAGCACCACGCTGATGTTGGCGCTGTCGGCCTCCAGCTGCTGCACTACTGTGCCCGCCTGTTCAATCTTGACCGACACCTCTTCGATGCTGGCAATGGAGCTGCGTACCACTTCGCTGCCAGCAGCAGAGGTGCGGGAGGCATCCTTGGCGGCGCTCATGGCATCCGTGGTGTTGCGGGCCACTTCGTTGACGGTGGACTGCATCTCGTTCATGGCGGTCGCCACCTGGGAGACTTCGTTCTGCTGGATGGCCATGCCGCTGGCAGACTGGCTGGAGATGGCGCTCACCTCCTCCACTGCGCTGCTGAGTTGGCTCACGGAGCCGGCGATCTCGCTCACCAGATCGGAGAGGGAACCCTGCATCCGGTTGATGGCGGCGCCCAGCTGACCCAGTTCATCGCGGTTGAAGCGGCTGTCACGGATCCACTGCTGCAGTTCGCCCTGACCCAGATCGCCATTGGCAATACGCTGGGCCTGACGGGCCAGCATGATCAGCGGATCGCGGATCTGGCGGGTCAGTACCACGGAGAGCACCACCACAAGGATCAAACCGATCACCAGCGCGATGGTGACACTCAGATTGGCGGATTGATAAGAGTCGACAATGTCGCTGCGGGATTCAGACGCATAACCATGGTTAATCTGGATAAGGGAGGCCACTGACTTGCTCAGCGCGGTGTAAAGGGGAACCCCCTCCTCAAGGAAGATGCGTTGGGCTTCGGCAAGCTGATCGCTGTCTTGCAGCTGTTTGACTCGCTGGTGCAGGGCGACGTAACGATCCCAGTCAGATTTCACCGTATCGAAGGTACGGCGCTCCGCCACATCCTCAGGCCAGATCGTCTTGTCATGGGCAATCAGCTGCTGCGCGATCGAGTTAAGCTGTTGGCTGGCAATATTCCGATATTCAGCCCTTTTCAGCGGCTCGGCAGCCACCACGAAATAACCCAGCTCATAACGACGCAACTCACCGAGAGAATCCCCGATCGCGCTGGTGCGATTGACCGCTGGCAAGATGCTGTCGGTAAACCGGATGGCAACATCATTCATGTTGCCAAACTGGACAAGGGAAAAACCGCCGATAAAGGCGACCATCAAACCGAGCACGGCAAAGCCGGCGGTGAGTTTTTTGCCTATGGTCATGGAACTGGTATTCATGGGATATCCTGGTGGTCGTTAAATTCGTAGCACTCGTCCGGTTCACGCCCTCCTGGCATGAACTATCTGGCCACCTGTTCAGTGGCGCACCATCCAACCTTGATGAATATCTCTGAATTCCATGAGCGGCAGCGAGAGCCGAGAGGGGCGGTAGAATAGCCGGATTATTGCGGTTCGGAAAGAGTCTTGTGATTAAAATTAAAGCAACTCAAATGACCCCGTTCAAAATAGGGGTCATTTGGATGAAAGATCAACTATAAGGGGGTAAAAACTTAATAGCGGAAGCGCCCAATCTTGTCCATTACATCGCTGGCTAACTTATGCATCTGCTGACTTTGTTCATCCTGCTGGTTAGCCAAACGGGTCGATGCGGTTGCCGCGTCATGAATGTTGCTGACATTTCGACTGATATCATCGGTGACCTTGGACTGCTCCTCTGCCGCACTGGCGATCTGAGTCGCCATATCCTGGATCCGGTCTGCCGACATAACTATCGTCGCAAGCTCGGTCACGGCAAGCTCTGCATCCTGCAATGCCAGCTCACTCAAGTTTTTTCCCTCTCCCATGGTACTCACAGCTTCTGCCGTGGTCTGACGAAGGCGCTCGATCATGCCCTGGATCTCTTTGGTTGAAGCCTGGGTTTTGGACGCCAATCCCCTGACCTCATCCGCAACCACCGCAAACCCCCGACCATGTTCCCCGGCACGAGCGGCCTCAATCGCTGCATTCAGAGCCAACAAATTGGTCTGTTCCGAAATGGTACGGATCACATCGAGAATCGAACCGATCTGTTGACCCTGTTGCTGCAACTCGGCAATCCGCTGTGCCACCACATCTACTTGCACACTCAGCTCACGGATACCACTAGCGGAATTACTCACCACATGCTGACCTCTATGCACCGCTTTGCGGGTCTCATCTACAGCATCAGCGGTAATCTGTGCACTGCTGGAGACGGAGTCCGCCGTCGAGGCCATTTCGTGGATGGCTGCTGCAACCAGTTCAATCTCTTCCAATTGCCGATGGCTATTGGACAATCCTTGCTGAGCCAGCTCGGCAGATTGGTGGGCAGCTAGCTGCAAGTCGCGGCCACTTTGTGCCGTATCACTCACAATATGATGAATAGTGCTGACAAACCGGTTGATCCCCTCAGCCAACTCGCCAGTCTCATCTTTACGCATCACATTGAGGCGTTGGGTCAAGTCCCCTCCAGCGGCAGAAAGACGTCTGACTATGCTGGCGGTCTGTTGTACCGGGCGCGAGATGGATCCGGCAGCCCAGGCCAAGCCGACAAGACCAAGGCATGCCACCACGATCCCAACCAGCAGTTGCATCCACAAACTCTCGCTGAAATCAGCGGCTCTCGCCTGTTCAGCCTGATCAGCATCTGCAAACAGCGCCGTATCAGCCACCTCAATGATGATCCCCCAGGCTTTAGTGACCCCTTTAAGATGGATTGGCACCAGCACGCGCAACTGACCCGAAACTTGCTGACTACTGGTCTCTCCCTTGTTGAGCAGATCCATCAAGCCAGACTCTTCAAGCCGCCCCCCGATCACATCAGGTTGCGCCGAATCCGCGGCGATGATGCCGTGTGGACTGATGATCCTGACCCGGCTCTGGCCAGAGAACACCTGGCCACTTACCTGCTTGGCCAACTGTTGCAGGTAGTTGAGGGAATAGTCGACCCCGACCATCCCCAGATAGCGGCCCTGATCCAGAACGGGCACAACAAAAGAGGTCAAGAGCATCGGTTGGCCATTCACGGTATAAACGGAAGGGTCGACAGCACAGGCTGCCTTGCTCTCCATCGGACAGAGATACCATTCCGATGCCCGGATACCGGTCTTGCTCAAACTCTTGCTGTAATAGTCGCCCAGCGGTTTGATGGTGAACCCGGCTGGACCACGACTCCAGTAAGGGGCAAAGTTGCCAGTGGCCTGGCTATGTACCCCGTTAGTCAAATACGCACTGTCCTGACCATCAAAGGTATTAGGCTCCCAACCACTGTAGATACTGAGAAAGTCGCTGTTCCGTTCAGCAACATCCTTGAGCAAGGCAGTCACGGTAGCCCGGTCCAATGGCCTGGGTTGATGAACATTGCCAGCCAGCATGGCGGCAAGTGTCTCTGCTGTATTAAGGGCTTGTTCAAAGGTGCCTGCAATCTCGCCGGCTTGTTGACCAGCCAGAGCCACCAGCCATCGTCCGGCATCCTGACGAGTTGTCTCGCGCATTTCGCCCTGAATACCACCTTGCATAGTCGCAAGAGACAGATAGCTATACCCGACCACACTCAACACGGTAGCCAGTAAAATACAGCCACCAAAAAACATGACCTGATGTTTGATTGAACGAAACACGGCTACTCCAACCTGTAAATGATGCCCTGCTGGTAATGGCAAGCATCTTAAGATGGGGACAGGTTGGTTCCGAAGAGCTACCAGTCAAGATTTTCACACTTTGAGCGTTCGATCACGAACATGAAATATTCGCTTACGAAAATAGAGAAAGTGGTCGATGCAGGCTCGCCATCTCTGGCTATCGTCCATAAAAACGCCAGCAAGGGCTGCTGGCGTCTCGTTTATTCAGCGTGGCGGTTACAAAACAACCGCTATTTTATCCGCGCAGGCCACCGAGAAACTCGGCCCGGGTATCGGGCTGGGTCTTGAACACCCCGCCGAGGGAGGTGGTGGTGGTGTAAGAAGTCGAATCCATCACTCCGCGCGCCTTGACACAGTAGTGGGTCGCCTTGATGCTGATGGCCACATCCTTGGTACCGAGCAGGGTCTGCAGCGCCAGCAGGATCTGCTGGGTCAGCCGCTCCTGCACCTGGGGACGGCGGGCGAAGAATTGCACGATGCGGTTGATCTTCGACAGGCCAATTACCTTGCCACGAGGGATATAGGCCACATGGGCCAGCCCGTCGATGGTGACGAAGTGGTGTTCGCAGGTGCTGGTGAGGCTGATGTCCCGCACCATGATCATCTCGTCCACCTGCATCTTGTTCTCGATCACCGTCACCTTGGGGAAGGTGGAATAGTCGAGGCCTGAGAAGATCTCGTTGACGTACATCTTGGCGATGCGATGCGGCGTTTCGGCCAGACTGTCATCGGTCAGATCCAGCCCCAGCGTCTCCATGATGGAGCGCATATGGCCTTCGATCTTCTCCCGCTTCTGCTGACTATTCAGCTCGTTGGTGACCAGGGGAGTTTCCAGTCCCTGGGCTTCGAGGGCAGCCCTGACCAGCAAGGCTTCCGGACTTAAGGTTGTCATTATCTTCTCTCCCACGCTCAGGGACTGTGAGGGCAGCTCAAGGAGCAACCCCTTATGTTATTGCGGCGTACGGGGCCGACGGTATCGCTGTAATGGTCGCCACACAGGATGTGACAGCCATCTGTTATGGCGGCATAGTAAACGGCCATTGCCGCCAAGATTCAAGTCAACTTGTGCGTCACCTCATACTTTATGGCCATCAACCCCCGTTTTAGCGCCGATTACCCCGAGATTCCCTTGAGATAACCTGCCCATACCCGGGGATTTTTGTGATAATCCCGCCTTCAATCATAGAAAGAGGTCATGACGATGGGATTTGATACCAGCGGACTACTCCCCTTAAGCGATGCCCTGCAAGGGATGCTGGAACAACTCGCCTGCTGCTGCGACAGCGAGCAACTGCCCCTGCCAGAGGCCCTTGGCCGGGTTCTTGCCAGCGACATCGCCTCTCCCCTCGCCGTGCCCCCCTTCGACAACTCCGCTATGGACGGTTACGCCGTGCGGTTGGCCGATCTCGCCGCTGGCATCCCGCTCATCATGGCGGGCAAAGCCTTTGCCGGTCAGCCCTATCAGGGCGAGTGGCCCGCCGGTCACTGCGTGCGGATCATGACCGGCGCCCCGGTTCCCGCAGGGACAGATGCAGTGGTGATGCAGGAAGAAACGCAGGCCGACGGCGATCGGATCACTTTTCTGGCACAACCCGAACCGGGCCAGAATATCCGCCGCGCCGGCAGCGATATCGGCAAGGGCGCCTGCGTGCTGCCAGCCGGTACTCGCCTCACCCCGCGCGAAATGCCACTACTGGCCTCCCTCGGCGTGGCTACCGTCACGGTGCGTCGCCCGCTGAAAGTGGCCATCTTCAGCACCGGCGATGAGCTCAAACCGGTTGGTACCCCGCTGGCCCACGGCGATATCTATGACTCCAACCGCTATGGCGTACGGGCCATGCTGGCGCGCATGGGCTGCGACTGCCTCGACCTTGGCATCATCCCCGACGATCCCGCCCAGCTACGCGCCGCCTTTATCCGCGCCGACGAAGAGGCCGATGTACTCATCACCACCGGCGGCGTCTCGGTGGGGGAAGCGGACTTCACCAAACAACTGCTGGACGAGCTCGGCGAGATTGGCTTCTGGAAGCTGGCCATCAAGCCGGGCAAGCCGTTTGCTTTTGGCCGTCTGCCCCGCGCCTGGTTCTTCGGCCTGCCGGGCAACCCCGTCTCCGCCATGGTCACCTTCGATCAGCTGGTGCAACCGGCGCTGGCCAAGCTGGCGGGCCAGCACTTCGAGCGCCCGCTCCAGCTGCAAGCCATTGCGGCCGAGCCACTCAAAAAGAGCCCGGGCCGACTCGACTTCCAGCGCGGCATCCTGAGTCAGGGACCGAACGGCCTCGAGGTGCGCAGCACCGGCTCGCAGGACTCCGCCGTGTTCAGCTCCCTGTCGCGAGCCAACTGCTACATCGTTCTTGAACGGGAACGGGGCCGCGTCGCCGCGGGCGAGACGGTGACCGTGGAGCCATTCGGGGGATTGCTGCTGTGAGCGAGATCCTGAGCGACGCCGAACTGCTGCGCTACAACCGCCAGATCATCCTCAAATCCTTCGACTTCGAGGGACAGGAGGCGCTCAAGCAGGCCCGTGTGCTGGTGATCGGCGCCGGTGGCCTTGGTTGCGCCGCCAGCCAGTATCTGGCGGTGGCCGGGGTTGGCCAGCTCACCCTAGTCGATTTCGACAAGGTGGAGCTATCCAACCTGCAGCGTCAGGTGCTACACAACGATGAGCGAATTGGCCACTACAAAGTAGACTCAGCAGCGCAATCGCTGCGCGCACTCAATCCCTGGCTCAAGGTGGAGACCCACGCTGCCGTGGCCGATGAGGCGCCGCTCAATACCCTGCTGCCCCTGCACCAGCTGGTGCTCGATTGCACCGACAACCTGGCCATTCGCAACCTGCTGAATCAAAAGGCACGCCAGCACAAAATACCGCTGGTCAGTGGCGCCGCCATCCGGCTGGAGGGTCAGCTCTGCAGCTTCACCTGGCAGGAAGATGAGCCCTGCTACGCCTGCCTCAGCGCCCTGTTTGGCGAGCAGGCCCTCACCTGCGTCGAGGCAGGTGTGCTCGCCCCCGTGGTGGGATTGGTGGGCAGCCTGCAGGCACTTGAAGCCATCAAGATCCTGGCCAGCATGGGCAAAAGCTACAGCGGCCGCCTGCTGATGATCGACGGCCTGAGCGGCACCTTCCGCGAGATGAAACTGCCCAAGCGCCCCGACTGCCCGGTCTGCTCTCACCCTTGACCCAAATGTGTCTAGTCCTGAAATAGGTTTACACATTTTCAACTAGCATTTCTCTACTCAGAACCCCCTATGTACCGCATCGGGGGTTCTGTATTTCAACGCATGATGCGGCCGCTCCTCGTTGTAAATATCTACCGCTTCACGCACCATTTCCCGCGCTTGCGTCAAATCCTGCGGGCTTTGCAACAATAACTCTCCTTTCAAAATCCCGTTCACCCGCTCCGCCAACGCATTCTGATAACAGTCATACCCATCCGTCATCGAGCATTTCACCCCGTACCTTTCATGTAATGACTGATACAGCCCCGAGCAATACTGCACGCCGCGGTCAGAGTGATGGATGAGTTCACCGCCGCCACGTCGTTGCTTCAGTGCTGTCTTGAACGCCATCGCCACCGATTTGGCATGCATTCCTTCGTGCACGTGATGGCCCACTATCTTGCGTGAGTACGCATCCGTCACCAGGCTCAGGTACAGCGGCCCGCTCCTGGCTGGCAGATAGGTGATATCTGCGACCCAGACCTGCTCCGGGGCCACCGGTGTGACCTGCTCTGGCCCCGCCTTGAGCAAGTTGGGATGACGGTAGAAACGGTGAAAACTGTGGGTGGTCTTGTGATACGCCCGTCTGGGCAGCACCAGCAAGCGGTGCTCGGCCAATATCTGAAACAGCCTGTCCCGCCCGACCTTGAGCCCGCCATCATTCTGACCCTGCAGCAGATAATGCAGCTTGCGCGTGCCCACCCGAGGTTGTCGCAGTCGAACCTGACGCACGAAGCGCACCACCTGCAGTCCTTGTGCATGGCGTAAGTCTGCAACCCGATTGCGCTTGTAGTAAGCCTGCCGGCTTATCCCCAGAAACAGGCAAGCCCTGACAATGCTCAGCCTCTCGACTTGCCGCTGCGAGAGGACTTGCCGGGTCGCTTTTTTACGATGGAGACGCCGTAGTCATTCTTCAGTACATCGACGACGGCCTCAAAAAACTGGGCCTTCTGACTCATCAGCGCCAGCTGTTGCTCGAGTTCCTTGATGCGCTGTTCGGGTGTCTGGTTGTCGGGGTCAGGCATGGTGATGCTCCTGCCGGCACGCACAGAAGCCCCCTGGCTCCAATCTTGCCGACCATGTTTACGCAACCATACCAGAACGGTGGAGCGGCCCTGAATGCCATAACGCACCTGAGCCTGTTTGTAGGTAAGTTCGCCTTTTTCAATCTGCTCGACCAGTGCCAGTTTAAAAGTCAGCGAGTAATCGCGCTGTGTCCGTTTCACACCTTGTCCCATCGGGTTCTCCATTTATTGGGGGAAAGGTGTAAACCATATTCAGGACGGGACAATGGGATCAAAAAAGCCGAACCCTGTGGTTCGGCTTTTGTATTCCGATTTAGCAACGCTATCGGGGATCAGAAGATCCCCTTGGCTTTGACCTTTTTCATACTGGCCACCTGACTGGAGAGATCCTCGATCAAAGGTTCTGCCTCTGTGCCGACAACACTCTGTCGAGCGGGGGAACTGGCCAGTCGCTGGATCAATCTGTGCTGCTCGCGGATCAGCCGGGATTGCTCTTCCAGTTGGCGAGAGAGCAGTTGGATACTGCTGGCAAGGGGAGCCAGATCCTGCTCGGCCCCTGCTGATGGCAGCTTGCCAGCGATGGCTTCGGCCAGTTGGTCATGATCCAGCGCGGCAGGCAGTCCCTGTCTGAGTTCATCCCACATCTCGGCGGGTTGCTGCTCGCCAAGCCGGCTGACAATCTCGTCCACCAGTGAAGTGGTATCACTCTGTCCCAGCTGTGGGGCCAGTCTGGCCACTATCTCGTCGATCATCACATCTGCGGCAGGCTGCGCCTCGCCAGCGACCTCCCCCAGATTGAAACCACAGCTGGCAAAGGCATGACGCAGGGTCGTCATGCTCACCTGCTCCGGCCCCAGTGCATTGGCAATCGCTTTGCAGAGGTTGGGCGCCAGCACGTACATGAACATGCCGGAGAGGTAGATATCCTTGTGGAAACGGCTCTTGGAGAAGTCAAACTCCTCGGTGCCCTCCTGGATCTTTCGCGCCCGTTGATACCAGTTCTGCAATACCCCGACCGCATAGCGATCAGACTCCAGCGCACCCGGATCCATATAGATGGAGAAGGTCATGCGCTTGAGTTGACTACTCATCGTCAACCTCGGCCATCACAGGCGCTTCGCGATAGACTTCATCCTCTTCCGTGGTGTAGAGGCAGATTTCACGAGCCAGCGCGGACTGAGCATCGTCCAGCAGCTCGACACGGTCACCTAGGGTGGGATAGGCCGCCTTGATCGCGTCATAAATCAGAGATGCGCCGCCACCGACCAGATAGACACGGTTCGGGTTCTTGGCGAACTTCTTCGCTTCATGCGCAACCTGAGTGCCCAGCTCGTCGATCTTGTTTTGCATCTTCTCGAGGATCTTGGGGATCTGGCTCTCATCGTTGACCACATCGCGTACAAAGCTCATGTCGTGACGACGCTTGATAAACTCGTTGGCCACCAGATAGCTGGAGTCGCTGTCTGCTGCGGCCAGCGCCTTGCGGGTAGCGTCGGTCACCATGGAGACACCGATCTCGTTGTTACCGTAGACATCGGAGACATCATCAAACTCACCGACGATGATCCCCATATCCAGAGTGGTGCCGCCACAGTCGATCACCAGAGTCTTGGTGAACTCGTTGCAGCCTGAGCCAATCAGGCGGGAGAGCGCAGCAGGCAGACTCTCCGGCATCACTTCGACACTGACGATATTGAACAGCTCGCCCTTGTTAAGGGTGATCGGACGCATCAGGTTGCGGCGTTTCTTCTCGATCTTCTCTTCGTTACGCTGGCAATCATCCGGGTTGTAAAACTCGGTGATGGGCAGGGTTACGGTGATGGCGACATCGCACGGCGTCACACCGGCCTGCAACAGGGCATGATGCACTGAGAGCAGGTTGAGATCGTCATACTGGTACTCCACATGAGTGGTGGCCAGAGACTTGTCGGAAGTCGCGTCGTAGGTGTACTTGGTGTTGCCTATCTCGTAGTTGTAGATCTTTTTGTCTTTACGCAATGCGGCGCTCTTCCAATCCTTGCGAAAGGAGTTGGGAGAGATGATGGTTTTGAGCACCTTGTTCTCAATCCAGCTCACCTTGACGTTGGTCGAGCCATCATCGATGGCCATTTTCATTACTTCAGACATGAGGAAACACCTGTTAATAGATCAGAAATGGGTCCGATTGCCTTGCCTTATGCCTTTGGCAAGGCGATCGAACCAATACATACACGGGGTAAAAGGGCGACAAGTTTAATGGGTTTCTAAAATCCGGTGAAGCAAATGATTAAATCCGGAAGGATCTTCCGCAGGCCAGGCGTGGTGGCCGTTGGGGGTGTGGATGGTGGCGTTGGGCAGGGCGGCAAACTGCTCTACCCGTTTGGCCAGCGGCAGATAGTCGTGACTGGTGGAGATGATGGCCACCGGCAGCCAGATGGAGCCGAGCCGGGCACGTACCGACCAGCCCGGTAGCGCCTCCAGCAGCGCCTTGTAGGTTTTCTTTTTATTGCGCACGAAACGCAGCCGGAAGGTATGGCGCACCTGCGCCAGATCCGGGCCCGGGAAGAGCTCGCGTCCCAGCCACCAGGCGAGCGGGCGCATGCCAAACCAGCGCAGCCATTTGAGGCGCTGGGCGTAACGCTCCTGCTCTTTGGGTGTTTCCAGCAGAAACTCGCTAAAACCGTTGACCAGCACCAGTCCCTGCACCTTGTGGGGGAGTTGCAGCGCCAGCTCCAGCGCCACCATGGCCCCGAGCGACAATCCCACCACCCAGGCGGGCTCCGGCTGCTCGTCGAGCCAGTTCACCACATCGGCTGCCAGGGTCGCCACATCGAACGGCCCCTCCTGCATGCTCTGGCCGTGGCCGCGCAAGTCCAGCGCCACCACCCGGTAGTGCTCGGAAAACCGTTCGATCTGCGCCTGCCAGTCGAGGCTGGAGGAGCCCAGCCCATGCAGCAGCAACAGCAAGGGGCCCTCCCCCGCACTGCGCAGGGCAAGACCGTTGAATTTCATCACCTGATTGCGGCGCATCAGTGTATTGCCTCTCGACTCATCACCTGAACCATCTCTTGTTGTTATGTTGCCCGTGGCCATCCTGCCACGTTATCAGCACGGCGCCCAATCAGCCTTCGCTGACCAGACTCACCGCCTTGATATAAGCGTAGATCTGCTGCTCCGGCGCCAGCGCCAGCCGCCTGGCGGAGCGGCTGGTGATCCGGGCCAGCAGTATCTGCTCACCCAGCGCCAACTGCAACAGGGTCTGGCCGGGACGCACCTCGCGCACCGCCAGCAGACGGGTGACGAGACAGTTGGAGAGACTGGAGTGCTCGATGGGGGCGGTGGCGATCACCACATCGCGCCCCGCCACCTTGATCTGCAAAGGGCCACTCTCGTCCGGCACATGGGTCATGGTGACCCGCAACTGCTGCTCACCAAGCTGCAGGGTCGCCATCTGTTCGTCGTCATCATAGTGGGCCAAGGTCGCATCAAGCATCACCCCGGCATCGTCACGGCTGGCGAGCGAGAGATCCGTTCGGGCGAAGATCTCGCTCGGCCGGCCTTGCGCCTCCACCCTGCCACCTTCCAGCAGCACCAGCTGATCGCAGAGCAAGCTCACCTCCTCCATGGCGTGGCTGACGAAGATCATCGGGATGCCGCTCTCCTGCTGCAACCCCTTGAGCACATGGGCCTGATGGATGCGGCTGCGCCGATCGAGCGCAGAAAAAGGCTCATCGAGCAGCAGCAGATCAGGCTCGGCCAGCAGCGCCCGCCCCAGAGCTACCCGCTGGCGTTGACCGCCAGAGAGGGCATGGGCAGGCTGCCCCAGCAGATCGGCAAAACCGAGCCGCGCCGCCAGCGCTTCGGGCTGCCAGCGCCCTCGCCCCTTGCGGGCCGCCAGTTGCAGATTGCCGAGCACCGTCAGATGGGGGAAGAGGCGCGAGTCCTGAAACACCAGCCCGATCCGGCGCGCTTCGGGCAGCAGTTGAGCATACTCCCGATCGCGCCACCGCAAGCGATCCCCGCTTCGGCGATCGAGTCCGGCGATGATGCGCAGCAGGGTGCTCTTGCCACAGCCCGAGGGGCCGAACAGGCCGAGGATCCCCCCCAGTTCGAGAGTCAGTGCGCAATCGAGAGTAAAGGAGCCAAACTCGCGCCGGACATTGAGGTTCAGGGCATGGCGGTGCTGCTCGTTCACTGGCGGCATAGTGGCGGGCTGGTTCATCCAAACACTCTCCGCTGTCTGCGCTGCAACACCCCGTAGACCAGCACCAGCATCACCAGCGAGAAGGCCATCAAACCGCCCGCCAGAATATGGGCGTTCTGATAATCCATCGCCTCCACATGATCAAACAGGGCGATGGAGAGTACCTGGGTTTCGCCGGGGATATTGCCGCCAATCATCAGCACCACGCCAAACTCCCCCAATGTATGGGCAAAGCCGAGGGCTGCCGCCATTACGAAGCTGGGCAGGGTCATCGGCAAGATGATGTGGAAAAAGCGCTCCAGCGGGCCGAGCCCCAGGGTCGCAGCAGCTTCCAGCTCCTTGTTGCCCATGTTGACGAAGGCGGAGGTGAGCGGCTGCACCACAAACGGCAGCGAATAGAGGATGGAGGCAAACAGCAGGCCGAGAAAGCTGAAGGCGAGCGGGGCGCCAAAGGTGTCGCGCCACCAGGCGCCGAAGCCATATTCGGGGGAAAAGGCGAGTAGCAGATAAAAACCCAGTACCGTGGGAGGCAGCACCAGCGGCAGCGCCACCAGCGCCTCAACCAGCGGCCGCAGCCTGTTCTGACTGCGCGACAGCCACCAGGCCAGCGGCGGTGCCAGCAACAGCAAAATCGCTGTGGTGCAGGCCGCAAGCTTCAGGGTGAGCCAGACCGCCAGCAGATCCCCTTCACTCATTGCCGACCTCCCGGTTGATAAATGCCCCCAACGGCATGGTATCCATCCTTATTGCAAAGAGTGGCCGACCCGAAGGCCGACCACTCAGGGTATCGCATCAGGCCCATCCCCTTATTGGGGCAAGGCATAACCCGCTGCCTTGATCTGCGCCTGACCCGGCCCCTTGAGCCAGGCGACCAGCGCCTCGACCGCGGCACCTTTCTTCAATACCAGCCCCTGCTGCTCGATGGGAGGATAGAAGCTCGCTGGCACTGCCCAGGCTTCACCAGTCTTGCCCGCCTCAACCAGATTGGCCCAGGCGACAAAGCCCAGCTCAGCATTGCCGGTGTCGACAAATTGCCAGGTCTGGCCGATGTTGGCGCCGGTCAGCAACCGGTACTGCTTGGGATCGATCTTGAGATGGGTGAGGGTCGCCATGGCGGCAGCACCATAGGGAGCAGTGCGGGCATTGGCGATGGCAAGGTTGCCTTTCCAGCTGCGCAGGGTCGCCTCGTCAGGGGCCGGCCCCCCCTTCTTCCACAACCCCAGCTGGCCGATGGCGTACGTGAAGCGATCGCTCCCCATGCCCTCTTTTTCCAGCTTCTCGGGGGTCGCCGCATCGGCGGAGAGGAAGAGATCGAACGGTGCGCCGTGACTGATCTGGGTGTAGAGCACGCCGGTGGCGGCAGACGAGATTGCCAGAGTGTGGCCGGTCTTGGCGGTGAACTCCTTGCCGATACGCTCTATGGTGCCCTTGAAGTTGGCCGCCACGGCCACTTTTACTTCATCGGCCTGCACGGCACCGGTATGCAAGGTGGCGGCGCAGACGCCGGCGATGACAACAGATAACAGCGGTTTCATTCCCTTTCTCCTGATGGGGCCCGCACATCCGCGCCCCTTGGCGGGGCCGTGGTTCCCGTTGAACCTGTGCCCCTCGTGATGAACAGGTCAGGCTTGCCAGCGGGCAGCAGCGGCGTTGTCGCGATCAAGCGCCTCGACCCAGCGTTGCACACCCTCGGCGGTCAGCTCTTTTTTCCAGAACGGCGCCCGGGTTTTCAAGAAATCCATGATGAAGTGACAGGCGTCAAAGGCGGCGTCGCGGTGGGCACTGCTCACCGCCACCAGCACGATTTGATCGCCAAGCCACAACTCGCCGATACGATGAATGAGGGTACACTCCTGCAGCGGCCAGCGGCGACGTGCCTCCTGCACGATATCGGCCAGCGCCTTCTCGGTCATACCGGGGTAGTGCTCGAGGGCCAACCCCTTCACCTCTTCCCCCTGATTGAAGTCGCGAACCTTGCCAACGAAGGTGACGATGGCGCCACTATCGGGGCGGGTGGCGAGGCGGGCATATTCGTCCGCCAGCGAGAAATCCTCACGCTGCACCAGAATGCGGTCTGTAATGGCTACGTCGTTCATGGCTCAGCCTCCGGTCGTTAATGGAGAGAAAGTGAAGAAGGCCACTTCGTCACCACCGCACAGCTCAGTGGTGCGATCCACGGTCATTATCTCGCTCATCCTTAACCTCCGGTCACCGGCGGGAAGAAGGCCACCTCATCGCCATCGTTGATGGGGGTATCGAGAGGCACCAGGGTCTGGTTGACCGCCACCAGCAGTTTGCCTGACTCGAGGGCGAGTGCCCACTTGTCGCCGCGTTCACAGAGCGCCGCACGCAGTTGCTCCGCAGTGGCATAGTCGCACGGCAGGCTCAGTTCATCACAGGCAATCAGCTCTCTTACTTGCGCAAAAAACAGTACCTTGATCATGCTTGCTCCCCGCTATTTGACCCCAGCTGAAAATGGCCGGACTTGCCGCCCTTTTTCTCAACCAACCGCACCTGTTCGATCACCATGTCCTTTTGCACCGCCTTGCACATGTCGTAGATGGTCAGCGCCGCTACCGACGCTGCCGTCAGCGCCTCCATCTCCACCCCGGTCTTGCCTGAGAGCTTGCAGAGGGTGCGGATATGCACCCGATTCTGCTCGGCCAGCGGCACTATCTCCACCTCGACTTTGGTCAAGGCCAGCGGATGGCAGAGGGGGATCAGATCAGAGGTCTTCTTGGCAGCCATGATACCGGCGATGCGGGCGGTGGCGAACACGTCACCCTTGTGGTGCTGGCCGCTCAGGATCAGCGCCAGCGTCTCGGGGGCCATGACAACAAACGCCTCGGCGCGGGCTTCGCGCTCGGTCACCTGCTTGTCGGTCACATCCACCATATGGGCTTCGCCGCTCTGGTTAAGATGCGTCAGGTTGGGCTGGGTCTGCTTGGGATCGGTCTGGTTCATCGTTTGCTCTCAGAGGTGGGAGACAAAGTTGCACGGCTTGGTGCGGGCATCGAGCTGATCGCGGATCAGTTGCTCCCAACCCAGCTGACAGGCGCCGGTGGAGCCGGGCAGGCAGCAGATCAGGGTGCGATTGGCGAGTCCCGCCAGCGCACGGCTCTGCATGGCGGAGCCTTTAATCTCGGCAAAAGAGAGTTGACGGAACATCTCGCCAAAACCCTGTACGGTGCGCTCGAACAGCACACCGACCGCTTCCGGCACCCGGTTCTGTTCGTTGAAGCCGGTACCGCCGTTAATCAGTACCACCTGCACCCCCTCATCGGCGATCCACTCGCTCACCCGCGCGCGGATGCGAAACAGGTTGTCCGGGCAGAGTGCCCGATCGGCCAGCTGATGGCCCGCGTCGGTAAGGGCCGAGACCAGATAGTCGCCCGAGCTGTCATCGGCGGCAGTGCGGCTGTCGGAGACCGTCAGCACGGCGATCTTGAGGGGAATAAATGCGTTGTGTTTCTGTCCCATCGGGCAGCTCCTTGTGGCTATGGGCCGTCAACGAGGCAGGAAGAGAAGGGGTATGAGAGGCCAGCTGTCAGGGCGCAAAAACGGACGCAGACAGGGGTGACCAACTTGCTCAAGCGTGTGACGGCGGGCTGATTCTATCAAAGGTTTCACGAGATATGGGATTTAAAAGACACACAAATCTGATGCTTGTCCCATATATGAACAAAACGCAGGCCGGGCAAACCCGGCCTGTCGTCGCAGGATCAGAACCCTTTCACCCCGGTCATGTCGGGCAGCTGGTGAGCTATCCCCTTGTGACAGTCGATGCAGGTACTTTCACCACTGGCCAGATTGGTAGAGTGCATCTTGGCGGCACGCTGCCCCTGCAGGGAGAAGTCCATGTACTCGAAGTTGTGGCAGTTGCGGCACTCGCGCGAATCAGTCTCTTTCATCCGCTGCCACTCCCGCTCCGCCATCTCGCGCCGGTGTGACTCGAACTTCTCGCGGGTATCCACCTTGCCGGTGATCATGCCCCACAGCTCCTTGGAAGCCTGCACTTTGCGGATGATCTTGTAGGTCCACTCATGGGGTACGTGACAATCCGGGCAGCTGGCCCGCACACCGGAGCGGTTGGCGTAGTGGATGGTATCGCGATACTCCTCGAACACGTTGTCCTTCATCTCGTGACAGCTGGTGCAGAAGGCCTCGGTGTTGGATGCTTCCATGGCGGTGTTGAAGCCACCCCAGAAAATCACGCCACCGAAGAAGCCCATCAGCAGGATGACCCAGAGAGCCGCCTTCGATGGTGACTTGAAGGTGGTCCACAGACGCTGGATAAAGCCGGGTAATTTCATCTATGGATTCCTCAGTTCAGCGCTTCAACCGGTTTAAAGGTATTTTCCACCAGCGGCTTGGCATCCGCTTGCGGTACATGGCACTGCAGGCAGAAGTAGCGACGCGGCGACACTTCACCCAGGGTCAGGCCGTCGCGGGTCTCGAAGTGAGTCGGGCTGATCTTGGGGGCCTTCATGGCGCTGGCATTCTTGAAGCTGTGGCAAGCCAGGCACTTGTTGACCTTGGTATCTACCTCATAGTTGCGAATGTCGTGGGGGATCAGCGGCGGCTGATGCATGTACTGGCGATCGTAGGGCGCGCCATCCTTGCGGAAGTTTTTCAGGGGCGCGGCAGTGGCATCGGTCACCAGATCGATGGCGCCCCGCTCGGACTTGAGGCCACCGGTACTGTTGGTGATCTCGGGGGCCGCTGCCATCAAGGATCCCGCCATCAGGCAGGCCAGCATTGCTCCAATCAGCTTTTTCATTATTTGTTCTCCGACGTTTTTTCTGCCTTGACGGCAAAACCTACAGTGATTTCAAAAACTTGTTCCGCGCAGACATCGATGCAGCGGCCACAGTTGGTACACTCCTGAGCCGCAATCAAGGGCCCGTGACCGCGCTTGGCACCGTGAACAGGCCCGCGCAGGATGGGACGCTCTGGGCAAACCGCATAACAATCCATGCAGTTGTTGCACCGCTCGCGCCCCTTGGCAGAAATCTTGATAAATCCGACCCGGTTGACCAGAGCATAGAAGGCCCCCACCGGACAGAGATGACCGCACCAACCCCGCTCAACCACGAAAAGATCGAACAGGAACAGCGCTGCAAGCAGGGCCCAGCCCGCCCCCATGCCAAACAACAGACCGCGCATGGCCAGCGACACAGGATTGACCAACTCCCACGCCATCACCCCGACCACCGCTGGCACCACCAGCACCATGGCCAGCAGCCAGTAGCGGGTCGCACGGCTGAACTGGCCATTGCCCTTGAGGCCAAGGCGCCCCCGGAGCCAGGCCGCCGCATCCGTGATGAGGTTGACCGGACAGACCCAGGAGCAGAACACTCGTCCCCCAACCAGCCAGTAGCCGGCCAGCACAATGGCAGCCCCTAGCCAGAGGGTGGTGATGGGCCAGTGACCCGCCGCCAGCGACTGCAGCAGCGTGAGGGGATCGGTCAGCGGCATTGTTTCCAGCAACAGCGAGCTGGAGAGGTTGCCCTTGAGGATCCAAATACCCGCCAGCGGCCCCAGCATAAACAGCGCGAGCACGCTGAACTGACTCAGCCGACGCAGCAGCAGGAAGCGGTGGGAACGCCACCAACCCAGCTTGATGCGAGCCTCTTCCCCCGGATAACGACTCATAACCCCTCCGGTTTACGGGTGGGCAGGGTGAGCCTGTCGCCGATGAGCGACTTGTTCCCCGCCTTGGCCTTCTCTTCCCAGCCGAGCCGGTAGTGATGACCCAGCTCACCTTTGGCGAGCTGGCGTGGCACCACCTTGATGGCCGCTTCCTCCAGCACGCAGGCATGCTCGCACTTGCCACAGCCGGTACAGATATCGCTGTGTACCGTGGGCAGGAACATGGCGTGTTTGCCGGTACGCTGGTTATGCTGCAGCTCAAGAGTGATCGCCTTGTCAATCAACGGGCAGACCCGATAACAGACATCGCAGCGCAGCCCCAGATAGTTGAGACAGGTCTCGTGATCGATGAGCACTGCTACCCCCATCCGGGCCTGATCGATGTCGGTCATCTGCTGATCCAGCGCCCCGCTCGGACAGGCCACCACGCAAGGAATGTCATCACACATCTCGCAGGGCACGGCACGCGCCTTGAAATAGGGAGTGCCAGTGGTCACAGGGTCAAACAGCCGGGCGAGCTTGAGGGTGTCGTAGGGGCACGCCTCGACGCAGAGCCCGCAACGCACGCAAGCGCTGAGGAAGTCTGCTTCATCGAGAGCGGCGGGCGGACGCAGCGCCTGGGCAGGCACAGCTTGTGCCTGCTGGCGGGCCACGCCACCGAGCCCCACGCCAAGCAGGCCCACACCGCAGGCCCCCTTGGCCATGTCGGCCAGAAACTGGCGACGACTACGACTCATCTCGCACTCCCCCGCCTTAAGCCTTCATCACCTTGACGGCGCACTTCTTGTAATCGGTCTCTTTCGAGAGCGGATCGGTGGCGTCCAGGGTCAGCTTGTTGACCAGCTGGCTCGCATCAAAGAAGGGCATGAAGACCAGTCCTTTCGGCGGACGGTTGCGACCACGGGTCTCGACCCGGGTTTTCACCTCACCACGGCGGGAGGAGACGATCACCTCTTCGCCACGGCGCACACCGCGAGCCTTGGCATCGTCAGGGTGCATGAAGAGCACCGCATCCGGGAAGGCGCGATAAAGCTCGGGTACCCGACGGGTCATGGTGCCGGTGTGCCAATGCTCCAGCACGCGGCCGGTGGAGAGCCACAGATCGTACTCTTTATCGGGCGACTCGGCGGCGGGCTCAAACGGCAGGGCGAAGATGACCGCCTTGCCATCGGGTTTGCCATAGAAACGCACCCCCTCGCCCGCTTTCACATAGGGGTCAAACCCTTCGCGATATCGCCACAGGGTCTCTTTGCCATCCACCACAGGCCAGCGCAGACCACGCGCTTCGTGGTACTGATCGAACGGCGCCAGATCGTGACCGTGGCCACGACCGAAGGTGGCGTACTCTTCGAACAACCCTTTCTGGACGTAGAACCCGAAGTGCTCGGCCTCGTCGTTCAGCAGACCTTTGCTCTGCTCTTTCGGGAACTGGTTGACCTGACCGTTGGCATAGAGCACGTCGAACAGGGTTTTGCCCTTCACTTCCGGCATCTTGGCAATCAGCTCAGCCGGCCACACTTCCTCAACCTTGAAGCGCTTGGAGAACTCCATCAGCTGCCACAGGTCTGACTTGGCCCCTTCCGGCGCTTTCACCTGCTGGTGCCAGAACTGGGTGCGGCGCTCGGCGTTGCCGTAGGCCCCCTCTTTCTCCACCCACATGGCGGTGGGCAGAATGAGGTCAGCGGCCTGGGCAGTGACGGTCGGGTAAGGGTCAGAGACCACGATGAAGTTGCGCGGATCGCGATAGCCAGGCAGGCGATCGGTATTCATGTTGGGGCCAGCCTGCATGTTGTTGTTACACATCACCCAGTAGGCGTTGAGCTTGCCATCTTTGAGCATGCGATCCTGCAGCACGGCGTGGAAACCCACCTTGTCGGGAATGGTCCCCTCCGGCAGTTTCCAGATCTGCTCGGCAATGGCGCGGTGCTTGGGCTCGGTCACCACCATGTCGGCAGGCAGACGGTGGGCAAAGGTACCCACTTCACGCGCGGTGCCACAGGCAGAGGGCTGGCCGGTCAGTGAGAAAGGACCATTACCCGGCTCGGAGATCTTGCCGGTCAGCAGGTGGATGTTGTAGCAGAGGTTGTTGGCCCAGACGCCACGGGTATGCTGGTTGAAGCCCATGGTCCAGTAAGAGACCACCTTCTTGCTCGGGTCGGCATAGAGCTTGGCCAGCTTTTCCAGCTTCTCTTTTGAGACGCCGGAGAGCTTGGAGACAGACTCCACATCGTAATCCGCCACGAACTTGGCAAACTCCTCGAAGGTCATCGGCGTGGCATCGCCGCTGTCCGGGTTCTTCGCTTTCTGCTGCAGCGGATCGGTCGGGCGCAGGCCATAACCGATGTCGGTGGCCCCCTTCTTGAACACGGTGTGCTTGTTGACGAAGTCCCAGTTCACCTTGTCATTCTGGATGATGTAGTTGGCGACATAGTTGAGGATCGCCAGATCGGTCTGCGGGGTGAACACCATGCCGTTGTCCGCCAGCTCGAAGCTGCGGTGCTCGAAGGTCGAGAGCACGTGCACCTGCACATCCGGGTTGGAGAGACGGCGATCGGACATCCGCGACCAGAGGATGGGGTGCATCTCGGCCATGTTGGAGCCCCACAGCACGAAGGCGTCGGCCTGCTCGATATCGTCATAGCAGCCCATCGGCTCATCCATACCGAAGGTACGCATAAAGCCGACGACCGCGGAGGCCATGCAGTGACGGGCGTTGGGGTCGATGTTGTTGGAGCGGAAACCGGCCTTCATCAGCTTGGCGGCGGCGTAACCTTCCCAGACGGTCCACTGGCCGGAGCCGAACATGCCGACAGCTGTCGGCCCCTTCTCTTTCAGGGTCGCCTTGAACTTCTCGGCCATGATGTCGAACGCCTGATCCCAGCTGATGGGGGCGAAGTCGCCATCCTTGTCGAACTGGCCGTTCTTCATCCGCAGCATCGGCTGGGTGAGGCGATCCTGGCCATACATGATCTTGGAGAGGAAGTAGCCCTTGATGCAGTTGAGGCCACGGTTGACCGGCGCATCGGGGTCACCCTGAGTCGCCACGACCCGACCATCCTGAGAGCCCACCAGCACGGAGCAGCCGGTACCGCAGAAGCGGCAGGGAGCCTTATCCCAATGGATGGCCGTCTTGTCGGTACTGGTGATGAGATTGGCTGCCAGCGTGGGGGCACTGACACCGGCCACGGCAGCGGCAGCTGCCACCGCGTTGGCCTTCATAAAGTCGCGTCGACTCAGCTTCATGGCATATCCTCACATTGCTTATCGCGTAATAGTTGTCGAATCTGTCGAACGGGAGCCTGCCATCAGCGGCAGAGGGCACGCCCGGCATCCCATCACTCTTTTCAGTGACCGCCCAGTTCATCGAACTGGTGGTAAATCAGGGCGGCAGAGAGCACACCCGGCATCGCCTGTATCGCATCAATGGCCGCCATGATCGGCCGCTGGCTCGGACCTTCCAGGGTCACGACCAGCTTGCCCTCGTCACTGACGGCGTGGATCTCGGCCCCTTCAAGGGCGCCAATCTGCTCGGCGAGCTGATGGCGCAAGGGGGGCTGGGTCAGCACCACCAGACTCGATACATGGAACTCCTGATCCATTGTGGCTTCTGTGTCACACGGCTTCTGACTCATTCTGACTCCTGCTTGAGGGCGGGCTGGCTCGTACCACCGGATGGGGCGGCTCGCTCGTCGACCTTGATGCTGCCAACCGGACAATCCTGCACGCAGGCGCCGCAGCCATTACAGCGATCCGGCTCGACCGTCGGAGTGGGCACACGCCCCAGCACCGGAATAAAACGAATGGCATTGGGCTCGCAGCTGTCCTGACAGCGTTGGCAGAACACCTGACCATTGGCCAGACAGTTGGCCTCGATATGGGCCTTATAGTGCCAGGGGGACTCGCTGGTCGGGCGAAACAGCGGCGCCTTGCAGACAGTGACGCACTCGGTGCAGAAGGTGCATTCGCCACGCTGGAAATCGACCACCGGAAAACCGCCCTCGCCATTCACCAGGATCTGCTCCGGACAGGCGGCCAGACAGTCCCCGCAGCGGGTGCAGTCGGCGACAAATGCCGACCAGTTGACTGACCAGGGCAACTGCACCGGCGGTTCGGCAGTTCTCAGCCGCCCCCGGAACAGGCCGCGGCGGGCAAGATCGATCTCATCCGGCATGTTGACTCCTGTTCTGGTGAAAAAGGGGACAGTGCGAGTCCATGATTGGCATTCTTGATACCAATTATAAGAGTGGGTGTATATTGCGGCCCTGACAAGGTAAGGGATATACCACCAGGGAGATAAACAGGGGGGATTCTTGCGCCAGATCAAAGCCTTGCAGCGCAATAAAAATGGAGGTATCGGTTAAAATACCTCCATGTGAGGATTGCTATTTAATCGTTGGCGATTTTTTGCGGTTATCCGCCGATCGAGGCGAGATGAGGGGTGATGCCGGCATTGCCCTCATGGAGACGATGGGTGGCACTCTTGCCCGCCAGTGCCGCGCGAATGCGCTGTTGCAGCTCATCAGATTGCCCATCTGCGCCGAGCAGCTCCCGCAGGTCGATGCCGTTGTCGCCAAACAGGCACAGATGCAGCTTCCCCAGCGAGGAGACCCGCAGCCGGTTGCAACCGGCACAGAAATCCTTGCTGTAGGGCATGATGAGCCCCACCCCACCTTGCGAATCGGGGTGCATAAAGACCTGCGCCGGACCGTCATCCGTGCCCCGCAACTGCTGCACCCAGCCGCTCTCCAGCAAGCGCTGTTTGATCTGCTCGCCGCTGACATGGTGGTCACGAAACAGGGTATCCATCTCGCCGGTCTGCATCAGCTCGATAAAGCGCAGCTCGATGGGCTTGTACCTGATCCAGCCCAGAAAGGCATCAAGCTGGTAGTCGTTGAGCCCCTTGAGCAGCACAGCATTGATCTTCACCGATTTGAAACCGGCGGCCAGTGCTGCTTCGATCCCCTCCATCACCTCGGCCAGCTTGTTCTCACCGGTGATCTGGTGAAACTGGCGCGGGTCGAGACTGTCGACACTGACATTCAGCGCGTTGAGTCCGGCATCAAACCACTCCTGGGCCCGCTCCTTGAGGCGATAGCCGTTGGTGGTCATGGCGACCTTCTCGATACCCGGGGTGGTGGCAATCACCTTGACGATCTCGGTGAAATCGCGGCGCAGGGAGGGCTCGCCCCCCGTGATGCGCACCTTGCGGGTGCCCATGGCGGCAAAACCGCTGACCACGCGGCGGATCTCGTCAATCGAGAGAAAGGGTTGACGCCCCGTTTTGTGGCCTTCCGGGGGGCGATAACCGTCAGGCAAACAATAGGTGCAACGGAAATTGCACACGTCGGTCACCGACAGACGCAAATAGTAAAAACGACGGGAAAAACCATCTTCAAGTGGCAACATAAACACCTTTCCAAATACGGGAGGCCAGGGCATTTCTTTCCTGACCCTTACAGCTCGAACGTCGGCTGACGGCTGGTTTCCCCCTATCGCTAGGACTTAGGCAAAACCGCTCGGAGTTCATCTAGTTTTTCGATGCTAACACAAGTTGGAGTACACTCCCACGCATCTTGCGGGGTCCTTATCACTATTCAGAGGTGCGCATCAGTATGGGAAAACGGTTCAGGGTCCATTCGGTCAGCAGTGCCATTGGCCGCGCCATGGTGTTGATCCTCTTCATGGCCAGCCTGATCGCGCTGGTCGCCATGGTCACCCTCTTCTACTCGGTACCCGATGCCAAGGCGATCAACCTCTCCGGTTCGCTGCGGATGCAGGCCTACCGGATGGCCTACGAAATCGAGCGGGGCGACAGCGTGCTGGGGCGTCTCTCCCAGTTTGAAGAGACCCTGCACGCCGAAGAGCTGCAGGAGACCCAGCGCTGGATCACTCCTGCCTCCCTGCGTCGCACCTATGGCGAGGTGCTCGGCCAGTGGCAGGTAATGCGCCAGCACATCGAGGATCGCACCCCCAGACGGTACACCGATAACACCGAGCAGTTTGTGGCGGC
Source organism: Aeromonas sp. S11(2024) (assembly GCF_041402345.1). Classification (NCBI taxonomy): domain Bacteria; kingdom Pseudomonadati; phylum Pseudomonadota; class Gammaproteobacteria; order Aeromonadales; family Aeromonadaceae; genus Aeromonas; species Aeromonas sp. S11(2024). The sequence goes on along the minus strand of NZ_JBGLRC010000005.1, from coordinate 177,170 downwards.
CATCGACAATTTCGTCAATCAGATGCAGTACCACGTGGAATTCAAGGTGCGGATGCTGGCGCTTGCGGAGGGGCTCGGCCTGCTGGCCATCATCACCATCGCCTGGTTCACTGTGCGCTTCACCCGCCAGCAGGTGGTCGCCCCCCTCAACCAACTGGTCTACTGCGCCCGCCAGATCCAACGGCAGGATTTCGATCTTAAGCTGCCCGCCCACGGCGAAAACGAGCTGGGGGAGCTGTCGCGCGCCTTCGTCACCATGGCGGACGAGCTGGGTAAGCTCTATCGGGAGCTGGAAAACAAGGTGGAAGAGAAAACCGCCAAGCTGCAACAGGCCAACGACACACTCTCGTTTCTCTACTCGACCGCCCAGAAGCTGCACGCCGCCCCGCTCAGTACCCGTACCCTCATCAAACTGCTGGACCGCGCTGCCGCCCACCAGCATATCGACCATATCCGGCTGACCCGCTTCGAGCACAACGCCATGCCGGTCTACATCTCGGGGCGCACCGGCTGGCCCGGCGATCTCGATGCGGTGGCCAGCTTTTATCTGCAGATGGATGAGCAGGAGTTCGGCCGCCTCGACATCATCAGCCAGCACCCCATCGATGAGCGGTTGATCAAGAACTTCACCATGCTGCTGGCTCAGGTGCTGCACAAAGACCAGACCCTGCTGCAACAGCAACGACTGCTGCTGATGGAGGAGCGGGCTGTGATCGCCCGGGAGCTGCACGACTCGCTGGCGCAGGCCCTCTCCTATCTCAAGATCCAGTCCACCCTGCTCAAGCGCTCTTACGCCAAGGGGCAGCATGACAAGGCGCAGGAGGCGATGCAGCAGATCGACGAGGGGCTTAGCAATGCCTATACCCAGTTGCGCGAACTGCTCGGTACCTTCCGTCTCACCATTGGCGATGCCAATCTGGGGGAAGCGATCCGCGTCATGCTTGATCAACTGCAACCTCAGACCCAGGCCGAAATCCGGTTCCATTACGGACTGGCCGACAACGACCTGGAGGCGGGCCAGCATATCCACATTTTGCAGCTGATCCGTGAGGCAGTGCTCAATGCCATCAAACATGCCAACGCGCAAGTGATTGATGTTAGCTGTGAGACCCTCGCCAGTGGTAACATTGAGGTTCAGATTTCAGATGACGGTGTCGGGATCGGACTCGCCAGCTCGGCGATCAACCATTACGGGTTGAGCATCATGAACGAGCGCGCCAGCAAACTGCACGGTCTGCTGACCATCAATGAGCAGCAACCACAAGGCACCTGCGTGCATCTGACCTTTCCCACCAGTCTAGCGAGAGACGCCTGATGGACGAGATGAAATACACAGTTCTGGTCGTAGATGACCATCCCCTCATGCGCAAAGGGATTGTGCAGTTGCTGGCTCTGGAAGAGAACATGGAGGTGACCGGTGAAGCCTCCAACGGCACAGATGCCGTGGCGCTGGCCAAAGAGTCCGAGCCGGACCTGATCCTGCTCGACCTCAACATGAAGGGGCTCTCCGGCCTCGATACCCTCAAGGCGCTGCGGGCCGAAGAGATCACCTCCCGGGTGGTGATCCTCACCGTCTCCGATGCCCGTCAGGATGTGGTGGCTTTGCTCAAGGCCGGTGCCGACGGCTACCTGCTCAAGGATACCGAGCCTGATCTGCTGCTTGCCCAGCTGGCCGACGTGATGACCGGCAAGCAGATCCTGAGCGAACCGCTGCGCCCCTATCTCGAAAACATCTACGAGCTGGATCACCTGCAGCAGAAGCTGGAAAGCTTAACGCGTCGCGAAATGCAAATCCTGCGCGAAATTGCAAAAGGCCTCTCCAACAAACAGGTCGCCTCGGTACTCCATATCTCCGAGGGAACGGTCAAGGTTCACGTGAAGAGCCTGCTGAAGAAACTCGAGGCGCAAAGCCGCGTGGAAGCGGCTGTCATGTATCTGGAGCAGCGCAACTAAGCGCCCTCAACCGCCCGAAAGCCACCCTCCGGTGGCTTTTTTCATTCTCTGGCACAGTCGCTGCATTGTCATATTCAGCAACTACTCAATGGAGGATGGAACATGAAACTACAACCTTTGGCACTGTTCCCCTTGCCTTCCCACATACTGCCGGGCGGCAAGCTTCCTCTGCGTCTGTTCGAGCCACGCCACCTGCAGATGCTCAAGGAGTCATTCATCAACGATCAGGGCTTTGGCATCGTGATGGAAGAGTCGACCACCTCGGGACAATCCGGCCGCATTCTGCCGGTGGGCACCCGGGTCAAGGTGACTGACTTCTACACCCTCAATGATGGCCTGCTGGGTGTGACGGTGCTGGGACTGGAGCGCTTCTGTATCCACGAGATGGAAACAGACGAGATGGGCCTGCGCCGGGCCAAGGTGGAGATGCTGCCCAACTGGCCGAGCACCCACTCAGATTTCAACGACAAGCTGCTGGTCAATCGCCTGCGGGAAGTGTTCGAGCAGTATCCGGAGCTTGATGAGCTCTATCCGGACAAGCGCTTTGAAGATGCCGCCTGGCTCTGCCAACGCTGGCTCGAGATATTGCCGATGCCGATTTATGAAAAGCAGATGCTGATTGCCAAACAAAACAGCGAAGCGGCCCGTAAATTTCTGCATCGCCTGATTTCACAATGACAAAAACAGCATTGCAAAATGCAATTATTCCAACAATGAAAATGTGAAATTCGCATTTTGCGAGTAAGTAGGAACGCAAAACACCATAACAAGAGAGAGCCGCTGCGCTAAACGGCCAAAATTGAACACAAAAGAGTCCTGAAAAAGTTGGCACAGATTTTTCATGTAGATTGATACAACCCGATTTATCCCGTGCTCTCTTCAGTATTTGCTGAAGAACTGGTCAACCCACAAAGTTGACCATTTTTTTTATCCGCGCGTCGGCAACCGCTGACCAAAATGACGCTGCAAACACTCTCTCAGCCGTGACAAGGTGATGGGCTTGGCAAGAAAGTCATCCATCCCCTGCGCCAGACAGCATGCCTTGTCCTCCGCCATCGCATTGGCCGTCAGGGCGACGATAGGCATAGTACATCCCAACTCACGCAAGCGCCGGGTGGCTTCCAGTCCGTCCATCAGGGGCATCCGCATATCCATCAGGATCAGATCCGGGAGCTGCTCATCCACCTGCGCCAGCGCCTCCAGACCATTGGCCGCCAGCCGTACCTTGCCCACCAGTTTTTGCAGCATCAGCGACACCACCAACTGGTTCACCGGGCTGTCCTCCACCACCAGCACATCCAGTGGCAGCAGTGCCGAAGCCCCCTCCTCCCGCTGCGGCTGGCTATGGCAAGGCAACGCCATGCCAGGCAGTTCGAACCAGAAACAGCTTCCCTTGCCCGGCTCGCTCTTCAGGTGGATCTCTCCCCCCATAAGCGTCACCAGACGCTTGCTGATGGCAAGACCGAGGCCGGTACCGGAAAAACGCCGGGTGGCCGAGTTATCGACCTGGGAGAAGGGCTCAAACAGCAGCGCCTGATCCGCATCGGCGATCCCGATCCCGGTGTCGGAGACCGAGATAAGCAGCTTCTCATCCTGCCAACCCAGGTGCAGTGTCACCTGCCCCTGCTCGGTAAACTTGAGGGCGTTGTCCAGCAGATTGCCCATCACCTGTGACAAACGCATCGGATCACCCTGCAACTCCCGGGGCACAGACTCATCGACCCGATAAACCAGCGCGATCCCCTTGGCGGTCGCGCGAGCTTGCAGCGGCTCGACCAGAGATTGGCAAAGCTGGACGGGTTGCAGGGTCTCGCAGTGAAAGACCAGGGTTTGCGACTCGATTTTCGAAAAATCGAGCACGTCGTCGATGATGGTTTGCAGCAATCTGGCCGAGTGGGTGGCATGACGCAGCAGGCTCTGTTGCTCCGGCGCCAGCTCGGCATGCTGCACCAGATCGAGCATCCCCAACACCGCATTCATGGGCGAACGGATCTCGTGGGTCATCATGGCCAGAAACTGGGACTTGGCACGGTTGGCCGCTTCAGCCTCATCACGTGCCCGCGCCAGCTCCTCTTCCCGGCGGATCTGGTTGCTGATATCCCGGGCTGTGCCGCGATAACCAATAAACAGGCCATCATGGTCAAAGCAGGGCTCGGCGCTCACCTCCATCCAGCAGGGGCCGTGTTGCAGCGCGACCTGCATCCGCACCCCTCGCACCGGCCGGCGCAGCGCCAAAAGCTGCAGGTATTTCTGGGCATCGCAGCTCTGCTTGTTGCAGACGTAGTCATAGAGGGTCGGCCGGGTCGCCTGCGGGGTCATCTCATCCAGATAACCCGGCTCTGAGGCGTAACTAAGGCGATGCTCGGCATCTGTTTCCCAGAACCAGTCCGAAGCCATGGCGGCGAAGCTGCGAAAACGGCGTTCGCTGGCCTGCAGCGCCTCGGTTTTTACCGCGACCTGCTCCTGCAACCGGGCCCGATAGGTGATGTTGACCAGCGCCTGGGCGATAAGAGGACGGCAACGCTCCATGGCGGCCTTGCTGGTGAGATCGAAGGTGCCCGCCCGAGCGTGGCGGCAGATGAGGGTGGCGGTAAAACCGGGGGCCTGCAGCCCGGTCAGCATCACGCTGGCCCAGCCCGGCTCACTCGCCAGCGGCGCCAGCTCAGGGAGCTGGGCGGGATCGTAAATCACCAGGGTTTCACCCGAGATGGCGCGGGCAAATGCCGGGGTCATGCGCCAACCGCGGGCTGATAGCATTGGCTCGGTACTGAGGTGGGTACTCCCCAACTCCCCTTCCCAAGCCACCACATCAGCGTGCTCAAAGCCGATAAAGGGTTTGAGCACCTGGATAAGGCTCTCCAGCACCTGCTCCAGCGTCTTGGCATCGGCGAGGGTGGCAACCCCCCCCAGCAGAGTCTGGGACTCGTGACGATACTTGGCCTCGCGCTCGCGGCAACGCATAAGGTCGACCAGCGTGGTCTGCAATTTGTCGCCGAGGGCTTCCAGTTCACTGTTGCCAATCATCTTGTTGCCTGCTCTGTTATGTTCTGCCGACTCAACGGGTCAGGAAAATCACGCTCGATACCATCAGGTTGCCGTGGGCCAGCTCGCCATTGGGCAGCCGCCCCTGCTCGCCGAAGGTAAAGGGGGTGATAAAGGGGATCTTGCCGAGGCGAGCCTGGCTCTGCTCGACAAATTGGCACAACATATCACCTAGCGCCAAACGACAACCAGCACAAAAGATGATGAGAGCGCCGATAGGCTGCAATTCCACATCGACCCCATACCCTGGCTCGACGCGCATGGCATTGAGGCTGCGCTGCAGCAACCCTTCCTGACTGCTGTACATCAACAGCAGACGCTCCCCTTGCACCACATCGGTAAAGAGGCGTAGCCCGCCCTGTTCGGTCACAGCTTCAGGATGGGAGAGTTTGTAGTAAGGAATGCCATCCAGCGCTCCCACCTGACGAGCCAGCGGGGTGAGCGTGGTCTCCCGCAAAATCGCCCCCACCGGCCAGGGCTGCTCGCGACCGCACCAGCGGGCATAGACCTCGGCAGCAGGCTGGTGATCGATGGTGAGTACCTCCCGCCCGTTGCAGGCTGTGATCTCGCCACTGAATTCGGCAGGCACATAACCGGAGTGAAACTGAAAAGCCAGCTGGCAATCGGGATAGAGCACCGCCAGACCGATGCCATCCTGACTCACCGCCTCATCCCAGCAGAGCTGCCAGTCATCGCTGACACTGCTATCTGCCGCGGATCCACCGACCACCGGCACCGAGGCACCGAGTTCTGCCTCGATTCCGGCCAGCAGCCCCTCCTCCTTGCCGGGACTGGCATGAAACAGGATCAGCTGGGGCAGCTCGCCCGGTCGACCACAATCGCTCATGGCTCGGCGCAGCAACTGCCGCACATCCACCCCGTCACCGCTGGCACCGGCTACCCCGAATGCCCCTTTCTCATCGTACAGGGCAGCAACGGCCAGCCCATATCCGTCTCGGGCGTGGTGTCCCATCTCGGTCATGACACCACCGCAAGAGCTGCACCCAAGCAGGCGGGTCGTCGGGAACTGGCGTTTGAGCGCGTCGCGCAGTATCGCCCCCTCATGGGCTTGGGTAAAATAGAGTAACAGCAGGGAGGGGGCCTGATCGGCATGGTGGCGTAGCTGCGCGCAGATATCTTGGGCCGCCAGCGATGAATCCTGGGCGAGGGAGTGAACGGTCAGAAATTTCAACACCATCTCCTTGTTTTATCGAATGGCAGCCTCAAGCAAAAATCATACCTTTATCAAACAATTATCTCGCTTCGCTTGCTAACATAGCGGTCAACTGAGACCAATAACAGGACGCCCATATGTGGCAAAAAAACATCAATGACTTCGATCGGGTCGTTGCCATCGGTGGTGGCCACGGCATGGGACGAGTGCTTTCGTCCCTCTCGTTTCTCGGTCAACGGCTCACCGGCATCGTCACCACCACAGATGATGGCGGCTCGACCGGACGCCTGCGCAAGAGTCAGGAGTGCATCGCCTGGGGCGATCTGCGCAACTGCCTGAACCAGCTGGTGACCGATCCCAGTATCGGCAGCCTGTTGTTCGAATACCGCTTCGCCGGCAAAGGCGAGCTGGCGGGCCACAACCTTGGCAACCTGATGCTGCTGGCGCTCGATAATCTCTGTGTCCGTCCTCTTGATGCTATCAAGCTGATCAGTGACATGCTCAAAATCGAGTCACAATTGCTACCCATGTCTGAATTTCCCACCGATCTCTGCGCCCATATGGAGTGTGGCACCCAGATCCTGGGAGAGGTATCCATCGATCAACTGGCAACACCGCCCCTATCCCTCGGCCTGATGCCGGAGGTGCAAGCGACCCGGGAAGCGGTGCTGGCACTGCAGCAGGCGGACATGATCATTCTGGGGCCGGGCAGTTTTCTCACCTCCATCATGCCGCCACTGCTGCTGGCCGAGATCGCCCAGGCCATCAACGAGAGCAGCGCCATGCTGGTTTTCGTCTGCAATCTGGTGGCGGAAAACGGCCCTGCCAGTCAGCTGGATCTGATGAGTCAATGTCGCTGGCTGGAATCCCGGGTCGGCCAGGGTCGGCTGGATGCCATCCTGGCCCCACAGGGCGCGGGTGATGCGGGGGACTGGCAAGGGCGTGTGATCGAAGCCGAGCTGGGCGAGCTTGAGCTGCCCCATCGGCACGATCGGTTGAAGCTGAAACTGGCGCTGGACCGGATCATCCAGCAACTGCTCAACCAGCGTTAGGCAACGGTCACAGCGCCCCGGCATCCCTGCATGGCGCCGTTACTGATAATCGGCAAGAAACGCTAGCACCTGGGGCAAGGAGGCCTCCAGCTGTTGCAACTGGCGCTCTGCCTCGGCCACATCGGCCTGCTTGCTGGCCATCTCCAGCGCCATCACCTGCTGATAACTCGGCATGGCGCCATAGCTGCCACAGGATGATTTCATGCTGTGCGCCACCCGAGCCAGCGCCTCCCACTCTCCCTGTTCATAGAGGGGTCTGAGCTGACTCAGCTGCTCGCCCACCTCTTCAATAAAAACTGCGATGACCACGGGCAGCATATCCGGACCGATATCCTCTGCCAGCTGCTGCAACACCTTGCGATCCACCCACTCCATGCGAGGCTCCTCCAGAACGGTATTCAAACAGACCATACTATAGATAGTTTTCGATGTCGTGGCTCACGACCAGGCTGTGATGAAGCACCAGATTGGATGGCTCAGGGAATAAAGTGGCAAAAAATGTGATCAGTATCGAAATAGCGATGCTGAAACGCCCGTCAAGACAACAACTTGATTGCCACCAATTAACAATTGATCAACACTCAATGCCATCAGAGTGATGATGCTCAGCAACACCTCTCATCCCTTTTGCCTTTTATGGCTGCTGCGAAGAACCAGGGTAGGTATCTACCCTGGTATTTTTTTATCTTGCTCAAGCGCGACCTGGTTGGTCGCCACCCGCTCCCCCATGCGAAACAGATTGAATTCACCGGGCGCCATTTTGACCCAATTCTCATTGCCGGTCAGCGGACGGGTAGTGATCAGGGTGACCACATCGTTGGGGGTGGTCTCCCTTTGAAAGTCGATCACCACCTCCTCATCCAGCAAACTAGCCTCGCCAAAGGGCGCACAGCGGGTCAGCCAGTGCAGGTTGTTGGTGCAGTAGCTCATCACATACTCCCCGTCCGAGAGCAGCATGTTGAATACCCCGAACGCTCTGAGCTCGTCACACAAGGTGGCGAGATAACGAAACATGGCGGGAAAGTTGGCTGGACGCTTGGGATATTTTTGCTCCAGCCGATCGAGCAGCCAGCAGAAGGCGTGTTCGCTGTCGGTATCCCCCACCGGCCGGTGGCGGCCGGTTGGCAGCTTCTTGTAGCCGGTCAGCTGACCGTTGTGGGCGAAGGTCCAGTAACGGCCCCACAGCTCACGGGTAAAGGGGTGGGTATTTTCTAGTGACACGCAGCCACGGTTGGCCTGCCGAATGTGGCTGACCACAGCGCAGCTCTTGATGGGCAGCGCCTGTACCAGTCTGGCGATGGGAGATTGGGCGCTGGGCTCGGGATCCTTGAAGGTGCGAAAGCCCTTCCCCTCGTAGAAGGTGATCCCCCAGCCATCCTTGTGGGGCCCGGTCTTGCCGCCGCGCAGCATCAACCCGGTAAAGCTGAAGCAGATATCGGTCGGCACATTGGCACTCATGCCGAGCAGTTCGCACATATCCGGCAGACTCCTTTCATGATTTGGCTTGTGTCATGTTCGACCAGCACGCTGGTTCGACAGACAGCAGGGGAAGGCGCAATCCCTTCCCCTGTGACTGGCAACAACCGGCAGATGGCGAAGCATGCTTCCGGCGTTGCCCTTGTCTGGTGACGATGGCCTGATTACTTGGCCATCTCTTTTTCGACCAGCTGGATCAGGATGTGGATCACCTTGATGTGCACTTCCTGAATACGGTCGGCATAGCCAAAGTGCGGAACCCGGATCTCGACATCCGCCAGACCTGCCATCTTGCCGCCATCCTTGCCGGTCAGGGCGATCACTTTCATCCCTTTGGCGCGGGCCGCCTCGATGGCTTTCAGGATATTGCCGGAGTTGCCGCTGGTAGAGATGCCAAGCAGCACGTCGCCACGACGGCCGACCGCTTCTACGTAGCGAGAGAAGACATAGTCATAGCCAAAGTCGTTGGAGACGCAGGAGAGGTGGCTCGGATCGGAGATGGCGATACCGGCATAACCCGGGCGGTTCTCGCGGTAACGACCGGTCAGCTCTTCGGCAAAGTGCATGGCGTCACAGTGGGAACCACCGTTGCCACAGGAGAGCACCTTGCCCTCTTCTTTGAAAGAGTCTGCCAGCAGTTTGGCGGCCGCTTCGATGTTTTTCAGGTTCTGCTCATCAGCCAGGAAGGCCTGCAGCACGCTGGCAGCTTCGGTCAGTTCATTGCGGATCAATTCTTGGTACATGATGTCTCTTCCACTGTTTTTAGTGTGCGTGTAGATCGCGGCTATTCTCGCACAAGCGAATCGCACAGTCGCCCCCCTGCGAGCCACAGCGCTGGCGGCGCGTGAGCGTTATGGGGATCACAGAGAGAAGGTAATGAAGATGTAAACAGCTTGATAACTTTGTGCGTATGAATTACAACAGGGGCCATATCCAACAGGTCAGACCTCTGGATGAGTTACACCACGTTGGCACATTTATACACGCAAGGAGCAAGCAATGACGACGACCCTCACTCTGCTCGGGGTGATCCTGGTTATCGGAGCCCTGGCCTATCGCCGGGCATCCCTGTTCATCTCCACCCTGGTCACCGGCGCCGCCCTGGTGCTTGGCGCCCTCTATGGTCATGTGCCCTTGCTGGTATGGGCGCTGTTCGCGGTGATCGCCATCCCGCTCAATCTGGTGGAATTTCGCCGCAATCAAATAACCAAGCCGCTGTTCAAGATCTACAAATCGATCATGCCAGAGATGTCCCGCACCGAGAAAGAGGCTATCGAAGCGGGCACCACCTGGTGGGAAGCCGATTTGTTCGCGGGCAACCCGGACTGGAAAAAGCTGCACGCCATTCCGGTCAGCACCCTCTCTGCCGAAGAGCAGGCCTTTATGGATGGCCCGGTCGAGGAAGTATGCCGCATGGTGAGCGACTGGGAAGTGACCCACGAGCGCGCGGACCTCTCCCCCGAGGTGTGGCAATACCTGAAGGACAACAAGTTCTTCGCCATGATCATCAAGAAGAAATATGGCGGTCTGGAGTTCTCGGCCTACGCCCAGTCCTGTGTCCTGCAAAAGCTGTGCGGTGCCAGCGCCGTGCTCGCCTCCACCGTTGGCGTACCCAACTCGCTGGGCCCGGGCGAACTGCTGCAACACTATGGCACTGACGAGCAGAAAGATTACTACCTGCCCCGCCTGGCGGTAGGTAAAGAGATCCCCTGCTTCGCCCTGACCAGCCCGGAAGCGGGTTCTGATGCCGGCTCCATCCCCGACTTCGGTATCGTCTGCAAGGGCGAGTGGGAAGGCAAAGAGGTGCTCGGTATGCGCCTCACCTGGAACAAGCGCTACATCACGCTCGCCCCTATCGCTACCGTCTTGGGTCTCGCCTTCAAACTGCGTGACCCCGAGCACCTGCTGGGTGAAGAGGAAGAGCTCGGCATCACCTGCGCCCTCATTCCCACTCACATCAAGGGGGTCGGCATTGGCCGTCGCCACTTCCCGCTCAACGTGCCGTTCCAGAACGGCCCGACCCAGGGCAAGGATGTGTTCGTCCCGCTCGATTTCATCATCGGTGGCCCGGCCATGGCCGGTCAGGGCTGGCGCATGCTGGTCGAGTGTCTGTCGGTCGGTCGCGGCATCACCTTGCCCTCCAACAGCACAGGTGGCGTCAAGATGCTGGCCCTGGCGAGCGGTGCCTACAGCCGCATCCGTCGCCAGTTCAAGCTGCCCATCGGCAAGATGGAAGGGATTGAAGAGCCGCTGGCCCGCATCGGTGGCAACGCCTACATCATGGGCGCTGCAGCCAACCTGACCGTGACCGGTATCGACCTTGGCGAGAAGCCCTCGGTCATCTCCGCCATCGTCAAATACCACCTCACCGACCGTGCTCAGAAGTGCATCATCGATGCCATGGACATCCACGGTGGCAAGGCCATCTGCATGGGCCCCAACAACTATCTGGCCCGTGGCTATCAGGGTGCCCCCATCGCCGTTACGGTGGAAGGGGCCAACATCCTGACCCGCAGCATGATCATCTATGGTCAGGGCGCTATCCGCTGCCACCCGTATGTACTGCCGGAGATGCTGGCCGCCAGCCACCCCGACAAGGAGCAGGCGCTGAAGGATTTCGACAAGGCGGTATTCAGCCACGTCGGCTTTGCCATCAGCAACCTAGTGCGCAGCTTCTGGCTCGGTATCACCGGCGCCCGCTTTGCTTCTGCACCGTACAAGGATCAGACCAAGGGCTACTACCAGCAGCTCTCCCGCCTCTCGGCCAACCTGGCGTTCCTGTCAGACATGGCGATGGGCACCCTGGGTGGCGAGCTCAAACGCAAGGAGCGGGTCTCAGCCCGTCTTGGCGACGTGCTGAGCCAGCTCTATCTCGCCTCCAGCGCCCTCAAGCGCTATCAGGACGAGGGACGCCAGCAGGCCGACCTGCCGCTGCTGCACTGGGCACTGCAAGATGCCATGTTCAAGGCACAAGAGGCGATCGACGAGCTGCTGCGCAACTTCCCGAACCGCTGGATTGGCCTTGCCCTGCGCGCCGTGGTGCTTCCGCTGGGTCGTGACCTGAACCGTCCGTGCGACAAGCTGGACCAGCAAGTGGCCCGTCTGCTGCAAACCCCGAGCGAGACCCGCAGCCGCCTGGCCAAGGGCCAATACCTGACTCGCGAAGAAGGCAACCCCTTCGGTCTGCTGGAGCAGGCGCTCGATGACGTGCTGGCCGCCGAGCCGCTGTTCGAGAAAGTCTGCAAGAGCGATGGTATCAAGCGTCCCTTCATGGCGCTGGACAAGGTGGCCGACATCGGCCTGGCCGCTGGTGTACTGACCCAGAGCGAAGCCGATCTGCTGCGCCGCGCCGAGGTAAGTCGCCTGCGCACCATCAACGTCGATGATTTTGACCCCATCGATCTGGTGGCCAACAAGAAGCTGTTTGAAGCCTCCGCTTACCATCACGCGGCCTGATAACCAGCTATCGACAACGCCTCCCTTGTGGAGGCGTTTTTTATGGGCGCTCACCACTATTCACGGCCCGAACAGCCACCACTCGCACGCACAGCTCCCCCGACCAGCTGCAGCCCCCGTGTGGTCAGCCGGGAAAAAAGGCACAATAGCCGACAAATCGAATCACCAAGGAAGCCAAGATGACCCTTGAGCACCTGATCCTGTGGCGCCGCGACCTGCACCGCCTGCCGGAAGCCGCCTGGAAAGAGTTTCGCACCACCAGCCTGATTGCCCACCACCTGAGCGAGCTCGGTTATCGCATTGTGCTTGGCGACAAACTGCTGGCCAGCAATCTGATGATGGGCCGTGATGTGGATGTGGCGGCCGAGAAGGCTCGCGCCCGCCGTCAGGGAGCCCATCCCGACTGGCTGGAGCGGATCGGCGATGTCACTGGGCTGATGGGGGAGCTGGATACCGGCCGTCCCGGCCCGACCCTGGCCTTTCGCTTCGATATCGACGCGGTGGAAGTAGAAGAGTCCGACGCCGAACAGCACCAACCGCAGCAAGAGGGCTTTGCCTCCCACAACAAGGGGTGGATGCACGCCTGTGCCCACGATGGCCACACCGCCATCGGCATGGGGCTGGCCAGCCAGTTGATGGCGATGAAAGAGCAACTGTGCGGTCGCATCAAGCTCTTCTTCCAACCCGCCGAAGAGGGGTGTCGCGGTGGCAAGGCGCTAGCCGCCGGTGGTGCGCTCGATGACGTGGATGCCCTGCTTTCGCTCCATATCGGTATTAACGCTGGCAGCGGCGAGCTGGTGATCAACCCCACCGAGTTTCTCTGCTCCACCAAGTTCGACGTCCACTTTATGGGCACCGCCGCCCATGCAGGGCTCGAGCCCAACGCCGGCAGCAATGCGCTGGCAGCCGCCTGCATGGCCACCACCGCCATGCTCGGCATTCCCCGCCACCGCGACGGCATGACCCGCATCAACGTCGGCCAGCTTCACGCCGGCAGCGGCCGCAACGTCATCCCCGATCATGCCGAGCTGCGCGGTGAGACCCGCGGCGCCGACAGCGCGCTCAACGACTACATGTTCAGTCAGGTACAGCGCATCGTCGAAGGGACTGCCCTCGCCCACGGTGTCACCTATCGCATCATCAAGCAGGGTGAGGCCATTGCCCTCGACAACAGCCCGGCCCTGCAAGCCGAGCTGGCGGCGCTGGCCCGCAAGCAGGGGCTCGCCACTATCCAGACTCGCCGCTTTGGCGCCAGCGAAGATGCCGGTTTTCTGATGGAGCGGGTGCAAAAGCAGGGGGGCGAAGCGGCTTACCTCATCCTGGGGGCCGATCTGGCGGCGCCGCACCATCACAACGAATTCGATTTCGATGAGCGGGTGATGCAAAGCGGGGTCGAGCTGCTGGCCACCTGGGCACGCGCCCGGCTGAGTGTGGCAGAAGCAGCCCTATCTTGATATCCCCTCGGCAAGCTCACCGGCTAACGGGATCAAAAAAAGGCGCCTCGGCGCCTTTTTTCTGCAAGAAAAACCTGAGCACTACTCGCGGAGCTTGCGATGTACATCGGGGCGACCACCGGTCACGCTATCGGCTCTCCCCTCCTCTTTGGCCTTCTCGGCCCGCTTTTTGCGCATCTCGCGGGGATCGGCGATGAGCGGGCGGTAGATCTCGATACGATCGCCGTCGTGCAGCGGCTCGCTCCCTTTCACCGGGCGGCTGTAGATACCGAACTTGTTGACCGCCAGATCGATCTCGGGGTGTTTTTGTACGATGCCGGACTGCTCGATGGCCGCCAGCACGCAGGTCTCGGGCGCAACCCGCAGGGCAATCACCGTCTGCTGCTGCGGCAAGGCATAGACAACCTCGATGTTGAGCTGGTCAGACACCGTAGACCTCCTTCGCCCGGTTGGAGAAGGCGGAGACCATGGAGCTCACCAGATCACGGAATACCTGACCAAAGGCCACCTCGATAAGCTTGGAGGTAAACTCGAAATCGAGATCAAACTCCACCTTGCAGGCATCCACATCAAGCGGGGTAAAGGTCCACCAGCCCGCCAGCTTGCGGAACGGGCCATCCACCAGCTCCATCCTGATCTGACGGTTCACATCCAGCTGATTGCGGGTAGTAAAGGTCTTGGCAATCCCCGCCTTGGCCACATCGACCGACGCCATCATGTAGTCATCGCCAGCCTCGTGGACACGGCTGCCGACACAGCCGGGCAAAAACTGCGGATAGGCATCCACATCGTTAACCAACTTGAACATCTGTTCTGCACTGAACATCACCAGGGCACTGCGCGTAATTCGGGGCATGGCTTTTCCTCATCCAATCGGCGCGATTTTATCACCATGTTTGGGGTTGTGGAGGTAAAACCTCAGCCAAACCGCTCATAAAGCCACCACTTGACCTGCTGCGCGTTTTACAGCCGCCCCTGCCTACGTATAATACGAGCCTCCTAGTCATTGCCGGAAATCGCCCGTCATGAGCAAAAAAAACAGTAAAAACAAAGCCGGGTCCAGCACCATTGCACTCAACAGAACCGCGCGCCACGAATACTTCATCGAAGAGAAGATCGAAGCGGGTCTGTCCCTGCAAGGGTGGGAAGTCAAATCCCTGCGGGCGGGCAAGGCCAACATCAGCGAAGCCTATGTCATCTTCCGCGATGGCGAGGCCTATCTGTTCGGCTCCAGCTTCCTGCCACTGCAAGCGGCCTCCAGCCATGTGGTATGTGACCCGACCCGCACCCGCAAACTGCTGCTGAGCCGTCGTGAACTCGACAAGCTCGAAAGCCTGATTGCCCGTCAGGGCTACACCATAGTTCCCCTCGCCCTCTACTGGAAACAGTGCTGGGTCAAGGTCGAGATCGGCCTGGTGAAGGGCAAGAAAGAGCACGACAAGCGCGAAGATACCAAGGCCCGCGAATGGGATCGGGAAAAAGCTCGCATCATGAAGAACAAGCATCGCGGCTAACCTGCGACTGGCAGGATCAGGACGTCAGTTCACCTTCCCCCGGCGCAGCTGGCTCTTCAGGCTCAGCTGCGTACAATAAATCGGCAAACAGACTGGTTGCCAGAGGGAATGGGTATCAACGCCTTGCTATGACAGCATTTTTGCGTACAATCGCAATTAACAACTTGGGGCTGATTCTGGATTCGACAAGATTCACGAAACCCAAGGTGCATGCCGAGGTGCGGTAGGCCTCGTTAATAAACCGCAAAAAAATAGTCGCAAACGACGAAAACTACGCACTAGCAGCTTAATAACCTGCATAGAGCCCTTCTACCCTAGCTTGCCTGTGTCCTAGGGAATCGGAAGGTCATCCTTCACAGGATCGTGTGGAAGTCCTGCTCGGGGCGGAAGCATTAAAACCAAACGAGCTAGTCAATTCGTGGCGTGTCTCTCCGCAGCGGGTTGGCGAATGTAAAGAGTGACTAAGCATGTAGTGCCAAGGATGTAGTAATTTTGGACGGGGGTTCAAATCCCCCCAGCTCCACCAAATACCGGTCCAACAGTGACCAACGAAGTCCAAGAAACCCGTACAGCGTAAGGCTTTGCGGGTTTTTTGTTGTCTGTAGAAATCCAAGGACGTCGATTTAATCCAGCTCTAAAGGTAACATCTGTGGTAACCCCCCCCCTGGTAACACCGTCTTTGGTGTTACGTTTGACAGGTAACACCTGAGTGGCCACCTACTGGGTGTCTGGCCTGCCAACCCTTCCCCCCTTGGCTTTGCGAGCGCATTTAAAGAGGGGAATGAGAGGGCGCCACCAGCCTAAAAGCACAAAGGGTTAACTTCACCTAGAAGCTAACCCTTTGTTTTATATGGTGCCGATAAGGGGAATCGAACTCCTGACCTTCGCATTACGAATGCGCTGCTCTACCAACTGAGCTATACCGGCTTGTTGCTCTCGACATTCATAAAAAATGACCGGCAAGTCAATTGAGCCAGCTCGATTTTATGAGTTGGCTCATGGTGTTAGAGCACGATTTATAGATCGACAAACTCGGGTATATGGGCGCGGCCGCGGCTCTCGAGGAAATCGAGCAGGGCGCGGGGAGAGCGCACCAGGATCCGCTCTTGCGGGAAGCCCGCTTCGGTCACCAGACGGTGGCAGTGGTCAAAATCGCCAAGAGTAAATGCCACGTGGGAATCGGAGCCGAAGGTGAGATAGGCCCCCAGATCTCGCGCAGCTTCGACTATGGCACGGCAGTTGCCTTCGCTCCCCGGGCGGGAATGAATGAAGGAGGAGTTGTTGACCTCCAGCGCCACCCGATAGTCGGCAGCCGCCTTGACCACCGCCTGAATGTCGATGGGAAATGCGGGGTTGCCCGGGTGGCTGATCATGTCGACCCGACCACTCTTGATGGCGTTGATCATCGCCTGGGTGTGGGTTGCCTGATCGCAGGGAGGGAATACCTGCTCATGAAAACCCGCCATGATCATGTCGAGGCGCGACTCATAGCGCTCGGGAAAATCGATCTCCCCCTCCAGGTTTTTGATGTTTGCCTCGATACCCCGCAGGATCCCTACCCCATCCACCACTCTTGGCAATATCGGCAAGTTGGCAAAGTGCCAGACATGAGGGGCATCGGCCATCTCGGGCCCGTGATCCGTGGTAGCGAACAGCTTGATCCCCTTGGCCCTGGCTATCGGCAGATAGTCGTGGATGGTGCTGTAGGCATGGGTGCTGGCAATGGTGTGAGTGTGGGTATCGACCGGGTACTTCATCTTCTCTCCCCTCATATTTTGAAAGGGCAGCATAGCAAAGAGCGGTAGCTTGGGCCACGCCAGTGCTTGCCACACTTTGTCACAAAATACCGCGAAGCTGACATAGTCTGAGGGGCTCTGGCTGGCATACTGCCCCCGTCGATACATGCCTGAACTCGCATCGACAGTTTGCCGTCAGGATGACGCGAACTCACTTTCCCCACCGTCGCGCCCTGCGGCGGTTTTTTTTGCCTGCAAACCGCAAACCGGTAACAAACGCGCAAAAAAAGGCCCAACTAGCATGGAGCAGGTTGGGCGAGACTTAATGTTTAATTGCAGTGGCATAGATATAGAGTCCTGCTTTTTGACTAAGTTCCGCCCACTTTGCTTTTTTCATCGAAAAACATTCCGCTAACACTCATTCACATTCTCTTGACACTTCACGTTATGAAACGTACTTTTTAAACATTCGTTTAAGTGAGGTGTCCAGTGAGTAAAATCGATACCAAAAACCGTATTCTCGACGCCGCTGAAGTGCTGTTTGCCGAGCGGGGATTCGCCGATACCTCTTTGCGTCTGATCACCAGTGAGGCCGATGTCAATCTGGCATCGGTGAACTATCACTTCGGCTCCAAGAAGGAGCTGATCCAGGCGGTGCTCGACCGCTATCTGAGCCTGTTTATGCCCGATCTCGATGCCCGCCTGCGGGTACTGATGGAGCAAGAGCAGCTGACCCTGCTGCAACTGTTTGAAAGTTTTGTAGAGCCACTGATGAAGCTCTCGGCAGTGCGAGCCAACGGCCCGGCCATCTTTATGCAGCTGCTGGGGCGCGGCTATATCGACAGCCAGGGCCACCTGCGCCGCTTTATCACCGCCCACTATGGCCCCATTTTGCAGCGGATCACCCAGGCGATCTCCAAGGCCAATCCGGCCCTGTCGCCCGCGGATCTCTTCTGGCGCCTGCACTTCACCCTGGGCACCGTCGTATTCACCATGGCCTCTGCCGATGCCCTGCGCGACATCGCCCTAGCCGACTTTGGCCAGCAACTCGATGTGGAAGGGCTGGTGCGCAACGTTATTCCTTATCTGGCGTCCGGAGTCGGGGCGCCCGTGGAGTCGACCAGGCTATCCCTGGCCGTGTAACAACCAACAATAAATCAACGGAAACAGTGAAATAGAAGGAACTTCGGTATGATCACATTGCTTGTCCTGCTGGTGCTGGCGATAGCCGTTGTGCTCGGCGTACCCTCCATCCGTAAAAAGGTGGTAACCCGTCCGGTGTTCGGCATCTTCAAAAAGATACTGCCGCCCTTGTCAGCTACCGAGCGGGAGGCCATGGAAGCCGGCTCCGTCTGGTGGGATGGCGAGTTGTTTCGCGGCAACCCCGACTGGAAAAAACTGCACGGCTACGGCAAGGCCGAGCTGACCGCAGAGGAGCAGGCCTTTATCGACAATCAGGTCGAAACCCTGCTCGCCATGGTTGATGACTTCAAGATCGTCAACGAAACCAAAGACCTGCCAGAGCCGGTGTGGGACTATCTGAAGAAGGAAGGCTTCTTCTCCCTGATCATCCCGAAATCCTACGGCGGCCGCGAATTCTCTGCGATTGCCAACTCCACCATCGTCACCCGCATCGCCACCAAGAGCCTGAGCGTGGCGGTCACCGTCATGGTGCCGAACTCCCTCGGCCCGGGCGAGCTGCTGATGCACTATGGCACCCAGGCCCAGAAAGATTTCTGGCTGCCGGGGCTGGCCAATGGCAAAGAGGTGCCCTGCTTCGCCCTGACCGGGCCGGAGGCGGGCTCCGATGCCGGTGCCATTCCTGACAAGGGAATCATCTGCAAAGGGATGCACAAGGGTGAAGAGGTGCTGGGTATTCGCCTCAACTGGAACAAGCGCTACATCACCCTGGCGCCCCGCGCCACCGTGCTGGGACTGGCGTTCAAACTCTATGACCCGGAAAAACTGCTGGGTGACAAGGAAGAGCTCGGCATCACCTGCGCACTCATCCCCACCAACCACCCGGGCGTGCGCGTCGGCGATCGCCACTACCCCATGGGTCTGGCGTTCATGAACGGCCCGACCTTCGGCAAGGATGTGTTCATTCCGCTCGACTGGATCATCGGCGGCCCGGATTACGCCGGTCGCGGCTGGCGCATGCTGGTGGAGTGCCTCTCCGCCGGTCGCGGCATCTCGCTGCCTGCCCTTGGCACCGCCTGTGGTCACATGGCAAGCCGCACCGTGGGCGCCTACTCCTACGTGCGTAAACAGTTCGGCATGTCCATCGGCAAGTTTGAAGGGGTGCAAGAGGCGCTGGCTCGCATCGGCGGCCTCACCTATCAGCTGGAAGGGGCCCGTCGCATGACCGCCGGTTCGCTGGATTTGGGTCAGGCACCGGCCATCGTCACCGCGATTTCCAAGTACCACATGACCGAAATGGCGCGTCAGATCATGGATGACTCCATGGACATCCACGCCGGTCGTGCCATCCAGCTGGGCCCGAAAAACTACACCGGCTACGCCTACATGGGTATTCCGGTCGCCATCACGGTGGAAGGGGCCAACATCCTGACCCGCAACCTGATGATCTTCGGGCAAGGAGCTACCCGCTGCCACCCGTACGTGTTTGCCGAGCTGGAAGCGGCGGCCGACACCGACGTGGAACGCGGTCTCGAGAAGTTTGACGCCCTGCTGATGAAGCACATCGCCTTCGGCGCTGGCAACTTCTTCGGTTCCCTGTTCCAGGGGCTGACTCTGGGCCAGTTCAACAGCGCGCCGGTAGCTGGCGAAACCGCCCGCTACTACAAACAGCTGTCCCGTATGAGTAAAGGGCTGGCCCTGTGCGCCGACGTCTCCATGCTGATGCTGGGTGGCGATCTCAAACGCAAGGAGATGATCTCCGCCCGTCTGGGTGACGTGCTGAGCCACCTCTATCTGGCCTCCGCTACCCTCAAGCATTACGAGGATCAGGGCCGCATGGTCTCCGACCTGCCGTTCGTGCAGTACGCGGTGGAGCGCAACCTCTACCTGATTGGCAAGGCGTTCGAGGGCTTCTTCCAGAACTTCCCGAACAAGGTAGTGGGTGCCGTACTCAAGCGGGTGGTGTTCCCGTTCGGCGTCGGTTACAAGATGCCGGCAGACGATCGCTGCCACGCCATCTGTCTGGCCATGATGAAGCCGGGCGAATTCCGCGACCGTCTGACCGCTCTCTGCTATGTCGGCAAAGACGAGGCAGATCCGGTCGGTCTGATGGAGCGCGCCTTCCAGGCCATGGTCGCTGTGCAGCCCTACGAGAAGAAGCTGGTACAGGCCCAGAAAGAGGGCAAACTGCCCCGCAAACTGGCGCTGCCGGAGCTGGTTGCCGCCGCGCTTGCCGGTTCCATCCTGAGCAAGGACGAAGCGGACAAACTGCTGGCCGCCGATGCCCTGCGCTACGAAGCCATTCAGGTAGACAACTTCGCCCCGGGCGAGCTGGAAGGCTTCTCCCAGCAAGCAAACAAGCAGCCAAACAAGGTCGAGCACGCCGCCTGATCCCCTGGCAAACCAGTACCAAACCGGCCCTCGTGGCCGGTTTTTTTGTTTGTTAACCATGCATTTACAAGCCGGGAGAATTCCAGTTAAATGCTTGAGTCCCTGTTGCAGGGGCTTTGGAAGCAAGGCCAGCGGAATGGCCAATAACAACAACTCAGGAAGAGTGAATGAACCTCGCCAAAACGGCGATCGAACGCCCCATCTGGGTGGCGGTCTCGATCGTGCTGATTTTCCTGCTGGGCCTGCTCAGCATCCGGGGACTGCCGATCCAGCTGTTCCCCGACATCGACCGTCCACACCTCAACATTTCGGTGAGCTGGCGTTCAGCCTCGCCCCAAGAGATGGAGTCGGAGATCACCGACCCCATCGAGCAGGAGATGCAGGGGGTTCAGGGACTCAAGAGCCTTGTCAGCAACAGCTATCCCGGCTTTACCGAAATCGACATGGAGTTTGCCCTCGGCACCGACATGCAACGGGCCCAACTCGATGTGATTTCGCGACTGAACCGGGTCTCGGGATTGCCGGACAAGATCGGCGGCCCCTACGTCAACAACTACAGCAGCAACGATACCCTCACCTTCTTCTTCATCCAGCAGTTGCCCGGTGCCAAAGGGGTGATCGATGATCATCAGGCGCTGATCGAGGCGCGGGTCAAACCCGAGCTGGAGCGCATTGAAGGGGTCTCGACAGTCGCAGTCGAGGGGATCAACGAGCGCCAGATCCAGATCCGCTTCGACCCCTATCGCGCCGCCGAGCTGGGGGTGGAGATCCCGGTGCTGGCCAGCCGGGCCACCACCGGCTGGGACGTGTCGGCCGGCACCCTCGACATCGGTCGCTGGGAGTACAAGCTGCGCTTCGCCGGTCGCTACGATGTCGAGACGCTGGGGGACAAGGTGGTGGACTGGCGCAATGGCCTGCCCATCTATCTGCGGGATGTGGCGGAAGTAAGGGTGGCCCGGGAAGAGAACCCGGTGCTGCGGATCCAGAACGGCAATACCGCCATCGCCGCCCAGATCTTCAAGGAGAGCGGCGCCAATGCCCTGGCATCCCTTGAGGCGATCAAGGCCCGGGTGAACGAGCTCAACCGCGAGGTGCTGGAGCCGGTCGGGCTGCACATGGAGCAGTCGTTCGATGCCTCCCTCTACATCAATCGCGCCGTCAGCATGGTCACTGCCAACCTGGGGCTCGGGGTGCTGCTCTCCTGTGCCATCCTCTGGCTCTTCCTGCGCCAGCTCAAGGCGACCCTGATGATTGCCCTCGCCATCCCCATCAGCATCATGCTCACCTTCTGCCTGCTCAAGGTGATGGATCGCACCCTCAACATCATCTCGCTGGCGGGCATCGCCTTTGCCGTCGGCATGGTGCTCGATGCCGCCATCGTGGTGCTGGAGAGCATCTACCGGCGCCACGAGCGGGGGGATTTGAGCAAGGCGGAGGCGGCGCTCGAAGGTACCCGTCAGGTGTGGACGGCGCTGGTCGCCTCCACCCTGACCACGGTCGCCATCTTCCTGCCGGTGCTGCTGCTCAACGATGTGGAGGGTCAGCTGTTTGCCGATCTGGCGCTCACCATCGCCTGCGCCGTGACGGTCTCCATGCTGGTCGCCGTCATCGTGCTGCCTGCGGTGGCGGCGCGCTGGATGGGACATGAAACGCTGACCGACCCCTATGAGTCGCTGTGGCAGCGCACTACCCGTCACGTGATCCGCTGGACCTCGACCTCACGCCAGCGCTGGACGGTCATCACCCTGATGATGAGTCTGCCGGCACTGGCCACCTGGGCGCTGCTGCCCAAGATGGACTATCTGCCGGACGTGAAACGGGACGCGGTGGATGTCTGGATGAACTTCACCCCCGGGGTCAACCTCAAGGCCCAGCGCGAAGAGGTGATCGATACCCTGATCGCCCGCCTCGCCCCCTACATGAAGGGGGAGAAAGAGCCTGCCCTCAAGAACTACTACATCTTGCGCTACCCGGGAGGCGCCCAGATTGGCGTGCGCCCCAAAGACGAAAACCGCATCAAGGAGCTGGAGAGCCTGTTGATGAAACAGCTGCTGGTAGGCATTCCCGACACCCGGGTGTTCGGCGGTCAGGGGTCGCTGTTTGGCGGCTTTGACAGCGAGAACGGCGTCTCCCTGCTGCTGCAGGGGGGCAACCTGCCCGAGCTCTACCAGGCAGCCCGTGCCAGCATGGGGATCCTCAGCAAGGACCTGCCGGGAGCACAGATCCGGCCCGAGCCGAGTCTCGACTTCACCGCCCCCGAGCTCAAACTGGTGCCGCAAGATCGGCGTCTCGCCGAAGTGGGTTGGGATCGCACGCCCTTGCCCACCATCATCCAGACCTTTGGCGACGGCTTGCGGGTTGGCGAGTATTTCGACGGCGAGGATCGGCTCGACATCATGCTGATGGGGCAGAGCTCCGCCAATCCGGACGAACTGAAGGCAGTGCCGCTGGCCACCCCCTCCGGGCGCATCGTCCCCCTTGGCGAGCTGCTGCGGGTGGAGCATGACATGGGCCCGGCCAGCATCTTCCGGGCCGATGGGCGGCGCAGCATCATCCTGCAGATAGCCCCCCCGGCGGGCATGACAATGGAGCAGGTGATCGACACCCTGAAAAACCGCAGTTTTGCCGCCATCCGCCCCCTGCTGCCCGCTGGTGGCGAGCTGCGCATTGCCGGCAATGCCGACAGCCTGCAACAGGCGCTCGACAATCTGGGGACCATCTTCCTGTTCGCCGTGGTGATCCTGCTGGTGCTGCTGTGGGGGGTGTTTGCCTCCCTCAAGGATGCCATGCTGGTGCTGCTCACCCTGCCCCTTGCCTCGGTTGGCGGCGTGCTGGCGCTGCAACTGAGCGGGCTGCTGGTGCCGCTGCCGATGGACCTGCTCACCATCATCGGCTTTGTCATCCTGCTGGGACTGGTGGTCAACAACGCCATCCTGCTGGTGCATCAGACCCGCACCGCCGAGCGGGACGGCATGAGCCGCCAGCTGGCGGTGGCCGATGCCCTGCAAAGCCGGATGCGTCCCATCGCCATGACCAGTCTCACCAGCATCTTCGGCATGCTGCCGCTGATGCTGAGCCCGAGCGAGGGGAGCGAAATTTACCGCGGGCTCGCCACCGTCATTGTTGGCGGCATGAGCTGCAGCACTCTGTTTACCCTGATCCTGTTGCCTGCCTTCCTGCGTCTCGGGGAGCAGGTGGCGATCCCACAACCCCTGCGCCAGCGGGCCTGAGCAAGGAGCTCATCGATGACACATATGATTACCCGAATGTTGGCTGGCGCTGTGCTGATAGCAGGCAGTGCGCTACCGGTATTGGCCGATCAGGGCAAGATGGTGACCCTGGCGGATGTGACCCAAGGGGATGCGGCCGCCAATATCTGGGTCAGCGGCACGGTGGCGAGTCGCCAGCAGGCGGCGCTCAGTGCCGAAGTGAGCGGCCGGGTGGAATGGATCGCCGAATTTGGCAGCCGGGTCAAAAAAGGGGACGAGCTGCTGCGCCTCGACAGCGCGGCGCTGCGCCTCTCGCTGGATCAGGCCCGCGCCGAGCAGGCGAAATGGCAGAGCAACTTGCGCTTCGCTCGCGCCGAATCCCAGCGGATCACCCGACTACACCAGCAAAAGAGCGCCTCCCAAAGCCAGTACGACAAGGCCAGCTACGATGTGGAGCAGGCCGCGCTGGCCGAGCGGCTGGCCGCCATACAGGTGAACCAGATTGAGGAACAGCTGCGCCGCAGCCACATCTATGCCCCGTTCGACGGCGTGGTGAACAACCACTTCATCCAACCCGGCGAGCATGTGGACGCGGGCGAGCAGGCGCTGGAGCTGGTCAACCCTGATCAGCCGGATATCCGCCTGCAGGCCCCCATTCTCTGGGCCCAGCAGTTGGCACCGCAAACCCGGTTGCGAGTGGAGGGAGAGCAGCTGAGCGGTCACGGCGTCTATTACCAGCGGGCCGCCAGCGCCGACCCCAAGTCGCGCCTCATCGAGCTGCGCCTCAAACCGGAAGCGGGCACCTTCATCATCGGCTCGCCGGTGCGGGTTGCCCTGCCACTGGGGGATCAGCAGAGCATGCTGCTGCCCCGTGACGCTCTGGTGCTCGGCACCGATGGCAGCGTGGTCTATCAGGTGGCGAGAAGCGGCAAGGCGCTCAAGGTGAATCGGGTGCCGGTCACCGTGCTGTTTGGCGACAGCCAGCAGGTGGCGGTGAGCGGCGCCCTCAAGCAGGGGGATAGGGTGGTGGTGCGGGGCGCGGGCAGCCTGCAGGATGGCGACACCATAGAATTGTTCAAGGGCTAACCAGGCCCGACGCAGGCTGGCCAATCTTTGCCCGCTTGACCCGGGACATACAGCCAAACGGGCCACAGTTTGCTATCTTGGCGGCCATCACTCGCGTTTAGAGCAATCAACACCCATGAGCATTATTTTGGGCATCGATCCGGGTTCGCGGATCACCGGCTACGGGGTTATCCGGGTCGTGGGCGGCAAGGCCGAATATCTTGGCTCTGGCTGCATCCGCACCGATTGCGGCGAGCTGCCGGAGCGCCTCAAGCAGGTCTATGACGGGGTATGCGAGATCATCACCCAGTTCAAACCCACCGAATTTGCCATCGAGCGGGTCTTTATGGCCCGCAACGCCGACTCGGCCCTGAAACTGGGACAGGCCCGGGGCAGCGCCATCGTCGCAGCAGTCAATGCCTACCTGCCGGTGAGCGAGTACTCCGCCACCCAGATCAAGCAGGCGGTAGTCGGCACCGGTGGCGCCGCCAAGGAGCAGGTGCAGCATATGGTTACCCATCTGCTGAAACTCTCCGCCACCCCGCAGGCGGATGCGGCAGATGCCCTCGGCGTCGCGCTCTGCCACCTGCACACCCGCCAGAGCCTGATCAAGATGGCCGGCCGCGCCAGCAGCTCGGTACGTGGCCGCTATCGCTGAGCCCTTGTGTCGTCCACGACTCATCTCGGTATCACCAAATAAAAACCGCCCCGGATATCCGGGGCGGTTTTTTATATTTCCCCACATAACGGGGCCATCACTGATGGCCCCGTTATGTTTCTCATGTTGAATGGATTTGCTCTACACCACCTCCCCCAGCGCACCGATCAGGGCGTCGAGTCCTTGATCTACTTTCGAGCGCGGGCAGCCGACATTGAGGCGGATATAGCCTGTGCCTTCCGGGCCATAGGTGTCACCGCGCATGATGGCGACCCGGTATTTCTCCACCAGCAAGGTTTGCAGCGCATCCATCCGTTCGGTGGAGTCGATGCCAAGGCCGCGCAGGTCAATCCAGGCGAGATAGGTTCCCTCGGGCACCCGATAGTCGATGGCGGGGAAAACCGCGTTGAGCCGCGCCGCCACATGGGCGAGATTGCCGTGCAGGTAGGATTTGAGCGCATCGAGCCAGGCAGCGCCGTCCCGATAGGCGCTGATATGGGCTAGCACCCCGAGAATGGGCGGCGATGAGAGGCCATGGGCCGCCTTGAGCCGCTGCAGATAGGCGGCCCGCGCTTCTGCGTTGGCGATAAAGGCGTAGGCGCCGCCAAGGGCGGGAATATTGAAGGATTTCGAGCCCGAACTCACCAGCGCCCAGCCATCGTCCGGCGCCACCTCGCTCCACGGCAGATAGCGGGCAAAGCTCACATCCATATGGATGTCGTCCGAGATGACCTTGACCCCGTGACGCTGGCAGATGGCGGCCATCCGGCCGAGTTCATCCCGCGTCCAGACCCGGCCGGTGGGGTTGTGGGGGCTGCAGAGCAGCAAAATCCGGCAATCGGGGCGGGCTGCCTGTTGCTCGAAGCAGGCCCAGTCGATCTGGTAACTCCCCTCTGATTTTTTGAGCGGACAGGGCAGCAGCACCCGGTCGTTGGCGGCCAGCATATTGCCGAAGGCGTCGTAGGCGGGGGTGTGCACCAGCACCCCTTCGCCCGGAGCCGACCAGAGGCTCACCAGCTGGGCAATCACATAAATGACCGAGGGGCCGTAGACCAGCGTATCCGGGTCGAGGGTTGCCCCGTAACGGCTGGCAAACCAGTTGCTTACCGCCCCCTTGAAGTCGTCGTGATTCCAGCGGCTGTAGCCAAATACCCCGTGCTCAAGGCGGGCTGCCAGGGTCTGGCGAATGCAGGGGGCGGTCTCGAAATCCATGTCGGAGATGGTAAAGGGGAGCAGATCGGCATGGCCAAAACGGTCGGCTACATAGTCCCACTGGGTGCAGTAGGTGCCGTGGCGGTCGACCACGCGGTCGAAATCATAAATATCGTGCATGAAGTTTCTCCCTCCATAAACAGGAGACATATTGGGAGAGGCAAACAAGGGGGGCTTGCGCCCCCCGTTCGGATCTTATTGGCCGGTTCAGGCCCCCATCAGGCTCTGCAGCTGGTTTTTCACCAGATGCACCTGCGGGCCGATCACCACCTGCAGGTTGTGCTCGTCGAGCTTGATCACCCCGATGGCGCCGTTTGCTTTCAATACCTTGTCATCGACCCGGCTCATGTCCTGCACCGACATCCGCAGGCGGGTGATGCAGTTATCGAGCGCCAGAATGTTATCGGCGCCGCCCAGGGCGTTGAGGATGATTTCACCGTTGTAACCGCTGTTGCCAGCCTTCTTGCCTGCGGGCTGGGCAGCCTCGCTGGTCTCGATTTCGCGACCCGGCGTTTTCAGGTTAAAGCGCACGATGGCGAAGCGGAACACGCTGTAGTAGATGGCAAACCAGATGGCGGCCGCGACCGGCACCAGATACCACTTGGTGGCGGTGCCTTGCAGCACGCCGAACACCAGAAAATCGATGAGGTTGCCGTCGGTGTTGCCGATGGTGACGCCGAGCAGCCCCATGGTCATGAAGCCCAGCCCCGTCAGGATGGCGTGAATAACGTAGAGCACCGGCGCCACGAACAGGAACAGGAACTCCAGTGGCTCTGTGATGCCGCCGATGACGCAGGCCACCACGCCGGAGACCAGCAGCGCCTTGATCTTGCCGCGATTTTCCGGGCGGGCGCAGTGATACATGGCGAGTGCCGCGCCCGGCAGGCCGCCGAGGAAGGCAGGCATCTTGCCCTGCGAGAGGAAGGAGGTGGCAGAGACCGAGAAGCCGGTGGTGTCGGCGCAGGAGAGCTCGGCGTAGAAGATATTGAGGGCGCCGCTCACCTCGTGACCGCATACCAGCTGGGTGCCGCCCGCTTCGGTAAAGCGGATCAGCGCCACCAGAATGTGGTGCAGGCCGAGCGGCAGCAGCAGACGCTCACCGGTACCAAACAGGAAGGGGCCGAAGGGACCGGCGTGGGAGATGAGCGCCCCGATGCCGTTGATACCGGCGGCAAACCAGGGCCAGACAAATGGCACGACCAAGCCGACCACACCCAGCACCAGCGCGGTGATGATTGGCACGAAGCGGGCACCGCCGAAGAAGGCGAGCGCATCGGGCATCTTGTAGGTGTAGAAACGGGCGTGGAGCTTCGCGACGATCACCCCGACGATGATGGCCCCCAGAATCCCGGTGTCGATGGAGCTGATGCCGAGGATCGATTTCACCCCGTAGGCCTTCTCCGCCGCCGCGTCACCGATGACGTTAGCCACGGTGAGGTAGAAGTTGATGGAGAGGTTGAGCGCCGCATAGCCGACGAAACCGGCAAAGGCCGCGACCCCCTTCTCTTCTCGCGCCAGCCCGAGCGGAATAGCCACCGCAAACATCACCGGCAGGTAGATAAAAGCCACCAGCCCTACCTTGGTCATCCAGAGGAACAGCAGTTGCAGCACGGTATTGTCGAGGAAGGGCATGCTCTGCTTGACCGCATCGCTGGTGAGCGAGCTGCCGACACCGAGCAGGATGCCCGAGAAGGCCAGCAGGGCGACCGGCAACATAAAGGTCTTGCCGAGGCTCTGCAGGAACTCCCAGATGGTGGATTTGGCTTGAGGCTTGGCCATGAAACGGCTCCTTGTGAATAGACAGCAATATCTGCGGCTGCCCTCCCCCGCTCGAGGCAATCTCGAAGCAATCTCTAAACAAAGGCGCGGGTCAGCATCAGGTTTTGCCGGATGATAAAACGTTTTATCAACTTACAAGTGCCGACAGGATCACAGAATAAGGGGGCAGGCTGGCAGAAGGATCCAAATCTGTGAGCCGGATCAGCCCAATGGTGATGTAACGTTTCACTTGGCAACCCAAGCAGGTATGCTGGGGCCTCGCTCTCAACATGCCATCGTCCGTTCACCCTATGTCGCCCAAATCCCTCTCTGCCAAAGCCACCAAGATCACTGATGTCGCCCAGCGGGCGGGTGTGTCGGTCACCACCGTCTCCATGGTGCTCAACGGCAAGGGGCGCATCTCCCCGGCCACCGCCGAGCGGGTGCAGCAGGCGATAAAAGAGCTCGACTACGTGCCCAACAGCGCCGCCGCCAACCTGCGCAGCCAGCAGTCCAATCTGGTGGGGCTGATCCTGCGCGACATCACCGACCCCTTCTATACCGAGGTGACCGCCGGGGTGAGCGAGGTGCTGGAGCAGCAGGGCTATCTGCTGTTTCTGACCCAGTGCGGCCACAGCCCGGAGCGGCTGCAGCAGAGCATCCACTCCCTGTCACGGCAGGGGGTGGCGGGCATCATTTTCAATCCGGTGCGCGGCGCGGCGGCCAAGACGCTGGAGACCCTGCTCGATTCCGAACTGCCGGTGGTGTGCGCCGCCCGTTCCTACTATCGGGATGACGTGGATTTTATCGGCCCCGACAACACCCACGCCGCCAAGCAGGCCACCACCTACCTTATCGAGCAGGGCCACCGCCATATCGCCTACGTCGGCGGGCGAGCCGACTCCCTCACCCGTGCCGAGCGGATCGGCGGCTACTGCGCCAGCCTGCTGCAATATGGCCTGCCCTTCAAACCGGAGTGGGTACTGGAGTGCGAGCGCACCCAGCGCAGCGCTGCCGACACCATCACCCAGCTGCTGCACCAGCACCCCAAGGTGACCGCCGTGCTCTGCCACTACCCCGAGGTGGCACTCGGCGCCATCTATGGCGTCGAGGCGAGCGGCCGCACCGTGGGCAAGGACAACTACATCGGCCAGCAGGTAGCCCTGCTCGGTTTTGACGATGTGGCAGAGGCCGAACTCACCTCCCCCGCCCTCACTTTCGTCAGCTCACCGGCCCGCGAAATCGGCCGTCAGGCGGCAAGGCGGCTGCTGACCCGGATGCAGCAGCCCGAACTCGCCCCCAACCGCCATATCATCACCCCCAATCTGCAAAAGCGGGAGTCGGCTTGAGTTGGCAAGGCTGACCCATCTGCAGCAACCCGAGCTCACCCCCAACCGCCATATCATCACCGCTCACCAGCAAACCGCAGAAGCGGGCATCGGCCAGAAGCACACGGCTGCGGCGCGCGGGCAAATAACAAAGAGGGGGCGCAAAATGTGAGCCTGCTCACTGCGCCGGCAAGGAGAGATTGAGAGCCAAGTGGAGAGGAATATGATGGGCGTCCACTCTCTTCACGAGCCCATTTATGAGCAACCCGCACGACCAGAATCCGCCGAGTGAAATCCATCACTGTGACAAATGTGGCGAGCGTACCCGCCATCTCGTGGTGCTGGTCGCCCGCGATCACAGCCAGGACATCATGCCCAAGGATCCGCACAAAGCCTTCTGGCAAGCCTTTCGCTCCAGCAGCCTGACCAATGCGGTATTCGGCCAGACCCTCGCCTATCAGGCCACCCATGTAAAACATCTGATCTGCGAACGCTGCGGGGAGAAGTTTCTGGAGTATTGAGTGGCGGTTGTATCCGGCATGAGGTGAAGCTCTGTCTGTGGTCACTGTCCCAAGTGGGCGAATAGCAGCCACTTAATAAGCAATTTATTGATCTTTGGCAGGTTTTTGCCCGACTGCGGTTTTACCCTGCCCCTCTCTCGATTAATATGCCCCACTTGGCAACCACTCTTGCAGAGATAACCCTGTGCAGCCGTTTCGCCATCCACCACATCGCCGGATAACCGCAGCAGGCTGGAGGCTGTAATCCACGTGCGGTAGCGTGGAACTTTCAGGAATATTTAACAAATGGACATACCAGAATTAAAAAGAGATGTAGTGATGAAAATTAGGCGTCATTTTTTGAAACAAGAATCTACTATTTACCTTTCAGTATAAAGAATGCGGACAATTAAAATTTAAGTTAATCGTCGTTTCCATGAAGAGTTGATGATATGGATGAAAAATTAAAAGATATATTTGCAAATATCAATGATTGGTTAAAATACGCAGAGGCTAAATCAGCAACTTTAATTGCAGGAAACGGAGCTTTAATTTTTGGAATGACAGAGACAATTAAAGATTCTGATATACCTAAGTCAATTGAATACTACAGTTACATGTCAATGACTCTATGCCTCATCTCTATGATTATATGTTTATTGTCAGTTGTCCCATCATTATCAATGCCTTGGGAAAGTAAACTACATTCAGTAAAAGAGACCGACAATTTGTTGTACTTCCAAGACATTTCAAAATATACACCGATAAACTTTCTTAAAAAGCTGTCTAGCCGATTAAACATCACCGCTTGTGATTTTTCAGGATATCAAAAAGATCTAGCAAAGCAGATAATAATTAATTCTACAATTGCATGCAAAAAATATGAGTTTTTCAAAGTCGCAATTTTATTTACTGTTGCAGCACTTATATCTCCTTTGGGAGTGTTGTTGTTAATATGGAGGTGTAGATAATGAAATCAGGTATCGATGAGAAGGTTAAAAATATAATTGATGATGAATTTGAGGTCACCGATATTACTTATGTGCCTGATATCGATAATACAAGCCTAACATTTGGTAACAAGGGGTTACGATTTGAAGCCACAACCTTATTCATTGATATGAGAGGCTCAACGAAAGTTCTGAATAATCATAACAAAACTACTGTAGCTAAATTACATAAAGCGTACTTTCATACGATTGTAACGATCGCCAAGAGCTTAGGAGGTGAAGTTAGAAGTTTTAACGGTGATGGAATGTTAGTTTTTTTCCAAGGAACAACTAAACAGAGTTTAAGCAATGCGGTGAAAGCTGCAATGAAAATGAAGTGGATGCTTGCTTCATCAGATTCTGTCGTTAAAAAGAAAATGGAAAAATATTCTACCGTTGACTTTGGAATTGGTATCGATGATGGAAAGATTCTATGTGCAAAAGTCGGCATCTCCGGCATAAACAACAGAGATCTCGTTTGGATAGGTAATGCCGTTAATAAGTCGGTCAAAATTGGAGATCAACTCCACGGAAAAATAGGTATATCATCCTTTGTTTATAACAATTTACTTGATGATGTAAAATACGTCACCGAAAACGATGCTTTTGGCAACAAGGTGAAGCGTGACATGTGGTCTGAAGAGTCTTTTACTTATAACGATAAAACTCATTCTTTTTACACCACGACATATCATTGGATTGTTACTTAAAAAGACTCTTTTATATCCTATACCTGTATTCAACAGTCAGCCTCCATCTACAGACAGGGTGGGTAGGGGCTGAATTTATGGAAGCAAAATATTGGTCCTGAACTAGAAAACAAAATTCTATATAATTACCCAACACAAACAGACGCCAAAACCTGACAATCTGTTTTTCAAAAAATTTATATCCTATCTGCCTATTACCGCGCGCATCGGCCTGATCCCGGAATTTATCCGGCAGGATTTTCATATGGATTTGCTCTCGTGGCAGGAGCCCGTAGGTTCGAATAGCGGAGCGTATTCGAACGTTCGCGTTATCACCTCTATCTTTTCGGCCATCCCCTCTCTTGCCACCACCCTCCCTGCCGAAACAAGCGGTGCAATTCACTTTGTTCATTGCACCCTACGGTGCGTCTATAGCTGTGGTTTTTCTTGCCCGTAGTAGTGAGCTCTCTGGCACCTATGGCCCAACTCATTTCTCCAGCTTGCTCTGCTCACGACTCCCCTGCGCCTACCCCTTGCTTCCCGCCAGCGGGGCCATTTCTGTGCGTTGGCTCACATCCCGCCGCTGTTTTTCACCTCACAAATTTATAGAAAGAGCGCTCCCATTCACTGCGTACAAACTCACCACACGGCCAAAGCGCTGAACCACTCACAAACACAACTAATTGATTTTAATCATCAATAAAAATATGAGTGATTCAATCCGCCCCCATTTCAGCAGCTGTTCAGCTTTGCGATCAGGGTCACACTCAAAGTGATGGCGCACAAAAATCCAGTTATTCGCACATTTGTCCGATAGGGTGACCTCTCCCTCGGCGCGATAATAGTCGGGTCAATTTTGTCTGCATGCCAACCTGCAAGGGCGGCATGCCAACAGGCTCCGGCAACGGAGCGGGGAGAGCGCCATGATAACCACCTTGATCAATGAACATCTGATCAACCTCGATTTGAAAGCGACGCGTAAGGAAGAGGTCTTCACCGAGATGGCCCGCCTGCTGGCGTCGCAAGGCAAGGTCAGCGACGAGCAGGCCTTTATCAAGGATCTGTGGGCCCGCGAAGAGCTGGGCAACACCGGCTTTGAAGAGGGCGTAGCCCTGCCCCACGCCAAGAGTGCGGCGGTCTGCAACCCGGCGGTCGCCATCGGCATCAGCCGCAACGGCATCGAGTACGGCGCCGAAGATGGCAAGCCGTCCCATATTTTCTTTATGATCGCCTCCCCCGATGGCGGCGCCAACCACCATATCGAGGTGCTGGCCGAGCTCTCCGGCAAGCTGATCGAAGAGGGCTTTATCGCCAAACTGCTGGCGGCGAAAACTCCGGCCGATGCGCTGGCGCTGCTGCTGGCCAAGAAAGAGGAGCAGAGCGCGGCCCCGACCACCAGCAAGGGCTTTATCATCGGTGTCACCGGCTGCCCGGCCGGTATCGCCCACACCTATCTGGCTGCCGAGTCGCTGGAGCGCGCCGCCAAGGAGCTGGGTTATGAGGTGAAGGTGGAGACCAACGGCTCCATCGGCGTCAAGAACAGCCCGACCGCGGACGAGATCGCTCGCGCCAGCGCCATCGTGGTCGCCTGTGACAAGCAGGTGGACATGGCGCGCTTCGCTAGCAAGCCGCTGATCAAGACCGGCGTCAAAGCCCCCATCAAGGATGGCAAGGGTCTGATCGAACAAGCCCTGAAAGCCCCCGCCTATGTGGCTGGCAAAGAAGATAAAAAGGGTGAAGAGAAGAGCGCGGGCGGCAGTTCCGATCTCTATCGCTACCTGATGAACGGCGTATCGCACATGATCCCGTTCGTGGTGACCGGTGGTCTGCTTATCGCCCTGTCACTGGCCATCGGCGGCAACCCGACTCCGAGCGGCATGCAGATCCCGGAAGGGAGCATGTGGAACCAGATCCTCAACGTGGGCGTGGCCGCCTTCACCCTGATGATCCCCATTCTGGCGGGTTATATCGCCTACGCCATCGGTGATCGTCCGGCGCTGGCACCGGGCTTTATCGGTGGCTGGATCGCCAACAACGGCAGCTTCTACGGCGCTGACGCAGGTACCGGCTTTATCGGTGCCATCATCGCGGGCCTCCTGGTCGGCTATCTGGTGCGTTGGATTGCCACCCGTCAGTACCACAAGATGGTGCAACCGCTAGTGCCGATCCTGATCGCCCCTATCGTAGGTTCCCTGTTTATCGCTGCGGTATTCATCTTCATCATCGGCGCTCCCATTGCCGACATGATGACCGGCCTCAACGCCATGCTGCTCTCCATGAGCGGTGGTAGTCTGGTGCTGCTGGGTATCGTGCTGGGTGGTATGGCGGGCTTTGATATGGGTGGCCCGGTCAACAAGGTGGCCTTCCTCTTCTCCGTCGGCATGATTGCCTCCGGTCAGACCCAGTTTATGGGTGCCATGGCTTGCGCCATCCCGGCTGCGCCCCTTGGCATGTCGCTGGCGACCGTGCTGGGTCGCAAGCTGGGAATCTTCGATGCTTCTGAAATCGAAGCGGGCAAAGCCGCCGGTGCCATGGGTCTGGTGGGTATCTCCGAAGGGGCGATTCCATTCGCCGCCCGTGACCCGCTGGCCGTTATCCCGGCCAACATTCTGGGCAGCATGACCGCAGCTGTGATGGCCTTCCTGTTTGGCATCACCAACAGCGTTGCCCACGGTGGCCCCATCGTGGCCCTGCTGGGTGCCGTCAACAAGCCGCTGCTGGCCCTGCTCTGCATGATCTGCGGTGCCATCGTCACCGGTGTGGTGGCGGTTGCCCTGAAAAAACTGCGGGTCAAAAAGAGTGATGAGGTAACTCTGGCCAAGGCGGCCTGAGTCCCCCCTCACCATCGAGGCACCTAAACCATAAAAGAGGCCACCCCACGGGGTGGCCTCTTGTTTTTTGTGGATAGCTGGCGGGCCGTATTTCCCAAAATCGCCCCCCGAGAAATGGTGGTCAACAAGCACTCTTCCTCGTCTCTCCCTTCACCTCTCTCCTTGCCTTTCCCTGTGGCTCCCTTCTGGCCTCTCCCCTCCTCAGCCCAGCACTCACACAGAGCGCCAAACTGGCTGAAATGGCAGCAATCCGGCGTCAGCGGTGTGATGTTTCTCACGCTTTGTCCGCGAAAGCGCAAAAACTAGGAAAATTTCCTAGCCCCACTAGGGATGGCTCTCAAGCCATTTTTTGCCCCTCTTATTAGAGTCACCCCACCTGATGTCGTGACCCGCACCGCGACGGGCAATATGCCCCGTTATCCCGTGCCGGGCCCGGGTTTATATGGATGGAGCGTCGAGCGCAGCAACGGCTGACAGCCCCGACGTTCCGTTCCCCCTTCCGTGGCGTGACCTCGAACAACCTATCTACAAATGAGGGGCACGGCGGAAATACCGTCTATCTCGCAGAGGATGAACGAAGATGTTGAAATTGCTCCAACAGGTCCGGGTCCCCACCCTGGACCTGCCGGTCGAAGCCCGGCGCAAGCTCTGGTTCAAGCCGTTTATGCAATCTTATCTGGTTGTATTTATTGGCTATTTGACCATGTACCTGATCCGCAAGAACTTCAACATTGCGCAAAATGACATGATCCAGGAGTACGGTCTCTCCATGACCGAGCTTGGCATGATCGGCCTTGGCTTCTCCATCACCTACGGGGTGGGCAAGACCATCGTCTCCTACTATGCCGACGGCAAGAACACCAAGCAGTTCCTGCCGCTGATGCTGATCCTCTCCGCGCTCTGCATGCTGGGCTTCAGTGCCAGCATGGGCGGCACCGGTTTCAGCCTCTACTTCATGATCTTCTTCTACGCCCTGAGCGGTTTCTTCCAGAGCTGTGGCGGTTCCTGCAGCTACTCCACCATCACCAAGTGGACCCCTCGCAACAAGCGCGGCACCTATCTGGGTATGTGGAACCTCTCTCACAACGTGGGCGGTGCCGGTGCGGCCGGTGTGGCACTGTTCGGTGCCAACTACCTGTTTGATGGCAACGTGCTCGGCAT
This sequence comes from Aeromonas sp. S11(2024), assembly GCF_041402345.1. Taxonomy (NCBI): domain Bacteria; kingdom Pseudomonadati; phylum Pseudomonadota; class Gammaproteobacteria; order Aeromonadales; family Aeromonadaceae; genus Aeromonas; species Aeromonas sp. S11(2024). Next base: position 141,382 of record NZ_JBGLRC010000005.1, on the reverse strand, counting down.
GTTTATCTTCCCCTCCATCATCGCGCTGATCGTCGGTTTTATCGGCCTGCGCTTTGGTAGCGATTCGCCGGAAGCCTATGGCCTTGGCAAGGTGGAAGAGCTGTTTGACGAAGTGGCGAGCGAAGAGGATATCGCCACCGAAGAGCAGCAGCTGACCAAGTGGCAGATCTTCGTGAAGTACGTGCTGCTGAACAAGGTGATCTGGCTGCTCTGCTTTGCCAACATCTTCCTCTACGTGGTGCGTATCGGTATCGACCAGTGGTCCACCGTCTATGCACACCAGGAGCTGGGCTTCTCCAAAGACGTGGCTATTCAGGGCTTTACCTTCTTCGAAGTGGGCGCACTGGTCGGCACCCTGATGTGGGGTTACCTCTCCGATCTGGCCAACGGCCGTCGTGGTCTGGTTGCCTGTGTGGCACTGGCGCTGATCATCGCGACTCTGGGTCTCTACCAGCATGCGACCACCCAGTTTATGTTCCTGGGTTCCCTGTTCACCCTGGGCTTCCTGGTGTTTGGCCCGCAACTGCTGATCGGCGTCGCCGCCGTGGGCTTCGTGCCCAAGCAGGGCATAAGCGTGGCCGATGGCGTCAAGGGTACCTTTGCCTACCTCATCGGTGACAGCTTCGCCAAACTGGGTCTGGGCATGATCGCCGATGGCACCCCCATCTTCGGTCTGACCGGCTGGACCGGCACCTTCGCGGCGCTGGATATCGCAGCCGCCGCCTGTCTGGTACTGATGGGTTGTGTCGCGGTCGCCGAGGAGCGCAAGATCCGCCGCATCAAGCGCGAACTGAAAGCCGCCGAGCTGGCCGCCCAGACCGCCTGATAGCCATAACAACAGACGCAGATTGTTCAGGGCCACCCACAGGGGTGGCCCTTGTTGTTTAGAGCAACCAGACACCCGACTAGCCCGGCATGAGCCTGCACTGCCGTTCAAGGGACGGGCATATCCCCATCAAGATCCCACTTTTCATATGGACTTTTGGTAAAAGCCCCCCACTGGCGCTATCTTGTTGCTCCCCCTTGTCAGCATCACAGAGAGCAGATGAAGATCGTCGCCGTCACCGCTTGCCCGACCGGTATCGCCCATACCTATATGGCTGCCGATGCCCTGCAAAAAGCCGCCACAGGGCTGGGACTCAAGATCAAGGTCGAGACACAGGGTGCCATGGGCATGGAGAACATGCTGACCGCCCGCGATATTGCCAGCGCCGACCTGGTGCTGATTGCCTCCGATATCGAGATTGAGCAGAAAGAGCGCTTCCTCGGCTGCACCATCCATCAGGTGAGACTGGAAACCGTGCTGCTGGATGCCAACGCCGTACTCAAGGCCCTGCCGATCCCGGCCTGATGCTGACCCGCGAAATCACCTTTTACTGCCAGCAGGGGTTGAGCATCACCCAGGCCAAGCAGTTGAACCGGCTGGCGGGGATGTTCAAATCCACCATCCGCTGCGCCAACCTCACCCGGCGTCAGACCGTTGCCGCCAGCAACCAGCTCTCCCTGTTGACCCTCGCCACCCAGCCCGGCGATCTCTGCCAGTTGCAGATTGAAGGGTGCGATGCCGAGCTCGCCCACATGGCCTTCACCTGCTGGTGCGGCGAACTGGGTCAACCGCTGGTGCGCCCGCGCACCGCCGCGCTGGCGGAGTTGCGACTGGCCAACGTCCTGCCCGACTACCATTTTGCCCTGCGCCAGCTGGCCTACAGCCCAGTGCAGCTAACTAAGGCCGAAGCGCTCGAGCATCTGATCGATCTGCTGCCCGCCGAGCTGATCACCGACCGCGCCACACTGACCGCCGCGGTAGAGCGGCGCGAGCAGGTCTCGGCCACCATCATCCGCCCCGGCCTTGCCATGCCTCATGTATTGAGCGAAGGGATCAGCCAGCCAGCGCTGACCCTGCTCAATTGCAAGGAGCCCATCGAGTGGGGCTCTCAAATCGGGCCGGTGCAGACCATTATTCTGCTGGCGGTGCCGGTTGGTAGCGGACGGGAGACCCTGCGCCCCCTCACCCGACTGGCGCAGGCGATGATCGACGATGTGGTCTGCCACGCCCTGCTGTTGGCGGGCTCGGCCCCCGCCCGTCAGGCTATCGTGATCGAGAGCCTGTTAAGCTAGGCGAATTGGCTCCGGGCGCTGCTTGCTGTAACGCCAGCCATTCATCCAGCCCTCAGCACCCTGTGGTACACTCGCTGCCATCGTCTGTCTGAAGTGTGTATCCGATGAAATCTCCCCGCTCCCGTCTCTCTGTCAGCCGTGCGCCGCGCGATAACGCCCCGCGCACGACTACCAAACCAGCAGCTCCCCGCCATGCATCCCCTCGCAAACCGGAGCTGGCCCCAGAGGATCGCAAATTGCTCCTGCTGAACAAGCCCTATATGGTGCTCTGCCAGTTCACCGACGAGGCGGGCCGCGAGACCCTCAAGGATTACATCAAAGAGCCCGGCATCTATGCCGCAGGGCGGCTCGATCGCGACAGCGAGGGGCTGCTGCTGCTCACCAACGATGGCAAGCTGCAGGCGCGTCTCACCCAGCCTGGGGAAAAGACCCCCAAGACCTACTGGGTGCAGGTGGAAGGCATCCCGAGCGAGGAGAAACTGGCCGCCCTGCGCGCCGGTGTGGAGCTCAATGACGGCATGACCCTGCCCGCCGGGGCGCGCATCATGGATGAACCTGCGGTGTGGCAGCGCAATCCGCCCATTCGCGAGCGCAAAGAGATCCCCACCAGCTGGCTGGAGATCAAGATTATCGAGGGGCGCAACCGCCAGGTACGGCGAATGACCGCCCATATCGGCCACCCCACCCTGCGCCTTATTCGCTACGCCATCGGTGACTGGACCCTGGATGGACTGGCCCCTGGCGAGAGCCGCAGCCTGCCCGCCCCCGAGCTGGCGCCGAGCTCCAGCAGCCGCCCGCGTCCCTCCTCATCTCGTTCAGGCGGTAACGCCAAACCGGCAGGAGATGCGCCACGGCGGGCCAGCCAGCCGAGACGGGACGAGCGCCCCCGCAGCACTCACCCAACCGGCGGCAAACCCCGCAGCAGCGGGCGAGGAACGGCACGCAGACCCGCCCGAGCGGGCAATCCCGATAGCAACGACAAGGAGTCATGATGAGCAATCAGGCAGAGCAATCGGCCACCAGCCACGCCCGCATGGAGGCACGCCTGACGGTCGCCGCCCTGGTGCAGTGGCAGGGGCGCTTTCTGGTGGTGGAAGAGGAGATAAAAGGCCAGCGCCGCTTCAACCAACCCGCCGGCCATGTGGAGCCGGGGGAAAACCTGCTTGAAGCGGCCTGTCGTGAGCTGAAAGAGGAGACGGGTCTGACCGCCACGCCGACCGCCTGGCTTGGTACCTATCTGTTCAAACCGGTCGACAGCGAGGCCACCTATGTGCGCACCGCCATCATCTTCGACCTTGAAAAAGCGCCCGGTCAGCACCATCCAGAGGATCCTGACGGTGATGTGCTGGCTTGCCACTGGCTCACTCTTGAAGAAATAGTGGAATGCAAACCGGCCCTGCGCAGCCCCTTGGTGTGGCAGTGCATTCAGGACTATCTGGCGGGGACACGGCTGCCACTGTCGGCACTCAAGGCCTTTATTTGAGAACCTGCCCACGCTCTTACTGCGAGGCCGTGATCAAGGCTCATGTGCTGCTCGGAATCCTCACGTATATATATACGCTCCGGTTCCTGCGCTGCTCTTTACCTTGCTGACGGCCTCTCGTGACAGATCGTGAACAGGCTATCCGATATCGTTTGGCACCATTTTTTCATCATGGTGCTGACAAACAGAAAAACGATTTCCTGCTATCAGGCTCCTGATGGGAACTGCGGCATGGATATGTGACCGGGGGCGCAAAACTCTGGTAGAATACGCCCCGTTTAAACGAACTGGTAACTTCGACTAATGACAGACAACAGCCAAATCAAGGTGATCGTCGGCATGTCCGGCGGCGTGGATTCTTCCGTCTCGGCCTACCTGCTCCAGCAGCAGGGCTATCAGGTCGAAGGCTTGTTCATGAAGAACTGGGAAGAAGACGACACGGACGAGTACTGCTCTGCCGCCCAGGATTTGGCTGATGCCAAGGCCGTCTGCGACAAGCTGGGGATGAAACTCCACACTATCAACTTCGCGGCCGAGTACTGGGACAATGTGTTCGAGCACTTCCTCGAAGAGTACAAGGCTGGCCGCACGCCGAACCCGGATATCCTGTGCAACAAGGAGATCAAGTTCAAGGCGTTCCTCGAATTTGCCGCCGAAGAGCTGGGTGCCACCTACATCGCCACCGGCCACTATGTGCGCCGTGACGACAGCACCGGCCGCCCGCGCCTGCTGCGCGGTCTCGATACCAACAAGGATCAGAGCTACTTCCTCTATACCCTGAGCGAGAAGCAAGTGGGTCAGAGCCTGTTCCCGGTTGGCGACCTGGAAAAGCCCGAGGTGCGCCGCATCGCCGAGCAGCTCGATCTCATTACCGCCAAGAAGAAAGACTCCACCGGCATCTGCTTTATCGGCGAGCGCAAGTTCAAGGACTTCCTGGCCAAGTTCCTGCCCGCCCAGCCCGGTAAAATCGAGACCGTGGATGGCAAGGTGATCGGCGAGCATCAGGGTCTGATGTATCACACCCTGGGCCAGCGCAAGGGGCTCGGCATCGGTGGTCGCAAAGATGCCACCGAAGAGGCCTGGTATGTGGTCGACAAAGAGGTCGAGCGCAACGTGCTGGTGGTGGCGCAGGGCGAGCATCCTCGCCTCTACTCCGACGGCCTCATCGCCAGCCAGTTGCACTGGGTGGATCGCACTCCGATCCGCGAGCCGCGTCGCTGCACCGTCAAGACCCGCTACCGTCAGCAGGATATCCCCTGCCTGATCCAGCCCATCGACGACGAGACCATCCGGGTCATCTTCGACGAGAAACAGGCTGCGGTGACCCCGGGCCAGTCCGCCGTCTTCTACGACGGGGAAGTGTGTCTGGGCGGCGGCATCATCGAACAACGTTTCAGCCATCCGGTTTGAATCCTTAACAGAAGGCAGCAGACGTGAGCGATAAATTCCAAGACAGAACAATGGCCTTTGCCGGCATCTGCCAGGCCGCGTATCTGGTGCAGAAGGTGGCCCGAGACGGCAGCTGTGACGAGGCCGCCCTGCGCGAGAGCCTCTCCAGCATTCTGGTGACCAACCCGAGCCAGCCGCTCGAGGTGTTCAACAACACCCATCTGGCCATTCGCGACGGCTACCGTGCGCTGGTCGAACAGCTGGGTGCCGACGGCAGCCAGAAAAATGCCGAGCTGACCCGCTACGTGGTGAGCCTGATTGCGCTGGAGCGCAAGCTGGCCAAGCGCAAGGACATTCTCAATATGCTGGGTGAGCGGATCAGCCAGATTGACCGCCAGCAACAGCACTTCGATCTGCTCGACGAGCAGATTTTGGCCAACATGGCGAGCATCTACAGCGATCTTATCAGCCCCATCGGGCCACGCATCCAGGTGGCGGGTACCCCGCTGTTCCTGCAGCAACCGCTGGTGCAGCACAAGGTGCGCGCCCTGCTGCTGGCAGGTATTCGTGCCTGCGTGCTGTGGCGCCAGCTCGGTGGCAGCCGCACCCAGATCATCTTCGCTCGCAAGAAGATGGTGGAGCTGGCCAAACGTTACTAATCATCGGCTCGCGCGCGGGCAAGCGAGGTCAACATCAGGGTGAACAGCCGCACATCCGCCTTGATGACGACTCAGCCCCACGCGCGAGTGGATACGGATCCCCCACACAAATCATCAGGAGTTCACCCCATGGAGCTGTCCGCGCTGACTGCTGTTTCCCCGATTGACGGTCGTTATGGCGACAAGGCCGATGCCCTGCGCCCTATCTTCTCCGAATTCGGCCTGCTGCGTTTTCGCGTCGAAGTCGAGGTGCGCTGGTTGCAAAAACTGGCCAGCCACGCCGGGATCCCGGAAGTCCCTGCCTTGAGCGCGGCCGCCAACGCCCTGCTCGACGGCATCGTCAGCAACTTCAACGAGAGTGACGCCGCCCGCATCAAACAGATCGAGCGCACCACCAACCATGATGTGAAAGCGGTGGAGTACTTCCTCAAAGAGAAAGTCGAAGTGAACCCGGAGCTGGCGGCTGTCAGCGAGTTCATCCACTTCGCCTGCACCTCGGAAGACATCAACAACAACTCCCACGGTCTGATGCTGAAAACTGCCCGCGAAGAGGTCATCAAGCCTTATTGCGAAAAGCTGATCAGCGAGCTCAAGCGTCTGGCCCACGAGTACCGTGACATGCCGCTGCTCTCCCGTACCCACGGTCAGCCGGCGACCCCGAGCACCATGGGCAAGGAGATGGCCAACGTCGCCTACCGTCTTGAGCGCCAGTTCAAGCAGATCATGGCGGTGGAGATCCTCGGCAAGATCAACGGTGCGGTCGGCAACTACAACGCCCACCTCAGCGCCTACCCGGATGTGGACTGGCACCAGTTCTCCGAGGAGTTTGTTACCTCCCTGGGTCTGACCTGGAACCCCTACACCACCCAGATCGAGCCACACGACTATATCGCCGAGCTGTTCGACGCCATGGCCCGCTTCAACACCATCCTGATCGACTTCGACCGCGATGTGTGGGGTTACATCTCCCTGGGTCACTTCAAGCAGCGCACCATCGCGGGTGAAATTGGCTCCTCCACCATGCCGCACAAGGTCAACCCCATCGACTTCGAGAACTCCGAAGGCAATCTGGGTCTGGCCAACGCCGTGTTCCAGCATCTGGCGAGCAAACTGCCCATCTCCCGCTGGCAGCGTGATCTGACCGACTCTACCGTACTGCGCAACCTGGGTGTGGCGGTGGGTTACTCCCTGATTGCCTATCAGGCGACCCTGAAGGGCATCTCCAAGCTGGAAGCCAACGACGCCGCCATGGCCGCCGATCTGGATGCCAACTGGGAAGTGCTGGCCGAGCCGATCCAGACCGTGATGCGCCGCTACGGTATCGAGAAGCCCTACGAGAAGCTCAAGGAGCTGACCCGTGGTCGCCGCGTCGATGCCGAAGGGATGCGTACCTTTATCGACACCCTGGAGTTGCCGGAAGCGGTCAAGGTTGAGCTGAAGAAGCTGACCCCGGCCAACTACATCGGTGACGCCCGGCGTCTGGTTGATCTGCTGAAGTAAGCCAACCGGCAGTGACGAAGGGGCCCTGTGCACGATACGCCACAGGGCCCCTGTTATTTTCCCTGCCACGGCAGGATCCCGAGTGGCTTTTCCCAAGCCTGCCTTGGGCAAAACCTCTTTGCGAGACACGAGAAACAGCATGTACGAACTCAATCTGGATATCGCTCACTTCCTCGAGCACTACTGGCAGAAGCGCCCGCTCCTTATCAAGGGTGGCTTCAAGGACTTTCAGGATCCCATCAGCCCGGACGAGCTGGCCGGTCTGGCCATGGAAGAGGTGGTCGAGTCCCGCCTCGTCACCCGTTTCGACGGCAAGTGGGATGCCGCCCACGGCCCCTTCGAATCCTACGACCATCTGGGCGAAGAGAACTGGACCATTCTGGTACAGGCTTGCAACCACTGGGCTCCCGAGGTGAACGAGCTGGCGGTGCCGTTCCAGTTCATCCCGGGCTGGCGCTTTGACGATGTGATGGTGAGCTTCTCCACCCCCCATGCGGGTGTCGGCCCCCACATCGACAATTACGATGTGTTTATCACCCAGGGTCTGGGCAAGCGTCACTGGCGGGTTGGCGATGCCAAGCCGCTCAACGAGTTTGCCGCCCACGCCGCCCTGCTCCACTGCGAGCCGTTCGAGGCGATCATCGACGTCATCATGGAGCCGGGCGATATCCTCTACATTCCGCCCGGATTCCCCCACGAAGGCTACGCCATCGAGCCCTCCATGAACTTCTCGGTGGGCTTTCGCGCACCAGATGCCAAGGCGCTTATCTCCTCCTTTGCCGATCACCTGATCGACAACGAGGTGCGTACCGAGCGTTACGGCGATGCCGATCTCAAGCCCCGTGCCCGCCACGGCGAGATCCAACCCCACGAGCTGCACCGTCTGCGCGAGCTGATGCAGCAGGTCCTCGATGACGAGACCCTGTTCAAGGAGTGGTTCGGCACCATGATCTCCGAGGCCAAGCACGATCTGGACGTCAATCCGGTCGAGCCGGACTACAGCGCCGAGGAGGTAGCCGACCTGCTGACCCAAGGCGAGCCCGCCATCAAGGTGCCGGGTCTGCGCACCGTCTGGTTTAGCGGCGAGAGCCAGCAGTGCTTCATCGACGGCGAAGCCTGGACGCTGCAGAGCATCGATCCGGCCGCCATTTCCCTGTTGTGTGACAAGGACATCATCACTCAGGCCGATATGGTGGAGCTGGCCGATCAGGCTGGCTTCCTGCAACTGCTGACCCGTCTGGTCAACCGAGGGTACTGGTTCTTCAACTGATCCGGCGGTAACCGAAGGATAAAAAGGCGCCTTATGGCGCCTTTTTTGTCACTCAGAGGCAGTTCAATTAACAATCGATGCGCGAAACTGAACCCACTCTTGATGAACCGACAAGTGGTGATTTATTGAGCTAACATGGATGGGTATCATGCGTCCGTTCCTGTTCACAAGAGAAGCGCCACCATGCAAATCACCTCCAGGCCCATGCCGCTGCCTGATTACGGCAAATACCCCTCCTCTCCGGCTGTCACACCCGAGCAGGTCAGTCAGGCCCGTAACGAAGCACTGACCAATAAGGATGAATTGCAGGCACAGAGCGAAGAGAAAGCAACGGCTCGCAGAACCATGGCGGTCTCTTATACGGCTAACCAGCAAGATAAAGCCGTGGTGGAGCGCTACCTGGAAGCCAGCGGTCAGAAGACCGACAGCAAGTCGGGCCCGAGCACGGCTGAACTCTATCAGGCGGCCAATCGCTACCAGCGCCAGCAGAATCTGAGTGACTACATGCAATTCCAGCAGAGCCCGCTCGCCCAGCAGATGGGTGACATGGTGGGCGAAGATAATCGCAAGGGCACCCAGCTCGATATCATTGCCTGAGTCAATTTGCTCGAATAATCCCGGCAGGGACTGATATAAACTGAAAAAGCCCTCGCTGAGGGCTTTTTCGTTATAGCTTGTCGCTGCGACGTCTCGCTATAAATGGGACTCTTCTGCCTGCGCGTCCGGCAGCTCGTCGGGGAGTTCATCAAACAGGGGGTGATAGAGCACCTCACCCTGCACACCCGCAAAACCGCGCTCCTGCAGCTCCATCGCCATAAAGCAGTCGGCAGGCACCTCATAGATGCAGTGGAGGCCAAACTCGCTGGCCGGGCGGAAACCGAAACGGCTGTAATAGGCCGGATCCCCGAGTACTACCACCCCTTTCCAGTCCATCTCGAGCGCCGTATCAAGCCCTTCACGGATAAGATCCGAGCCAATCCCCTGGCCTTGCCAGTCGGGATGAACCGCAACCGGCGCCAGACCAAGCCAGGGCCCTTCCATGCCGTTAATGGTGATCGGGCTTAGCATCAGGTGCCCCATGAACTCGTACTCTTCCTCTTCGACCATGGTCACTACGGCAGCACCACATTCGCGCAGGCGGTTGACCAGTTCGGCCTCATCGGAACGACCGAAGGCGGCACTCAGCAGCTCATAGACCGGCAGCATGTCACCGGGGCGCTCGGTTCTCAACATCAGGTATTACTCCTCGTACAGCAGAGCGGGCATTATTCCACACAACGGCTGGTCATTCTGAGTACCTTTGTCCAAAAATGGGAGGGTGAACTCAGGAAAACGAGCAGCAAACTGCAGCTGCAAGGCGGTTAGCGTAGCCGGGGTGACCCTGTTCATCGCCTCGCGGTAGGCCAGCCAGAGGGCGGGAGCCTCCCGCGCCAACCGCTCAAAGGTCAGTTCGGGCGTTTGATGCCAACAGCCATCCAGCTCATCAACCAGCTCCGGCAGCTCCACCAGCAGCCGTAACTGCTGATAGCGTATCTGCGGCGAGTCACCGTTGCCGCCCAGCGCCTGCGCCATCAATTGGTTGAACCAGTGGAGCCGTGATGCGCGCTCCTCGCGGCTGAGCAGATCGGGCCCCTGACGCTGCAGCGCGGCCAGTTGCAGCAACCACGCCAGCCCCTGTTCATCCCTGTCTTTCAGCAAGACGCCGCCAAGATGGGACAACTGCTCCGGTTCGGCCTGCTCCAGCAGATCGACGGGGTAACAGTGTAGCGCCAGCAACCGCTCAAGTTGCGGCGGGCAGCACAGACAGCAGGGCTCCTCCCCCACGCCCTTCTCATCCACAAAAAGCGAGATGGCCAGCTTGCCATTGGCACTCTGCCGATTGGTCGTGGCGGGATCCCACAGGATCACCACGGCGATCCGCTCATCAGCAAGCCAGCAGGCAATCTCCTCGGCCAAGGAATTGGGTAAGGAGGGTGCGCGATCCAGTCGCCAGTAACTCACCTCACACGGCTGGCGACCGCTGATATGGCGCCGCCCGCGATAGTGCATGCCCACTTTTGCCATCACCCGGCCGGAGGCAAGATTGTCCGGCATATGGCGAGCCGTCAGCGCTGGCAGTTGCAGTTGGTCAAGGGCGAACGCTTTGACCAAGCTTGCTGCCCGGGTCGCCAGACCGCGATTTTGCCAGGGCACGCCCACCCACCAAGCGAGCTCGCCATTCCAGTGCAGGGAGATCACCCCAAGCAACGCCGCACCTTGCTCCTCTGGCAAGGTGATGGCCCAGCTCCAGCCAAGGCCAAGCGCCGCCTTGCGCCAGCTGAGCGCCAGCCAGTCGCGGGCCCCCTCCGGCGGATAGGGGTGAGGAATATTGAGGGTGTAGCGCGCCAGCGCCTCGTCGCTGCAGTAGCGCACTATCTCGCGCTCATCGTCGGCCTGCAGTGGTCGCAGCACGACGCCTGATAGCGAATGCCCCTCAGCCAAGGTCGGCACCGTCACGCGGCGCGCCAGCAGGCGATTAAGCACGGCACCCAAATCGGCCTCGGGGGGGAGCGGCAGATCGGCCCCCACAGGGCCAAGGGTGAGCACTCCCTGCTCCCTGGCGAGGGTCAATAGGGAGGTAGAGGCACTGATCAGGATCTGGCGGCTGGGATCAACATGAAAATCCGTCAGCAGATCCCCATCGAGCCAGGCAGCCAGCAGGGCCCCCGGGCAGAGCACCCCGTCTGGAGGACTGCTCGCCCAGGGGGCATCGGTTTGATCGAGGGCGGCGGCCGCCTCTTTGCCCAGTAGCAGCTGCCAGCGATGACCCTGCAGCTGCCAGACCTGCAACAGCGCAGCCCACTGCGGTTGCCACAGACTGGCCTCGATCAGCAATTCCATCAGCTGGCCTGACAGGCCACTGGCAGCGTCAGATGGCGGGGATGGGCTTCGATACGGGCGATCCAGCTACGGATAGCGGGCCACCCCTGCAGGGAGAAGATCCCCTCCTCTGCCACATGGGTGTAGGCATAAAGGGCGATATCGGCGATGGTCGGCGCATCACCGCACAGGTAGGGGCTCTGTTTCAGCTGCTGCTCCATTACCGCCAGCGCCTTCTCGCCACCGGCTTTCAGCCCGTCGAGACGCGCCTCCTGGGACTCGGGTCGGCCGAGATAGTGAACGATAAAGCGGGCCACCGCGATGTAGGGCTCATGGCTGTACTGCTCGAAGAACATCCATTTGAGCACCTCGGCCTGCTGGCGCGGATCGGTTGGCCACAAGGCACTGCCTTGCCCCAGATAGAAGAGGATGGCGTTGGATTCCGCCAGCGCATCGCCCTGGCCAATCTCCAGCACCGGGATCTTGCCGTTGGGGTTCATGGCCAGAAATGCGGGGGTACGGGTATCCCCCGCCTGAATATCCACCTCTACCCACTCAAGGGGAAGCTCCAGCCAGCGGGCCAGCAGCCACACCTTGTAACAGTTGCCGGAACGCAGATCACCATACAGACGCATACACACTCCTTGTGAAAACAGATTTGAACAGCGCGATCAGGGCGCCAGACGCTCGATATGCCAGCCATCCCCGTCGAGGGTGTAGTAGAAGCGGTCGTGCAGCCGGTGCTCGCCCCCCTGCCAGAACTCCACCGTCTCGATCACCACCCGGAATCCGCCCCAGAAGCTCGGCAGCGGCACTTCGCCATTGGCAAACTTCTGCTTGAGCTCGAGGAACTTGGCCTCCAGCACGCCGCGGGCCGATATGCGGGTCGATTGCTTGGAGACCCAGGCAGCGATCTGGCTATCCTTGGGGCGGCTATGGAAATACTTCATCACCTCGAAGGTGCTCATCTTCTCCACCCGGCCAGTCACATGAACCTGTCTGTCCAGCGTGTGCCAGGGGAAGAGCAGGCTGATACGTGGATTGCCTTCCAGCTGCTGCGCCTTGCGACTGCCCATGTTGGTGTAAAAGACCATCCCCTGGGCGTCGTAGTGCTTGAGCAGCACAGTGCGCTGCCAGGGCTGACCATCGGCATCCACCGTCGCCACCACCATGGCGGTGGGATCGGTCAGTTTGGCCTCACAAGCCTGCGCCAACCACTTCTCGAACAGCGCCAGCGGCTCGGCCGGCAGATCGGCCCGGTGCAGCCCGCCACGGGAGTATTCACGGCGCAGATCAGCAACATCCATCATCTTGATTTTCCTTCAAATAAATAATGGTTCCACGACCATCAAGAGAGTGACGCAGGCATTGTGCTCCGCTCATCTGTCAGTGACAAGCCATAACACAGCCGAGCTGCTCCACCGCAGAACAGATAACACTTCGGCAATTGCTCTTGCCAATTTCAGGCGTAGTAACAGTCAACACCTTATATATCCACCTTGCACCGCATGACCCTTACACCTATCATTGCGCCGGTTTATCTGTTTTAGAATCATCCATAGGTACTCGGATGGTTCATCTTTATCTGGCCAAGGTTAATCTCATGCTCAAATCCCCACTGTTGCCCCGTTTCGGGGATCTGGTCGTTGCCATTGTTGACGATGTGCTCGGTCAGGGTCTTACCCTCGACCGCGCTTATGCCCGTCACTTCTCAGGCATCGAACTCAAACCGCAAGAACAGGCAAGGATTGCCCTGGTCACCGGCGACCTGCTGCGCCGTCTCAGCCTCTATTGTTTCCTCACTGGTATTCAGGTGCGTCAGGCCGAAAAGAATGTCTGGCCACTGCTGCACAGCTGGCACGCCTTCCACAAAATTGCCCAGCCCAACCACCCGACCCTGGATCGCTTCAATGAAGAGGCATTCCGCCGCCGTCTGACCGAGGCGAAGAAGAACCCGGTATTGATGGATGGTTGCCCGAGCTGGCTGGAGAAACTGGGCAGCGAGCAGCTGGGTGAAGCCTGGCCTGCCGAGCGTGCCGCCCTGGCCTGGATGCCCAAGCGCTACCTGCGGGTCAACACCCTCAAGTGCACCCGTGATGAACTGCAAGCCATGCTGGCCAAAGAGCAGGTCACCACCATTCCGGTTGAAGGTGTGGAGACTGCCCTACAGGTCACCTCTGACGCCGCCCTGTTCCGTACCAAGGCCTTTGCCGATGGTTGCTTCGAACAGCAGGACGCTGGCTCCCAGCTGGTTGCTGCCGCTTTGGAAGTTGCCCCAGGCATGCGCGTTATCGACGCCTGCGCCGGTGCCGGTGGCAAGACCCTGCATATCGCCGCCATGATGCAAGGCAAAGGCCGTTTGCTGGCAATGGATGTGGAAGAGTGGAAGCTGGAGAACCTCAAGCAACGCGCTCGTCGCGCCGGTGCCCACAACGTGGAGACCCGAGTCATCACCAGCAGCAAGACCGTCAAGCGCCTCAAAGAGAGCGCCGACCGTGTACTGCTGGACGTGCCCTGCTCAGGTCTTGGCGTACTCAAGCGCAATCCGGATGCCAAGTGGCGTGATACCGCCGAGCGTCTGCCGGTGCTGGTCGCGCTGCAAGAAGAGATCCTGCAGCGTTACAGCCAGATGGTGAAAGTGGGTGGTCTGCTGGTTTATGCAACCTGCTCCATCCTGCCCGAGGAGAACCGCCTGCAGGTGGACAAGTTCCTCGCCGCCAACGAAAACTTCCGTCTGCGTGACGATCACACCGTGAGCCCGTCCGAGACCGGCTTCGACGGTTTCTACATGGCTCGTATCGAACGGATCGCCTGATCTGCCCGATGACCATATAGACAAAAGCGGCTGCCATTGGCAGCCGCTTTGTTTTGGCTTGCTGACACACTCCCGATGGGGGTTACAGTGTGTGCGGCTTGCATCGCCAGCAAATAAAAAAGGGAGCCATTATGGCTCCCTTTTTAGCGATGTGAACACCCGCTTATTCAGCAGCAGCGTCATCCTGCTTGTACTTGGCAGCAGTCTCTTTGATCAGAGCCTGCAACTCGCCAGCCTGGAACATCTCGATCATGATGTCACAGCCACCGATCAGCTCACCTTCAACCCACAGTTGGGGGAAGGTCGGCCAGTTGGCGAATTTTGGCAATTCGGCGCGGATATCCGGATTTTGCAGGATATCAACGTATGCAAACGGCTCGCCGCAGGACATCAGAGCCTGGGAGGCCTGGGCAGAGAAACCACAGCTGGGTAGCTTGGGGGAGCCCTTCATGTAGATGATGATGGGGTTGTCAGCCAGCTGCTGCTTAATCTTTTCAATAGTTTCCATAGGTGCCTCACTAGAGCGATTTCGGCGGCCATTCTACTGCAATCTTGCCCGAGCACAAACTGACAAAGGGGTGACCCGGCTCGAATTGTGCAAAGAACCCACACAGGATTGATCGCGATCATGGCGCCAATCAAGAGTTGTTAGGCCATCTTTGATACTGCTACAATCCCTTGGCTTTGGGCTACCCAGCCCCATCATTTTAAAAACAACTCTTTTCACATATAGAAAAGAGTACGCAATGTCTTGCAACCGTCGCCTTCGCACGGTCCAGCCAATGGAGAGTAGAAAATGGCATTCGAACTTCCCGCTCTGCCCTATGCAATCAACGCTCTGGAACCGCACATCTCCCAGGAAACTCTGGAATATCACCACGGCAAGCACCACAATACCTACGTGGTCAACCTGAACAATCTGGTGCCGGGTACCGAGTTTGAAGGCAAGTCTCTGGAAGAGATCATCAAGACCTCCAACGGCGGCATCTTTAACAACGCCGCCCAGATCTGGAACCACACCTTCTACTGGCACTGCCTCTCCCCGAATGGCGGTGGCGAGCCGACTGGCGCCCTGGCTGAGGCCATCAACAAGGCATTCGGCTCCTTCGCCGAGTTCAAAGATGCCTTCACCAAATCTGCCATCGGCAACTTCGGTTCCAGCTGGACTTGGCTGGTGAAGAAAGCTGACGGCTCTCTGGCTATCGTCAACACCTCCAACGCTGGCTGCCCGCTGACTGAAGCCGGTACCACCCCGCTGCTGACCGTTGACCTGTGGGAGCACGCCTACTACATCGACTTCCGCAACCTGCGTCCGAAATACATGGAAACCTTCTGGGCTCTGGTTAACTGGGAATTCGTGGCCAAGAATCTGGCTGCCTAAACAGCCTCGCTTGCCAAAACGCCCCGCACTGCGGGGCGTTTTTTTATCTCGATATGGCTACGTAAATGAATAAGGCGCCCGCAGGCGCCTTTTACATATCGAGATAGCCCGTTTACTGGTCCAACTCGTCCATATATTCATCCAGATTGGCATCGTCGGCCTGCTCTTGCTGAGACGCTTTCAGCTCGGTCTGCTTGCCCGTCACCTTGCCCTGGTTATATTGCAGGTAGAAGTCCTTGGTCAGCGCATAAGGATCGAGGGAGTTGTCGATGATCCGCTCCTGCTCGATCAGCTTGGCACGTGTGCCCAAGCCATCCAGCACCCAATGGGTAACCCTTAGCGGGATTGTCAGCAAGGCATAGGGGAAATAGATGGTATCAATGGTATCGCCAACCAGCTCACGGGTGGTGGTCGGGCCGTAAACAGGCACCATGATGTAGGCACCGTCACCGATATCGGCCCTGCCCAGCACGGTATCCATCTCCAGCTTGTTGCGCTCAAGGCCGGCATGTTTGGCCACATCGAAGATACCCAGCAGACCGACCGTGGTGTTGAGGGTAAAGCGCCCCAGGTTGGTGCCCGCCCCCTTCAAATCACCGGTGATCAGATGGTTCACCATGCTGCTTGGCTCATCAAAGTTGGCAACAAAGTTGGCAATGCCATCCTTCACCCCGACCGGAATGTAGCGGGCATAGGCATGTACCACAGGACGTGCCACATAGGGTTCCAGCACATCATAGTTGACCGCCCACATGGCCCGGTTGGCCCCCTGGAAGGGATCGCGGGGATCGGCCGCCGTACTGGTGGCCCCCGGATTATTCATGCCGGGATTGAGATCCAGACTCTCTGGGCCAGGCTTGGGTGGGCCACCGGCACAGCCAGCCAGCAAGAGGGCTGCCAGTATGGCCCCTGAACGAAGATACATATGATTGTCCTGACGTTTTATTTTGATTTATCAGAAGTATAGATAACCCGGCCCCTATCCAGGGGCCGGGTTATCCAAAGGCATATTAGAGGGCGTGATCGATGCGGATGTCAATCGGAGCAGCAGGGATCTCGGCCGTCTTGACCGGCACGGATACCCCTTCGAAGGCTCCTTCCTTGTTCATCACATTGCCACCGCGCGAGAGACGCGCCTTGAACTGCAGCTCCGGATAGGCCGCCAGTTTGCTACCTTCCATCATGGCATCGCCATCCCCGAGTGACAGGGTAACAGGCAAGGTTGGCCCTGCGATACGCTTCACGGCGATGGGCATAGGCGGCCCGTTGGGCACCACGGCAAAGACGAAGAGATGGGCATCTTCCGGCATCTGAATGCCCGCCGCCAACGTGACGTGGATGGGGAATTCCCCCTCCTTCACCGCGAGCGGTTGTCCCTCAACTACGCCCGCTTTGGCTGCGCCTGAATTCGTCACCTCGATGCCGCGCTGCTTGAGCTGCGCGCGGGCATACTCCATGGAGCGCTCAACCATCACATAACGGGGAGTGCCTTTCTCCATCAGTGGCAACATCGCCTGCCAGCGAGACAGCGCGGTCTGGAAGTCCTCTTTTTGCAGCGCCATAAAAGCATAGACGGAGCGTGCTTCGATATTGTCCGGATCCTGCGCGATAGCAGCCTGCAACAGGGCATCCGCTTGCGCCTCATCACCCGTCATCATCAGCGCCTGCGCATAGGGCACCGCCACCAGCGATTTCTGGGGGGCAAGCGTGTAGGCCCGCTCCAGCGCCTCGCTGGCCATCTCGGGATCATTGCCATCCAGCGCCAAGCGTCCCAGCAGCAGCCAACCGCGGTAGTCGTTCGGTTCATCCTTGAGGCGGGTACGCAGTGCCAGCGTGAAATCCAGCAGATCCTGCTCGGTCACCTTGGCATCCCGCTCCACCAGAATGCGGTTGCTCAGCTCGCCAAGACGGCTGCTGGCATCTTGCCAGCGACTCACCTCTTGCCAGGAGCCCAACTTGTAGTAGAGCCCCAGACTCACCACCAACAGCACCAGTACACCCGGGATCCAGATCAGACTCTTGCCACTGCGGGCAGTCTGTTCCACATCAGGGATATCATCCAAGAGACTTCGTTGCAGCTCGACCAGCGAGTCGGACTCCTCAGCCAGGACACCCTGCTCGCGCTCTTCGCCAATCTCCAGCAATCGCTGGCGATAGAGCTGTTTGTTGAGCGCCGAGCGACTGATGCTCTGTTTGCCTTCACCACGCCACAGCGGCACGACGAGCGCCAGACTCACCAGCACCAGCAAGCCCGCAATAACTATCCAAAAAGCGGTCATTGTTTCTCTTCCTCTTTGAGCAGCTCGGCCAGTCGGCGCTGCTCCTCCTCGCTCAAGGCGTTATCCAGTTGTATTTTCACCGCAGGGGGCCGGCGGCTGCGCATCACGACCACGGCGCCACCGATCAGGATCACCAGCAGCGGGCCGAGCCAGAGGATCAGGGTGGAGGCCATCAGGGGCGGGTTATAGAGGATAAAGTTGCCGTAGCGGGCCACCATGTAATCCACTATCTCCTCTTTATCCTTGCCCTCGCGCACCATCTGGTAGGTCTTGTCGCGCAAGTCCTTGGCCAGCCCCGCATTGGAGTCGGCGATATCCTGGTTCTGGCACTTGGGGCAACGCAGCTCCTTGGTCAGTTCGCGAAAGACCTGCTCCTGATTGTCGTTGTCGAAGGTGTAGACATCGATAGCGGCCATGGCCGGCGCTTGCACCACCCATCCCAGCAACAGCAGCAGGGAAGCAATAAATACTCTCATCAGGACTCCCCTCACTTCATGGCATCAAAGATGGGTTTGAGGGTCGACGCCCAGTTCTCGGGGTTGATATCCCCCACGTGGCGATACCGGATGATCCCCTTACTGTCGATAAAGAATGTCTCCGGCGCGCCATATACCCCGAGATCCAGCCCCAGCATGCCGTCCGGATCATAGAGGTTGACCTGATAGGGGTTGCCCAGCTCCGCCAGCCATTTGATCGCCTTGTCGCGCTCATCCTTGTAGTTCATGCCGATGATGGGAATACCCAGCCCCGCCAGTTGCTTGAGGTAGGTGTGCTCGCCGTAGCAGGTCGGGCACCAGGTAGCCCAGACGTTGAGCAGCATGGGGCGACCGGTCAGGATACTGCGATCGTGCTGTTTGTTCAGATCGTAAATGTCCTGCAGGGTGAACACCGGCACCTCTTTGCCCACCATCACGGACTCAAGCTTGGTGGGATCTGAGTAGAGCCCCTTGAACAGGAACACCGCCCCCAGCAAAAAGACGATAAAGGGGATTAAAAACAACCAGGTCTTTTTGTTCATGCCTTGGCCTCCTCCTCACGACGGCCGAAACGGTAACGCTTGTCGAGCATCGCCAGCACACCACCGATGGCCATAAAGACGCCGCCAAACCAGATCCAGCGCACGAACGGCTTGTAGTAGATCCTCACCGCCCAAGCACCGTTGTCGAGCTGTTCCCCCAGCGCCGCATAGAGATCGCGGGTGATACCTGCATCGATGGCCGCTTCGGTCATCGGCATCCGGCTCACCTTGTACATCCGCTTCTCGGGCTTGAGCAGGGCGACCTGCTTGCCATTGCGGTGCACTTCCAGCACGCCCTTGAAGCCATCGTAGTTGGGGCCGTTCTTCTCCTTGATCCCGGCAAAGACGAATTCGTAATCGGCAAAGTGCACCCGATCACCCGCCTGCATCCGCAGATCCTTTTCGATGCTGTAATTCTGGGTGCAGGCAATACCTATGATGCTGACTGCCAGCCCCACATGGCCAAGGATCATCGCCCAGTGGCTGTTGCCAAGCTTGCGCACACCGACTGCAAAGCTGTGCTTGTGGGTAGCCCGCGCCCAGGTCTCCTGCACGCTGGTGACGATGATCCAGGCGCCCAGACCAATCCCTACCGCCGCCCACGGCTTGAAGGTTTCGGCCAAGAGCAGCGGCAACAGCAAGGCTGCGGCCAGACTCAGCACCAGTGCCACGACCACCTTGCTTTTGAGTTCCCCCAGCTCCTGACGACGCCAGCGAAACAACGGGCCAATCCCCAGCAGCAGGGCAAACGGGATGATCAGCCAGCTGTAGATGTGGTTGAAGAAGGGAGTACCGATGGAAATGCTCCCCAGCCCCAGCTCCTTGTGCACCAGCGGCAGTAAGGTACCGAGCAGCACGGTCAGCAGACCCGCCACCAGCATGATGTTGTTGCAAAGCAGCAGGGTCTCGCGGCTCCACAGCTCGTGTTTGCCGTGGCTCTTCACCTGCGAGCCTTTAAAGGCAAACAGCAGCAAGGATGAACCGATCACCGCCAGCAGGAAGCCGAGAATAAACAGGCCGCGGGTCGGATCGGAGGCAAACGCATGGACCGACACCAACACGCCGGAGCGTACCAGGAAGGTACCCAGCAGGCTCAGCGAGAAGGCAGAGAGGGCCAGCAGCACGGTCCACGCCTTGAAGGTGGCGCGCTTCTCGCTCACCGCCAGCGAGTGCAGCAGAGCGGTACCCGCGAGCCAAGGCATAAACGAGGCGTTTTCTACCGGATCCCAGAACCACCAACCGCCCCAGCCGAGCTCGTAGTAGGCCCACCAGGAGCCGAGCACTATGCCCAGGGTCAGGAATACCCAGGCCGCCATGGTCCAGGGGCGCGACCAGCGGGCCCAAGTCGCATCGAGACGACCGGTCATCAGCGAAGCAATGGCAAAGGCAAACGCCACCGAGAAGCCCACATAACCCATGTAGAGCATCGGCGGATGAAAGATGAGACCCGGATCCTGCAGCAGCGGATTGAGGTCACGACCATCGACCGGAAAATAGGGCAAGGTGCGGGTGAAGGGATCGGAGGTGAACAGCACGAAAGCAGTGAAGCCGACCGAGATCAGCCCCAGCACACCAAGTACCCGCGCGACAGCATCGAGCGGCAGACGGCGGCTGAACATGGCCACCGCCGCAGTCCAGCCCCCTAAGGTCAGAACCCACAGCAGCAGGGAACCTTCGTGGGCGCCCCATACGGCGGAAATGCGATAGGCGAGCGGCAGCAGGCTGTTAGAGTTAGTGGCCACATACTGCACGGTGAAGTCGTTATCGATAAAGGCCCAGGTCAGGCAGAGAAACGACAGCAGCAGCAACAAAAACTGGGCATAGGCGAGCGGACGGGCCGCCGACATCATGCCAAGACGCCCCCAGCTGGCGCCAAGCAGCGGGTAGCTGCCCAGCAGCAGGGCAGTGGCAAAGGCCAGGATCAGCGCAAACTGACCTAATTCCGGGATCATGAAAGCATTCCTTTCAATTGAACGGTGACAACAGCCGCACCACGCACGGCAGGCAAAGCGAAAAAGGCAAACACCACAGGGATCACTGCTTGGCTCCCTTCAACTGCGCCTCGGTATACTCCGGCTTGAAGTGCATACCGTTGGTGGCATCGGCCACTTCCGGCGGCATGTAGTTCTCATCGTGCTTGGCCAGCACCTCGAACGCCTCTACGGTCGTGGCATCCTTGAGGGTGCCCTGGGCAACAATCCCCTGCCCTTCACGGAACAAGTCCGGCAGGATGCCGTCAAACTCGACCGTCACCAGATGACCGCCGTTATCCACCAGCTTGAAGGCAACCTTGAGGCTCTGGGGATCCCGCTGTACCGATCCCGGCACGACCAATCCACCGATGCGCAGGCGCTGCCCCTCTTCCGGCTTGATCTTGTCCGGCCCCTTCCCCTCCACCAGCTCGCTCGGGGTATAGAAGAGGTCGATATTCTGACTGAGGGCGTAGAGCACCAGCCCGCTGACGGTCGCCAGACCCAGGGTGATGGCAAGAATGATGGTGAGGCGTTTTTTGCGTCTCGGATTCATAGGGTGTTCTCCATCTGCTGGGCCGCCTTGCGACGGGCCTCACGCGCCTGTTTGCTGCGCAACTCACCGAGCAGGCTGCGGGTTTTCATGCGAGTAGAAATGATGATGCCGACCAGACACACCAGCGTCAGGCCAAAAGAGAGCCAGACATAGAAGGCGTAACCGCCCATCGCCATAAAATCACTGAAAGAGGCAAAGTGCATGCTTACTTCTCCTGCTCTGCAATCTCTTTGACCCAGGGGCGATGCCACTCCCGCATCAGGAGTTCATTGCGAAAACGCATCAGGGTCAGGGCACCGAGAAACGCGGCAAATGCCAGGATCATGATGAGCAGCGGCCAGAGCATCTCGGGTGAAATGGAGGGTTTGTCAAATTTGGTGATGGTGGCCCCCTGATGCAGGGTGTTCCACCACTCCACCGAGTAGTGAATGATCGGCAGGTTGATCACCCCAACCAGTGCCAGAATGCCGGCCGCACGGCCAGCGACCACCTTGTCGCTGAAGGCGTTGTAGAGGGCTATCACGCCGAGGTAGAGAAACAGCAGGATCAGTTCAGAGGTGAGCCGCGCATCCCACACCCACCAGGTACCCCACATCGGTTTGCCCCAGGCGGCACCGGTAAAGAGGGCAATAAAGGTAAATACGGCGCCGACCGGCGCAATGGCTGCAACCGTCATGTCCGCCATCCGCAATTGCCACACCAGGCCGATAAAGGCGGCCACCGCCATGGTGGAGTAGGCCCCCATGGAGAAAATGGCGGAAGGCACGTGGATATAGATGATCCGGAACGAATCTCCCTGCTGGTAATCCGCTGGCGCAAACGCGAGGCCCCAGACAGTACCGATCACAAACGAGAGCAGACTAATCACCGCAAACCAGGGCAACAGCGTGCCTGCCAGCTGATAGGCACGCTCCGGTTTGGCATAAGGGTGCAACCATTTCCACATAGCTCACAAAACCTTTTTGTTATTAATCGTTTGGCGAGGCCTACCATACCGACCACAGGGCAGCATCAAATACCCCGAAAGCAATAAGCGGCACTCTCCTTGATCCATCGCAACATTATTTTTTGCAAAAAGACCCCATTCGGAGCCAAATTCGGTTCAGCTCACGGCCATCAGTTGAGGCTGACCCGCAACGCCGCCGACACAGCCAGCGGCGTCAGTGTCAAAGCCCCCACCAGCATGGCGGCCAGAATGGCAAGCTGCCCGCCATAGGGCAAGCTCATCCCCGCGGCATCGATGGCTGAGGTGGCAAAAATCAATACCGGAATATAGAGCGGCAGGATCAGCAGACTAAGCAGCACCCCGCCTTTGCGCAGTCCCACCGTCAACGCGACCCCGACCGCGCCGAGCAGACTCAATACCGGAGTGCCCAGTGCCAGCGTCGCGACGACAGCCAGATAGGTGTTCATATCCAGCGACAGCAAAATCGCCAACAAGGGAGAGATCAGCAGCAGCGGCAAGCCGGTCAGCAGCCAGTGAGCGACCACTTTCGCCAGCGCCAGCAAGCCCAGCGGGTGCGGCATCAGCATCATCTGCTCCAGCGCGCCATCGACAAAGTCGTCGCGAAACAGCCGCTCCAACGACAACATGGCCGCCAATAGCGCCGCCACCCAGATAATCCCCGGGGCAATACGGGCCAGCAGTTTGGGCTCCGGGCCAATGCCTAACGGAAACAGGGTGATGACGATGAGGAAAAACCAGAGCGGATTGAGAATATCGGAACGCTGGCGCAGAGCCATCAGCAGTTCACGGTGAATAAGGTGCATAACAGCGCGCAACATGGCGTTACTCCTGCAATGTCGAGGCGAAGGGGGTCAACGAGATAGTCTTCAGCCGTCCCTGCATCAGGGTCAGATCCTGATGGGTGGTGAGGATCACCATGCCGCCCCGCTCGGCGTGTTCCAGAAAGAGCTGCTCGAGCACCTTGACCCCTTGCTTGTCGATGGCGGTAAAGGGCTCATCGAGGATCCAGAGTGCCGGTTTCTGTGACAGCCAGAGTCTGGCCAGGGCCACCCGGCGTTGCTGACCGGCAGAGAGTTGCCCGGTCGGGTTCTCTTCAAATCCGGCCAGCCCAACCCGGGCCAATATCTGCCACAAGTCAGTCTCTGTTTGCTGCGGGTGATGTAACTGCTGGTAGAATTTCAGGTTTTCAAAAGGGGTCAGCGCCGCTTTGACACCGGGCTGATGGCCGAGATAGAGCAGATTGGCATGATACTCATCACGACAGTGACGAATATTCTCCCCATTCCAGCACACCTCACCGGCAAACGGCTGCGACAGCCCGGTCAACAACCGCAACAGGCTTGTCTTGCCAACCCCGTTGGGCCCTTCAATTTGCACCAGATCGCCGGGCGCAACAGAGAAAGAGAGGTGTTCAAACAGAGTGCGATCTTCACGCACGCAGCTCAGATTGTTAACTTGAAGCAGCATGGGGATTTTTTCAGAGAAAATGAAGCGGTCTGCATCTTAACACAGTATTGGAATACGTCTTTTCAAAGATGCAACAATTGAACTGACTGGCGACCGGGATCACAAAGAAAATACGGTAGAAACCGCCTGCTCAACGCAGCTGGGAGACAAGCGGCTGCACGCCATAAAATTCAGGAAGGCAATTGCCTTCCTGAATCATCAAGAGCGACCTTTTCGCAACGATATCAAGAGCTCAGCCTCTGCCTTTGGCAACTCGCACTCACTCATAACTTCATCAAGATCGGCGCCCAGTTCGACCATCTTTGCCGCTCGGCTGTAGAGCCTGCGCTCGGGATCCTGCATGGTCAGTTCTTGCTGGCGCTCATTGACCTGCTGCATCGCCCCTTCCACCGACTGCAGACGCTGCCCCATGCCAATGGCACCGGTATGGAGCTCCATCATCTGCTTGCGCAAGCTTTCCAACTGACCTTGCAGCGTTGCCACACTGGCCTCGGACTCCTGCTTGCTGCGCTTGCTCTTGAACCAGATATAAGAGGCAAACGCCAAGGCAATCAGGGACACCCCCAAGGCAACCATCTCGATTATCAAAACATCACCTTACTTATCAGAGGGAACCAATATCTTCCCACTCTTCATCGGAGAGCAGCTTGTTCAAGTCAACCAGGATCAGCAGTTGCCCATCGCGGTTGCTCACCCCCTGAATAAACTTGGCGCTCTCTTCAGTACCGACCGCTGGTGCCGCATCGATCTCGGAAGAGCGCAGATAAACCACTTCTGCCACGCTGTCGACCATGATGCCGATCACCTGTTTCTCGGCCTCGATGATCACGATCCGGGAGTTTTCACTCACATCACCGGAAGGCAGACCGAAACGGGAACGGGTATCGATGACAGTCACCACATTGCCACGCAGGTTGATGATCCCCAGTACGTACTCAGGCGCACCCGGCACCGGTGCAATTTCGGTGTAGCGCAACACCTCCTGAACCTGCATCACATTGATGCCGTAGGTTTCGTTTTCCAGTTGGAAGGTTACCCATTGCAGCACTTCATCTTCGGCCAGATTCTGTGCAATATTGCGCTTTTCTGTCATGTTTTTATTCCTTTTATGAAAACGTCTACTGCTAAAACTAGCAATAAAACAGCTCGATTGCAGAAGTTATCAGCGACCTTCTATGTTAACCCCACGCTCCAGCAACAGGAGCAGTTCGCGAACGTGTAACAGGGCACACATTTTTTCTTTGACCATGCCCGCCAACCAGGGGCGCTTGCCCTCCTGATGGCGCCATTTAACTTGGTCACGGTGTAACAATTCAGTCCCTTTGAGATGGTGGCAGGCTAATCCCCACGGCGATTCACCAAGCATAATCAAATACTTGTAATCATCCATCTCGAGATGCTGACCCGGCATGACCCACTGGGCAGTATCGACCACATTCATCTTCTGCTCGCGAGATGTCATGATCCCCTTGTACCAGCCAGGCTGGCCAAACAGAGAGGTGATCTCGCCCAGCTGATGAATACCACCCAGCTCGGTCAACGGCACCGCAAACGTCACGCCCGCGACTTCAAAGAAAAGGGCCTGAAACTCTTTGCCGGTATCGATATTTTCCCAAGTAACCGGTTCACTGGCCTCTACCGGAGCAACCTCCAGCGCTGTCTCGGTCAGGATAGTAGCATGGGGCTCCGCAACCTCGGGGAGCAGCACCTCCGCAGGCCACTCAGGCTCCACCGGCAGCAGTGATTCCTCTGCCACAATCTCCAGCTGTGCAGTGAGAGTCGCTTCCTGGGGGAAGGCGTCATTCTCAAACTGGACTTGTCCCACCTGAGCCAATAGCTCACCGAGCTGGGCAAGCCGTGGATCGCTTTCAAGGTAAGGTGCGGCGACTACCTCTGGGACGCTTTGGGGCTGACGTTGCAACTGTAAAACAGGGGCAGATTGAACCTCTTCCACCTCATCCAGCACCAGTGGCTCATCGAGCAGCAGGGAGTGGAAATAGTCATCCATCGCCCGAACTTGAATGGTATCTCTCATACCGTCACCTCATGAACCCGTTGCCGCTCAAGGGCATCAAGATGGTTGAGCAGCGTTTCATATGCATAGGTTCCACGACTCCCGGGAGAATAGATAGACGGGGGGATATGCAGCAAGCTGGCATCACGAAACTTGGTATCAATAGGGATCACCGCATTCCACACTGAATCTCCATATTGATCCTTGATCGACTTCAAGGTCATCAGAGAGGCACGAGTGCGCTTGTCGAACATGGTCGGGATCACGGTATAACGGAACTTGTCACGCTTGGAACGCTGCATGATCTCGAATGTTTTCATCATCCGCTCCAACCCCTTGAGGGCCAGAAATTCGGTCTGGACAGGCACCAGAATGCGATCGCAGGCAGCTAACGCGTTGACCATCATCACCCCCAGCACTGGTGGGCAATCGATCAACACGTAATCATATTGATCCTGAATGCGCAGCAGTGCCCGCTTCAGTACCAGTCCCATCCCCTCACGATTGCCCATCACCCGATCAAGGGTCGCCAAGGTAATAGATGCTGGCAGCAAGTTGATATTTTCGAATTTGGTCTTGAGCGTCAGTTTATTGACAAGCTCGGCTGTCGGTTTGACAGCTTGAAACAACTCATAGAGGGTTCCATCCAGGCGATCTGAATCAAAATCAAGATATGCAGTCAGCGAAGCATGGGGGTCGGTATCAATCAACAGCACCCGCTGGCCACGCTGGGCCAGGATCCCCGCAAGCGAGACCACTGTGGTGGTTTTACCCACACCACCTTTCTGGTTGGCAACCGTCCAAACAATCACTGTATCAATCCTGCCTTGTTGTTATGCGTATGCCACCACCGGGCAAGGCGATCACCTTTATCTCTCCTGCATCCACCGCCTGTTGTACAGCAGGAACCGGTTCGGCAACTACCGTAGGCGTTGCAACCACAGGTGCTGGCGGCACCCAGGCAAACTTGGAGATAGCGACCACAACCTTGCGATTCTGCAGTCTGCCCTGCTCGCTGCCGTTGTCAGCAAAGGGGGAAAACTCGCCATATGCCTCGAACGCCAGACGCTGAGGGGCGATCCCATCGGTAATCAAGCCATTGAGTACCGCCTCGGCCCGAGCAGCAGAAAGCGCCCAGTTAGAACGATAAATTTCATTATTTATCTGTTGGTTATCGGTATAACCCCGAACCCTTACATAGTTATCGACCGGTTTGAGAATACTTGAAAGAGTATTAATGACCGGTGCAGCGTTTGGTCCCAAAAAGGCACTGCCGCTGCCAAACAACAAGCCGGAACTGAGTTCAACCGTCAGCCAGTTCTCATCTTGCGTCAGTTTGACGATACCGGCATCCACCAGCGAGCCCATGCTCTGTTGCAACTGCATATCGAGTTTTGCAAGTGTCGCGCCATCTTGCAGCACTGGCACACCAGAAATAGGAGCAAGTGAAGGAGAGGGGGATGCAGGGCTTTCCAGCAACGATGGAGAGGCAGATACCGGGTTATCCAGCAGGGAATTACCCTGCCCTTCAAGCAAGCCATTGCCGCCAGACTGCATGACACTGAACGCCTGGCTCATACCATCAATCACCGCGCGATACTTGTCCTTGTTCACCAGCGCAACAGAGTAGAGCACCACGAACAAGGCAAAGATCAGCGTCATATAATCGGCATAGGAGACCAGCCAGCGGTCAAGATGCTCGCGACCCTGCAAGTGCAACCGATAGCGCTTGCGCATGGCTACTCTCCTTTCAAATAGGCCCTGAGCCGGCGTTCAACCTGCAAGCCGTTTTCACCATGAGCGATAGCCAGCAGCCCTTCCAGGGTCATCTCCTGAAAGAGTGCATAGTGGTAGTGAAATGCGCGTAGCCGATTGGCGATAGGCAGGTAGATGAGGTTGGCAAACCCCACTCCATAGATGGTCGCCACAAATGCCACTGCGATACCCGCCCCCAGCGCTGACGGGTCTTCAAGATGAAACATGGCCTGGATCAGGCCCAGCACGGCACCGATGATCCCGATGGTCGGACTGTACCCCCCCATGGCTTCAAATACCCTGGCGGCATGTTCATTACGCTCCTGCTCGATATCGATGTCCGCTTCCAGCAGCATACGGATATCCTCTGTGGAGACCCCATCGACAATCATGCCGAGCCCTTGACGGGTAAAGTTGTCCTCCTCCTGCTCGGCCTGATTTTCAAGGGCCAGCAGCCCTTGCTGGCGCGCAAAGACGGCCCATGACTGCAATCGTTCGGCCTGCGTCGCAAGATCTTGGCGGGGAGGGGTAAAAATCCATAACAGCTGGCGCAACGCCAGCAGGATGTACTTGGCTGGAGTCTGCAACGTGACTGCACCAACGGTACCACCCAGCACGATCAAAAAAGCAGGGCCGTCCACCAGCGTCAACAGGGAGCCGCCATGCCACAGTTGGGCAATGGCAATAGCCCCCAATGCCAGGAGCAGACCGAGCAAGCCCATGATTAGCGCCCCAACTCAACCAGAATACGCTGGGCCACCTTGTCCAGAGGGAGTGATTCGCTGGCAATCCCCGCTTTAGCTACTGCTTGGGGCATACCATATACCACGCAGGAAGCCTCATCCTGAGCCCAGATGGTTGACCCCTGCTCTTTCAGCAGTCTGGCGCCATCACGGCCATCTGCGCCCATACCGGTCAGCACAATCGCCAATACCTTGTCGGCATAGGTCTTGGCCGCAGAGGCAAAGGTAATGTCCACACAAGGCTTGTAATTGACCTTGTCGTTGCCATCCACGATGCGAATGCGGGCCCCTGCACCACGACCTTCCAGCAGCATCTGTTTGCCACCGGGAGCAAGGTAGGCATGCCCTGGTTTAAGCACATCGCCATCTTCCGCTTCCTTGACGCCAATCTGGCATAACCCGTTGAGACGGGCAGCAAACGCGGCAGTAAAAGTGGCTGGCATATGCTGGATAAGCAGGATGGGATGGGGAAAATCCCCCGGCAACTTGGTCAGCACATTTTGCAAAGCAACAGGTCCGCCGGTAGAAGTACCGATCGCCACCAACTGATAACTCTTGCCACTGCGCTTGAATGAAGCACTTGGTACAGTGCGTTGCAGGTCAGGCTGACGATCAGGAATTCTGGGCACTGTGCTGCCCAGAGGAGCACGAGCAACCGGTTCAGGTGTTTTGGGACGAGCAGCGGATGTCATCAGGAAGCGCTTGCGGGAGATCTCCTTCACTCGTTGTTGCAACAGTCTGACCGCTTCATCTTTGTCTCTGGCAATGTCCTCAAACTTCTTGGGCAAGAAGTCGAGTGCACCGGCGTCCAGCGCATCCAGCGTAGCCTTGGCCCCTTCATGGGTCAGGGAGGAGAACATCAGAATGGGGGTTGGGCACTTGGCCATGATCTCCCGCACCGCACTGATGCCATCCATCACGGGCATCTCGATGTCCATGGTGATCACATCAGGGCGCAGCGACATCGCCTTGTCCACCGCCTCACGTCCATTCTGGGCCGTATCAATCACCGTCAGCATGGGATCCTGATTGATGATCTCGCTCACCCGACGGCGAAAGAAGCTCGAATCGTCGACAACTAATACCTTGACTGCCATTGTTGTTTTTCTAACTCCTTGGGCCTGAGCTATTAATGTCTACGCGCATATGCTTTGAGCAGACTCGGCACATCCAAAATAAGGGCAATTCCGCCATCACTGGTAATGGTCGCCCCGGCCATGCCAGGGGTGCCTTGCAGCAGATTATCGAGTGGCTTGATCACCACCTCTTCCTGACCTATCAGGCTATCTACCACAAACCCGATTTGCTGAGTGCCAATCTGCACGATCACCACATGTCCGGTATCCTGACGTGAACGCTTGTTGGCGCCACGAATCAACCATTTGTGCAGATAGAAGAGCGGTATCGCCTTCTCGCGCACAATGATGGTGAGCTGGCCATCAACCATGTTGGCTTTTTTCAGGTCCAGATGGAAAATCTCGTTCACACAACCAAGGGGAAGCGCGAAGGTCTGCTCCCCCACTTCAACCATCAGAGTCGGCAGAATGGCCAGCGTCAACGGAACCTTGATTTCGAGACGGGTACCTTTCCCCCAAGTGGAATCTATGTGCACTGACCCATTGAGGCTGACAATGCTGGTTTTAACCACGTCCATTCCGACACCACGGCCAGATATATCGGAGATCTCGGCCTTGGTTGAAAAACCCGGGGCAAAGATCAGGTTATAGGCATCGTTGTCGCTCATGCGAGCGGCAGTCTCTGCATCCAGAACACCGCGACTGATTGCGATGGACTTGAGTTTCTCCGGATCCATCCCAGCCCCATCATCCTCGATGCAAAGCAGGATATGATCGCCTTGCTGGGAGGCGCTAAGGGTGATCGTCCCTTGCCGCGGTTTGCCCGCTTTCTCACGAACATCCGGCATTTCGACCCCGTGATCGCATGAGTTGCGAACGAGGTGAACCAGAGGATCGGCGAGCGCCTCCACCAGGTTTTTATCCAGATCTGTCTCTTCGCCCACCATCACCAGCTCAATCTCTTTCTTGAGGGTTCTGGCCAGATCACGTACCACGCGCGGGAAACGACCAAATACCTTCTTGATTGGCTGCATGCGGGTTTTCATCACCGCCCCTTGCAGGTCAGCCGTTACCACATCCAGATTGGCAACCGCCTTTGACATCTCTTCATCATTACTGGCAATACCCAGGCTCACCAGCCGGTTACGAACCAGTACCAACTCACCTACCATGTTCATGATGACATCGAGGGTCTTGGTATCCACCCGCACCGTCGTATCGCTTTGCACGGCACTGTTTTCTGCTGGCGCAGGCGCAGCCTTGGCGGCAGGCGCTGGAGCCTTGGCTGCTTCAGCGGGTTTTGCGGGGGCTGCCGGTGCTGGTTTGGCAACAGGAGTGGCCGGTTTGGGCGGAGTCACCGCAGCAGGTGCGGCCGGTGCGGCCGGTGCCATAGTACTCTGAGGCCCTTGACCACGACCATGCAATTCATCGAGCAGACGCTCAAACTCATCATCATCGATAAGCTCGTCCACCTCTTTTTGCACCGACTTCAGAGGATTTACCTCTGGCGCCCCCATGTGCTGTCCCTGACCATGGAGCTGATCCAGCAAGGCCTCAAACTCATCATCGGTGATATCGCCAGAGCCAGCCGCTATTGGGGCTGCTGCAGCCGTCTTGGTCGGAGCCCCCCCCACGCCGTGGAGCTCGTCCAGCAGACGTTCAAATTCGTCTGCAGAAATTTCATCGATCGAGCCGCCGCCATTGACAGGAGCAGGCTCGCTGCTGATGGCTGCGGGTTCAACAACTTCTGGAGCAACTTCTTCAACAACTACCGGTGCTGCAGGTTCAGATTCTACAGCCGCAGCCACACTGGTAGCAGTGCGCAGTTGCTCTTCCCCTTCTGGCTTGCACAATTCATGGAGGTCATGAAGCAAATCATCTGACGCAGGGCTGGGTGCTTCGCGATTTTGAACCTGGGCGAACATGACATTGATGGCATCCAGCGCTTGCAGGATTACATCCATCAGCTCCGCAGTAACAGTTCGCTTGCCATTACGCAAGATATCGAACACGTTTTCCGCACCGTGGCATACATCAACCAGTTCACCGAGCGACAGAAAACCAGCCCCCCCTTTCACGGTATGGAAACCGCGAAAGATAGCATTCAACAGGTTCTTGTCATCGGGCCGCTTTTCCAAGTCGACCAGTTGTTCAGACAACTGTTCCAATATTTCGGATGCTTCGACCAGAAAGTCTTGCAGTATGTCTTCATCAACTTCGAAGGCCATGCGTCACTCCATTAGAATCCCAAGCTAGACAGCAGATCGTCCACATCATCCTGACCATTGACCACATCGGCACGAGCCTCGGGGTTCATGATAGGGCCCTCTGCTTCAATCCCATTGACAGGAATACTACGAGTTGAATGCTCAGCAGAAGCCTCACCAAACATGGTCAGCATTTCTATTAATTTTGTTTCAACTTCCTGAACAAGCTTGATGACCTTGCGGATCATCTGACCTGTCAAATCCTGAAAATCTTGTGCCATCAGGATTTCTGTCAGCAGTTGCCGTAATTTATCGGCATCAGACTCTGAAGCCTTAATAAAATCATCAAGTTGGTGACATAAGGATTTGAACTGCCCCACGCTCATGTCACGAGACATCAGGGCATTCCAGTTCGGCATTACCAGCTGGATATTGTCATTCAGGCGATCCGCTATCGGCAAACTGGCTTCCACCGCATCCATTGTGCGATTGGCCGCTTTGTCAGTCATATCGATAACGTAGCTCAAACGTTCCCGAGCATCTGGAATGTCATGAGTAGCCAAATCAGGAATACGGGGATCGAGGCGAAATTCTTGAAGTGAATCATGCAGTTGTCGGGTCAGCTGACCTACTTTTTCAAACAGATCGGCTGCGTTGGGGGCACACACTTCGGCAAGCAGTTCATCGGCCAGCTCAAATTCGCCTTGCTCCAGATGAGCAACAAGCATCCTTGCCTGGTCGAGCGAAATCATTGCTCTCGTTTTGGCCATCATCCCTGCAGCTCCTTAGCCAATTCGTTCGAAAATTTTGTCGAGTTTTTCTTTGAGCGTTGCTGCGGTGAAGGGCTTGACGATGTAACCGTTGACGCCAGCTTGGGCGGCTTCAATGATCTGCTCACGTTTGGCTTCAGCAGTTACCATCAGTACCGGCAGATGCTTGAGCTTCTCATCGACACGGATGGCTTTAAGCAGGTCAATACCTTGCATGCCAGGCATGTTCCAGTCGGTAACTACAAACTGAAAATCACCATTTTTCAGCATCGGCAGCGCTGTATTGCCGTCATCCGCCTCATGGGTATTGTTGAATCCCAAGTCGCGCAGCAAGTTCTTGATAATCCGGCGCATCGTTGAAAAATCGTCAACAATGAGGATTTTCATGTTCTTGTCCAAAATTCCCTCCTAAATAGCCACCAGAGTGGCTCACTTACATGATGCTAAAAACGGGTTGTGTCGTGCGGATTATGCCTTAGAGTTTCATCTCAGTGTAGCCAGTACAAACACTTATAGATGCCAATCTCTCAAACGAGCACGCAATCTGTGCATTGCCTGACTGTGGATCTGGCTCACACGCGACTCGCTGACATTCAAAACCTCGCCAATTTCACGCAAATTCAGCTCTTCATCGTAGTAAAGAGAGAGAACCAAAGCTTCTCTCTCTGGTAGACGACCAATTTGCTCGGATAATTGAATCTGAAATCGCTCGGCAGCCAATTCATCGAATCCGGAGCCTGAAGGGGCATCATCGGGGTTGCCGATCACATCCTCGCTGACCCCCAGATCTTCGATGCCGATAATTTTGCCGCAGGAGACGTCTTGCAGCATCGCATGGTAATCAGCGATGGAAACCCCCATCTCGGCAGCAACCTCGGTATCTCGCGCGTCACGCCCGTGGGTCTGCTCGACATTCTCGATCGCTTCTGCAATAGCCCTGCTGTTGCGATGCACTGAACGGGGCACCCAGTCACCACGCCGGATCTCATCCAGCATGGCGCCACGGATGCGGATCCCGGCATACGTCTCGAAGCTTGCTCCCTTGCTACCGTCAAAGTTGCGGGAGGCTTCAAGCAGCCCAATCATACCTGCCTGGATCAGGTCATCCAGCAAGACACTGCTGGGCAGGCGAGCCAACAAATGCTGGGCAATTCGCTTGACCAGGGGAGCATGACGCTCCACCAGCACGTAGGAATCCTGATGACGCAAGTACGCTTGGGCTTTATTCACGGGAACCTTCCTGTGTTGTGGCCGGTTTCTGCAACAAATTTTCCAGGAAAAACTCCAGATGGCCGCCTGGCTGGTTGGGAACCGGCCAGCTCGCAGCCTTGTTGGCAAGGGCCCGGAACGCCAGTGCGGCCGGCGACTTGGGAAACGCCTCGACAATCAGCTTCTGCTTGCGCACGGCGGCACGCAGATTGGTGTCATAAGGTACACAGGCGACCAGCTCCAGCGAGGTATCGAGGAAACGATCCGTGACCCGGGTCAGTTTGGCAAAGAGCTCCTGCCCTTCACGCAGACTGCGCACCATATTGGCCACCACCTTGAAACGAAACACGCCGTGATCCTTGGAGAGGATCTTGATGAGGGCGTAGGCATCGGTGATGGAGGTCGGCTCATCACAGACCACCACCATGATGTCTTGAGCGGCACGGGTGAAGCTCAGCACCATGTCGGAGATCCCCGCAGCCGTATCCACCAACAGGATGTCGACCTGGGTCTTCATCTCGCTGAAGGCACGGATAAGCTCGGCATGCTGTACCGGAGAAAGCTCGACCATGGACTGGGTGCCCGAGGTCGCAGGCACGATCATCATGCCGTAAGGGCCTTCGACGATGATATCGTCGATGGTGCATTCACCCGCCAGGACATGAGAGAGGTTGCGATGAACCCGCAGCCCCAACATGACGTCGACGTTGGCCAGACCTAGGTCGGCATCCAGCACCATCACCCGCTTGCCTTGGGCGGCCATGGCTCCGGCCACGTTCAGGGTCACGTTGGTCTTGCCCACGCCACCTTTACCACCGGAAACGGCGATTACTTTTACTCGATTGTTTTGACGCATTTTGCGCAGACCACTCGCCTGATCCATATACATGTTACTCATAAAACTCCGAATCTTCGGCCTCGCCAAAGCCTGCGCCCCAGAAATAGGGCTCCTCTGTTTCTCGCTCCAGCGAGCCCATGGCAGCCCCGACGAGCTGCGCCGCATTGGCAACCTGAATATCTTCCGGAACCCTTTGTCCGTCAGTGATATAGCTGATGGGCAATGAATTCTGGATACACACGTTAATCACTTCGCCCAGATTCAGACTTTCATCCAATTTGGTAAGTATGCAGCCGCTTAATGGAATACGCCGGAAATGGTCAACCGCCTCCTGCATCACCCGACGCTGGGAAGTTGCCGACATCACCAGATAACTGCGGATCCGCACCTTGGCATTCTTGACCAAGGTATCGAGCTGCTCGGTCAGCCGGATATCCCGTTGGCCAACCCCGGCCGTATCGATAAGTACCAGCCGACGGTGGCGGAACTGATAAAGGGCATTGGCCAGCTCTTCTGCATCACGCACCTGCCGCACCGGACACCCCATGATGCGACCATAGGTCTGCAGTTGTTCATGGGCACCAATCCGGTAGTTGTCGGTGGTGATCAGCGCCACCTGCTCGGCGCCATACTTCATGGCAAAACGGGCAGCCAGCTTGGCGATGGTGGTGGTTTTGCCCACCCCGGTCGGACCAAGCAGCGCAACCGCGCCGCCCTGACGCATGATCTCGTCCTCGCTGATCTTGAGCTGGGCCGTCAGCACCTCGGCCAACTGGGCCATCGCCTGATGGATGGACATATCTTCGGGGATCAGTCCCGCCAGTTGATCGGCAAACGCATCGTCAAAGCCGAGCTTCTTGAGCTCCTTGATCAGCAGGGCCCGCATCGGTTCGCGGCGCTCCACCTCTTGCCACATCAGCCCGGAGATCTGGTGCTCCAGCAATTTGCGGATGCTGGCCATCTCCTTACGCATCCCCTCCATCTCCTGATCCCGCTGGGCAGGTTGAGGGGGGCGCTGGCCTGAGGCAACCCGGGCCTTGGGCTTGGCAGGTTCCGGGGCTGCGCCCCACTGTCCCTGCTCGGCCAATGTTCTGGGCGCAGCATTGGCAGCGGCCAGCCCGGCCGATTGGGTATTGCCCATTGGCACCCCATTGCCCGGCTTGAGCTTCTGCTGGCGCGCCAGCAAGGCGGCCAGGGTATCGGCATAATGTTCGTTCTGCTCCTTCACCGGCGTCGGCTCGGGGCGGATCATCTGCCGTGCAGCAGACGAAATATTGACGCTCTCATCGTTCAGCTGACGGCGAACCGGCGCATCTTTGGGCCCCGGAACCTGGGATTGATAATCGACTGCGGCGACTATCTCTACCCCTCCGGTGACCTTCTTGTTGGACATGATGACGGCGTCAGGCCCGAGAGTCTCCTTGACCTCGGCCAGAGCCGTTCGCATATCCTTGGCAAAAAACCGCTTAATCTTCACCCGTCGTCTCCGCTAACTAGTTCTGCCCTACCGCACTGACGATGCGGATCTGCTTGTCGTCGGGCACTTCCTGATAAGACAGAACGCGCAATCCAGGAATGGCATTCTTGACAAATTTCGCCAGGGTATTGCGCAAGATCCCCGATGTCAGAAGCACGGCCGGTTGGCCTTCCAATTCTTGTCGTTGAGTGGCTTCCACCAGCGAACGCTGCATCCGCTCAGCCAGACCCGGTTCAATACCGGCACCATCACCACCACCTGCCTGCAAGGATTGATGCAATATACGTTCCAATTCCGGCGCCAAGGTAATCACCGGCAACTCGGGATCCGGGCCTGCAATCTCCTGCACAATCAGGCGACGCAGGGCAATCCGGCAAGCGGCCGTTAGCACTTCCGGATCCGGACTGCGCGGCGCGTATTCAACCAGGGTCTGCAGGATAGTGCGCATATCGCGGATTGGCACGCCTTCATTGAGCAAATTCTGCAATACCTTCACAAGGTTACCCATGCTGATCACTTCCGGCACCAGCCCTTCGACCAGCTTGCTCTGATGTTTGCCAATCATGTCGAGCAGCTGTTGTACCTCGTCATGACCCAGCAACAGAGCCGCATGGTTGGTCAGGATCTGGCTCAGATGGGTAGCCACCACGGTCGCGGTATCCACTACCGTATACCCCAGCGTCTGTGCCTGAGAGACCATCTCCTTGGCAACCCAGACCGCTTCCAGCCCGAAGGCGGGATCCCGGGTCGCTATCCCCTGGATCTGGCCGAACACCTGCCCCGGATTGATGGCCATCTCCTTATCATGGTAGACATTGGCCTCGCCGGTACTGACCCCCATCAAGGTGATGCGGTATTGGTTTGGCGCCAGATCCAGGTTGTCGCGAATGTGGACGGCCGGGACCAGAAAGCCCAGCTCTTGCGAGAGTTTCTTGCGCACCCCTTTGATCCGGTTGAGCAGTTCGCCACCCTGATTGCGATCTACCAGCGGGATCAGCTGATAACCCACTTCCAGCCCGATGATGTCCACCGGCATCACATCGTCCCAGCTCAGCTCTTTCTGCTCATGAGGCTGCTCAGCTGTAGCAGGCAGCAGCTCGCCCTTGGCTGCTTTGGCAGCCGCCAGTTTCTCGCGGCGCAGCAACCACCAGGCGCCGGCGGCGGCGAGAGCCCCCAGACTCAGGAAGGCGAAATGCGGCATCCCCGGCACCAGCCCCATCATCAGCAGAATCCCGGCCGAGATGATCAGCGCCTTGGGATTGTCAAACAGCTGGCCTAGTACTGCGGTACCCATGTCCTGATCGGTATTCTGACGGGTCACTATGATGGCGGCAGCGATGGAGAGCAGCAGGGAGGGGATCTGCGCCACCAGACCGTCACCGATGGCCAACAGGGTATAGATCTCGGCAGATTCGCTGAAGGTCAGCTGGTGCTGCATCATCCCGATGATGAAGCCGCCGATGATGTTGATAAAGAGGATCATGATGCCCGCAATGGCATCCCCTTTGACGAACTTGGAGGCACCATCCATGGAGCCGTAGAAGTCAGCTTCCTGGGTTACATCCTGACGACGCTTCTTCGCCTCTTCCTGATTGATGAGACCGGCGTTCAAATCGGCATCGATGGCCATCTGTTTGCCCGGCATCGCATCAAGTGTAAAACGGGCACTCACTTCCGCGATCCGCCCGGCACCCTTGGTGATCACCACAAAGTTGATGATCATCAGGATGGTAAAAACGATGATGCCGACCGCATAGTTGCCGCCGATCACCACGTTACCGAATGCCTCGATCACATGGCCGGCCGCCGCACTGCCATTATGACCTTCCAGTAACACCACCCGGGTCGAGGCAACGTTCAACGCCAACCGCAGCAAGGTAGCGAGCAGCAGTACGGTCGGGAAGGCCGCAAATTCGAGGGGGCGGCGGGTATAGACGGATACCAGCAGCACCACGATGGAGAGGGCAATGTTAAAGGAGAAGAGCACGTCCAGCATCAGCGGCGGGATGGGTAACACCACCATACCGAGCGCGGCCAATACCAGCAGAGGGGTGCCAAGGCCTTTGCCCAATACACCCCGGTACTCTTTGAACTGGCCCAATACTGCCTTGAATTCCATCGCGCTTCTCAATTTCAACCTGCTGGTGCCAAATTAAAGCAAACATCAAGCCAATAATACAAGACATTGAAATGCAATGGATTTATTTTGACTACGTCAGAACTTTGTCATTTTCGATATTCGGTCGGAATGGGCAGATCTTTAGCCAGCGGCTGGGGACGGCGCCCCTGACCACGGCGGAATTTCTTGAGCTGGAAGACATAGGCGAGCACCTGGGCAACCGCCGCAAACAGCCCTTCCGGGATCTCGTGGCCCAGCTCGGTTGAGTGGTAAATAGCCCGGGTCAAGGCTGGTGACGGCATGATGGGGATCTCGTACTCTCTGGCGATCTCCCTGATCTTCATTGCAATTTCATCTGTGCCCTTGGCCACGACCTTGGGCGCGGCACCGGGTTTGCCCGCATCATACTTGAGCGCTACCGAGTAGTGGGTCGGGTTGGTGATCACCACATCAGCCTTGGGTACATCCCCCATCATTCGACGCATCGCCATCTGCATCTGCAACTGGCGGATCTTGCCCTTTACCTCGGGCTTGCCTTCGCTGTCCTTGAACTCGTCCTTGACCTCCTGCTTGGTCATCTTGAGCTGACGCATGTGGTTCCACTGCTGGAACGGCACGTCGATGGCAACGATGGGAAGCAGGGCGCAGCAGAGGATGATCAACATCCAGAGAAACAACTCCAGCGCATCGATAATACCGCCGGGGAAACCCTCCATGGAGAGATTGAGCAGGTGATTGAACTGGCTGGATAACATCCACCAGGCAAACAGGGTGATGAACACCACCTTGGCGATGGATTTGACCAGCTCAATCAGTGACTGCACCCCGAAC
This sequence comes from Aeromonas sp. S11(2024), assembly GCF_041402345.1. NCBI lineage: Bacteria > Pseudomonadati > Pseudomonadota > Gammaproteobacteria > Aeromonadales > Aeromonadaceae > Aeromonas > Aeromonas sp. S11(2024). The sequence continues at coordinate 102,612 of NZ_JBGLRC010000005.1, read as the reverse complement.
ATTCGCTTGATGCCGCTGAGTGGACTCAGCTTGCTCATCTTGGGCATCATGGCTTCAGTGGAGAAGTTCATCCCCCCCATCAGGGTGTTGCCGATAAAAGCGGCAATCGCCACCAGTGCAAACAAGAGTCCCAGCGGAAGCACCAGTTCCCCCAGCAGCGCCGGCACCATAGCGATCATGGCATTGGGATCGAAGGCCTGCTCCCGATCCAGGGTAAAGCCCATGGTGACAACCTTGACCATGGCGGTCGCCAGCGAGCCCTTGAGCATCAACAGGCCAAAGACCGCCGAGAGCAGAACGCTGGCGGTCCCCAACTCTTTTGAACGTGCAATCTGCCCCTTTTCACGGGCCTGTTGCAGTCGTTTGCCCGTGGGTTGTTCGGTACGTTCCTGGTCGGTATCAGCCATGAGCGCCCCCGAAGCACTGGGTGTTGATCAGCTCGCAGCTGACCTCCTGCACCCGCTCCCACATCATGTCGAAGTGACCGAGGAACCCGCCGATAGTGAGCCAGAGGATGAGCAGACCCGACATCATGCTGACCGCAAAACCGATACTGAAAATGTTGAGTTGCGGCGCCGCCCGGGTCATGACACCAAAGGCGAAGTTGATTAAGAGCAAGGCGACGATGGCTGAGAGCGACATCACCAAAGCAGCCTGATACATCACACCCAGAAACGCACTCAGGGTTTTCATGGATGAAACCGAGAGGCCGTGCTCGGAGACAGGCAGTGTCTCGAAACTAAGAATGACCAGCCGCAGCATCACCAGATGACCATCCAGCGCCAGAAACACAAGGGTCGCCAGCATCAGATAAAACTGACCCACCACGGGGGCCGACTGGCCATTCATCGGATCCACCAGGGTGGCAAAGCCGAGGCTGGTTTGCATGGCGATGACCTGACCGGCCATCACGAAGCTCTCCATCAGAAACTGGGTCATCAGGCCGAGGGCAATACCGATGAGCAGCTGCTGGCCCAATACCAGAAAGCTGCCGACCGAGAAGAGTTCAATGGGGGGCATTTTCGGAAGCAGCGGGGCAATCAGAAAGGTGATGGCCAAAGCCAGCCCCATCCGTACCCGCGCAGGAGCAAGGCGGCTGCCGAACACCGCCATCACCATCAGCAGGCTGCTCACCCGCGCCAGCGGCCAGAGGATGGAAGACAACCACTCCATGATCAGAGCGGTTGTGTAGGTCATCCCACCACCTCGGGGATTTGATTGACCATCAGTACAAAGAAGTCCATCAGACTCTGCATTCCCCAATGAGCACCAATTCCCAAGGCTAGCAGGGTCACGATAAGACGGGGCAGAAAGCTCAGAGTCTGTTCGTTGATGGAGGTGGCCGCCTGAAAAATGGCTACCACCAGCCCGATAGCGAGGCTGGGCAGGATCACGGCGCTGACCATGATATTGACCAGCCAGAGCGCCTCGCGAAAGACGTCGACAAAGGTTTCAGGACTCATGTTCGGGCTCCTTGCGCTCGACCGGCTAACCGGCACCCAGTCCGAAACTGTTGGCCAGCGACCCCAGAATGAGATTCCAGCCATCCACCATCACAAACAGCATCAACTTGAAGGGCAGCGAGACGATCATCGGCGAGAGCATCATCATCCCCATCGCCATCAGAATACTGGCCACCACCAGATCGATGACCAGAAATGGCAAGAACAGCATAAAACCAATCTGGAAGGCGGTTTTCAGCTCGCTGGTGACAAACGCCGGGATCAGCACCCGTAGCGGCACATCGGCCGGTTTCTCCACCTGCACGTTGGCGATCTCCATAAAGGTGTTGAGATCCTTGATCCGGGTCTGGGCCAACATGAACTGGTGGATGGGCAACTCGGCCCGCTCCAGCGCCTCTTTTGCCTGAATGGTTTCGGCCAGATAGGGCTGCAACGCCTCATCATTGATGCGATCCAGCACCGGCGACATGATGAAGAACGACATAAACAGGGCGATGCCGATCAACACCTGGTTGGAGGGACTCTGTTGCAGACCGATCGCCTGGCGCAAGATACCCAACACCACAATGATGCGGGTAAACGAGGTCATCATGATCACCATGGCCGGCAAGAAGGAGAGCGCGGTCATCAGCGCCAGCACTTGCAGGGTCAGGCTGTACTCCTGAGAGCCATCCCCCATGGTCTTGACGGTCACCGCCGACATGGCGTCCTGTGCCAGCGTAGGCCATGAGCAAAACAGTGGTATCAGCAGGCTGACCAGCAGCCCCGTTTTCAGCCATAAGCCGTTAGCTTTTTTCATGCTTGCCCATCAATTTGCCAAGCTGCTGAGAAAACGCCTGCGGCTGGTTTTCGTCCAGCGGCTCCTCCAGCCGGTAGAGAAAATTGACCTGCTGCGGTGTTACGCCGACCAGTAGTTGCTGTTCGCCCACCTTGACCACCAGCAGCTTCTCTTTGTAACCCACCGGCAACGAGGCGATGACCCGCATCTGGCCGCCCCCCATGGCGGTCGCCAGCTTGCTCTTCTTGAGCAGAAAGCCCAGCACCAGAATGAGACCAATCACCATCAGACTGGAGAGCAACCAGGAGCTCAGACTAGGCACGTTGGCAGATGCCGCTGTCTCGGCAAAGGCCGGAACAGGCAGCAATAACAACAGGAGGCGCATCATTTGAGCTTCTTGATCCGTTCAATCTGGCTGATGACGTCAGTCAGGCGGATACCGAACTTGTCGTTCACCACAACCACCTCGCCGTGAGCGATCAGGGTACCGTTGACCAATACGTCCAGCGGCTCGCCTGCAACACGATCCAGCTCCACCACCGAGCCCTGGTTCAGCTGCAACAGGTTGCGGATGCTGATCTGGCTGCGGCCCACCTCCATGGCGATAGTGACCGGAATATCGAGAATGGTGTCGAGCTTGCGACGCTCCTCGGCACTGATGGGGGCATCATCTTTCAACTCTTCCAGCGGGGCTGGCTTGGCTTCCGCCGTCACCTGCTCCTCCAGAGCCGCAGCCCAGGCATCAGCCATCAGATCCTCTTCCTCAGTTCCGCTCATCTTGTTTCCTTATGCTACTTCGTGACCGTTTACCGTAATAAACCGTCAATTATCGCTGTTGATCTTCGATACTGCGTTCGAGCTCTTCCAGCTCGGCCTCGCCATCAATTCGTACCCCGCCCCGGGTCACCAGATGCATCTCCGTCTTGACCCCTTCCGGACGTTTGAGCTTGTCGGTGATCTTGAGCGCCACATTATCCTTGGTGCGGCCCATCTTGGCGTGGAAAGTGGGCAAGTCCTCGACAAAAACCAGCAGATTTTCCGGCATATCGACCGGAATGATATCGCCAGGTCGCAGCTCCATCAGCTCACGCAAAGTGAGTTCGGTCTCCAGCAGCTTGGCGCGCAGCTCCACCTTGACGTCCATGATCTCGTCACGCAGCGCCTTGCTCCAACGTACGTCGGTATCCCCCTTGTCACTCTGCACACCGGCATCCAGCAGCTCACGGATCGGCTCCAGCATGGAGTAGGGCATCGCCACGTGGAAGTCGCCGCCGCCACCATCGAGCTCGATGTGGAACGAGCTGACCACGATCACCTCGGTCGGGCTGACGATGTTGGCCATCGCCGGGTTCACTTCGGAGTCGAGATACTCGAACCCCACGTCCATCACCGGCGCCCAGGCATCCTTGTAATCCTCAAACACCAGTTTGAGCAGCATCTGGATAATGCGCCGTTCGGTCGGGGTAAATTCGCGCCCTTCAATCTTGGCGTGATAACGGCCATCGCCACCGAAGAAGTTCTCTACCAGGATGAAGACCAGTCGAGCCTCCATGGTGATGAGTGCCGTCCCCTTGAGCGGGCGGAAGCGCACCATGTTGAGACTGGTCGGCACAAACAGGGTATGAACATACTCGCCAAACTTGAGCATCTGCACGCCGTTGATGGAGACCTCAGCGGTACGACGCATCATGTTGAACAGGCTGATCCGCATATGGCGGGCGAAACGTTCATTCACCAGCTCCAGCGTCGGCATGCGACCACGGACGATGCGGTCTTGGGAGGAGAAGTCAAACTGGGCTACGCCGGGGTCTCCAGCGCCGCCTATCTCTTCCTCTTCGACATCATCGACACCGTGCAAGAGGGCATCAATTTCGTCCTGACTTAACAGATCGCTCACGCTTCACCTACTGCATTACAAAGCCGGTAAACAGCACTTGTTCGATAACGGGGGAAGAGACCAGGTCCTTGAGCACCCGACGGCACTCTTCCAGTGAATCCTTGCGCAGCTTCTCCTTGCCTTCAAAGGTCATCAGCTGTTCGGCACTGGCTGCACTGAATACCCGCAACAAGGTGCCTTCAATCAGGGGGATATTCTGTTTGGCCAGCGTCTCGTCGGCGGTACCGCGCACCATCAGCTGGATCTTGATCTGCACCAGTCGATCTCGCTGGGCACCTGCGACGTTGAAGACAAAGGGGCGTGGCATACCGACATAGAGGGAAGGTTTAGGCGCTTCCTCCTTGGGTGCGGCCTCGGCACCTTCCGCCGCTTCAGCGGGCGGTTTATCGGAGCCGGAGAGCATCAGGAAGGCGCCAACACCACCACCGCCCAGCAAAATTACCGCCAGGGCAATGATAATGATCAGCTTCTTTTTCTTGCCCGCAGCCGGGTCTTTTAGCGTCAACTCGTTATCGTCAGCCATCCCTTGTCCACCCTAGTCTCAAACTTGTTCGATATCATAAACTTACTCGGGATTGCATCAAGCATAGAAATCAATTCCGGAACCGTTTGTCGATTCCACCAGCAAACTGGGGTTGGAAGTGGTGAGTTCCCCTTCAACCAGCCCGTTACCGGACCGCTGCTGACCACTACTCTGACCCTGCTGCCCCTGCCCGTTAAAGGTGGGCTGGCCCTGTTGCTGCTGTTGTTGCGACTGCTGCTGCACCTGCGTCTGACCAAGCTGGATCCCCTGCCCTGCCAGCATGTCACGCAGCCGGGGCATCGCCTGCTCCAGCATCTCGCGGGTCTGTCCATGTTGTACCACAAAATGAACGTTGGCCTGGCTGTCGGCCCCCATCTGAATCTGGATCTTCATCTTGCCAAGGCCAAGGGGGTCGAGCTGAATTTCCGCCTGTTGCAGTTTTTCGGCCAGCATCACATTGACCTTCTGGTGCAATTCGGCAGGTGCTTCCTGACTGGCCAGTTTCAAATGGGGTAAATTCTGCGGCTCACGGCGCAGCGTCGTCTCAGCGGCTGGCGCCCGGCTATCGGCCACCTGTGGCTGAGTCTGGCTGTTCTGGCCATGCTGAACGGTCTGGCTCGGGCTGCTCTCACTGCTAGATGTCGTCGCAACCAGGCTCTTCTCCGCCTCACCGGCCTTCGGTTTTACTTCAAGCGAAACCGCTTTGCGCACCTCGTCGGTGCCCGTCACTTCCATCTGTTTGATGCCGGCTGAAATGGTCGACAACGGCGCTTGCGGCCCCTGAGATTCAGCCTGTGCCAACACCTGCTGCGGCGCCACCATCACGGGGGCGGCAGCGCTATCGCTCTGAGCCGTCGCATTTGCCGTCACGCTGCTCTGGGCTGAGGCACTTTCTGCGGCACTTTGCGCCGTCCTCACGGGCGCCGAACCTTGATTGGCGGCGGTGGCTGGTTGCTGGCTGCCTTCGGCGACACCCTTTTCTGCCCCCTTGCCAGCTACCCCACTTCCATCCGCAGTTGCTGAGGTGGTTGCAGCGCCAGCTTCAGGCTGCTTGAGCCCCTCACTGAAGGCCTTGAGCGCAGCCCCCTGAGTCGCGGCTTGCGTCGCCTGCCCCTTGTTAGTCAAAGCATTGCTGGCGGCGGGATCGGATTTGCTGTCGCCAGCCTCTTTTGCAGCGAGAGACTCAGCGGATTTGGCAGTGCTTGCCGACTCATCGACCGGCAGCACCTTGGCCAGCTGGGCCATTCGCTCAGCCCCCGTGAGGGGCTTGGTCTGCTTGCCATCAGCCCCGAGGATTTCGCCCTTGGCAGAGGCTTTCTCCCCGGTCTGCCCATCCGCAGTAGTGGCGGCATCTTCACCTTCAGAGGAGAGAACGGCAGCAGAGGCATCGCCCTTCGCCACCACTCGCGCCGCTGAGGAGGATACGGTGGTTTCTGGAGTCGAATTGGCGGTCGTCGCCAGCGGCGACTGCGCCCCGGTCTGACCGGCAAGCTGGCTGGCAATTCTGGCAGCGGCAGGAGTCTGCTCGCCGTCATCAAGCGCAATCCCCTCCTGCTCACCCTCTTGCGGCAACGGATTGCCGTCTACCATAGTGGCGCTCTGTTGGGCTGCCACCGCCAGCTGGGGTGTCACTAGCGAGGTATCGAGCTTGAGGGAGTCTTGCAGACGGAGCAGAAAGTCGGTGGCAGGGACCTCCTCCACCTTGTTGTCGGCGTCAGGATCCTGCTCCTTGCCGGTCTCCTCTTTGGGAGAGGCGCTCTCGGTCGCCAAAGATTTGGCTGATCGGACATGATTACCGCCCTGAGTGGCCTCGGCGGCGCCCTGTTCGCTGTTCCGGGCCTTGGCAATCAGGGTGGCGAAATCACCCTTGCTGTCGCTACCGGTTCCCCCATCGATACTTTTGCTCTCGACGGAACCGCTCAGAGGCGCTTTGTCCAACCCGTTGGCCGGAGCCGAAGGCGTTTGTGTCAACAGTGTCTGCATCATGATGGGATCCCTGAATTCTGGTGGCCCCCAAAGAGATGGCCGCCGACAATGTCCATATCAAAGCAAGTTACAGGCCAGATTGATGAAAACGTCGCAACATGGCGTACTCATCCAGCATCTTCTGCTCCTGACGCTGGGCTTTCTGCTGCTCGCGGCTCGCTTGCTTCTCCAGCAACAGCTCCACCGCCTTGCGCCGCTGCTGGGCCGCCAGCCACTCTTCACGGCGTTGCTCCAGCGCCTGACGCACCTGCAACACCCCTTCGTACTGCTGGGTCGCAGCCTGTTCGAGCTTGTTGATAAAGGCGTGATACTGGGTGTTTTGCTGGGGCGAAATCCCCTGCAGGCCGCGATCGGTCCACTGCTGGTGATAGATCTGGCGATACTGATTGAGGGCATTTTGCTGATCCATGAACAGCTTGAGATCCTGCTGCGCCTTCACCAGCGCCAGCGCACACTGCTGCTCCGCCTCCACCAGCCGATCGGCCAACAATACCAACCCTTTACTCATCGTCGACCTCTCTGTTACCGACCATCATCAGCGCATCAATGGCATCGCCACCATCTGCAAGGCTTGCAGGCCATCATCGTAGTGAATGACCTCACGCATCCCCTGCTGCAAGAACTGATCCAGATAGGGTTTTTGAATGATGGCGCGGTCGATGCGCGGATCGGAACCCTGACTGTAGGCACCGATGGTGATGAGATCCCGGTTCTGCTGATAGAGGGAGTAGAACTGCTTGAGGGTGCGCGCCAGATCCATATGTTCCGGCGAGGTGACCATGGGCATAACCCGGCTGATGGACTTCTCGATATCGATAGCCGGATAGTGGCCCGCATCGGCCAGCTCGCGCGACAGCACTATGTGGCCATCGAGGATCGCCCGCGCCGCATCGGCAATGGGATCTTGCAGGTCATCCCCCTCGGTCAGGACGGTGAAGAAGGCGGTGATGGAGCCCTGGCCGTCACTGCCGTTACCCGCCCGCTCCACCAGCGCCGGTAATTTGGCAAATACCGAGGGCGGATAACCCTTGGTCGCCGGCGGCTCGCCCACCGCCAGCGCGATCTCACGCTGGGCCTGGGCATAACGGGTCAGCGAATCCATCAAGAGCAGCACATTAAGCCCCTGATCGCGGAAATATTCTGCAATGGCCAGCGCCGTTTCACACCCCTTGAGCCGCATCAGCGGCGAGGCATCAGCGGGAGCCGCTACCACCACGGAGCGGGCACGCCCCTCCTCCCCCAGAATGTCTTCAATAAACTCTTTCACTTCCCGGCCCCGTTCACCGATGAGGCCGACCACCACCACATCTGCCACCGAGCCGCGGGTCATCATGCCCAGCAGCACCGATTTGCCGACACCGGAACCGGCAAACAGCCCCATCCGCTGGCCCTGCCCCACCGTCAGCACGGCGTTGATGGCGCGTACCCCCACGTCCATCGGCTGATGGATCGGGCGGCGAGAGAGCGGGTTGATGCGGTGCTGGGCAAACTGCACGGTCTGGGAGGAGAGAATGGGGCCGAGCCCATCGAGTGGCTGGCCGATGCCGTCGATGACTCGACCTAGCAGGTTCATGCCGACCGGAATGCCGTGCTCTTCGGTGATGGGCACCACTCGGGCACCGGGGATCACCCCCTTGAGCTGCTCGCTCGGCATCAGATAGAGGCGATCGCCAGAAAAACCGACCACTTCAGCTTCCAAAGTTCCATCAAGGGTATCGATGCGGCAGAGGGCACCGATGGCGGCACGGCAGCCGATGGCTTCGAGGGTCAGCCCCACCACCCGGGTCAATTTACCGGCGACCGGCGGTTTGGGGGCGCTGTCGCGTACCTTGTACCCTTGCAACCGGTTCAGTAGCGAGCCGCTCATCTGGCCTCCTGAGAGCTAAAAAGTGCAGCCGGACGGCAACGTCCGGTATCGGTTATGGGCGTGAGTCCTGCGAAGCCGGTTTCTGCGACGCATTGTCCCGCAAGAAGTTGCGCAGCAACTGATCGATGCGCCCGGAGAGGGTCAAATCGATGCTGGAGAGCTCGGTCGCCAGTTGCAGATCGCCGGGGGAGAGGGTGGGATCGCTTTGCAATCGCCAGTGGCGCTTGGCGCACTCTTCGGCACCAAATGCCTGTTCGATTCGCGCGATATCGTCGGGATGCAGCATCAGAGTTACCCCCTGTTCGGCGGCGGGCAGCAAGGCCAACCCCTCTTTAAGCGCCTCCAGCAAAATGCGAGGAGAGGTCTCCGCTTCGTGACGAATAAGCGCGCGGGCCAGTTGCATCACCAGCGAGACCAGCTGCTGCTCCACCGCCAGATCCAGCTCGTTAAGCGGATTGGCAAGGCGCGCGGCGAGCCCCTGCCAGTGGGCGATCTCCTGCTCCACCAGCTCGCGGCCCATGGCCAGCCCCTCCTCGCGCCCCTGTTCGAGACCGGCAGAGTGGCCCTGTTGCAATCCTTCCAGCTTGCCCTCTTCCATCCCCTTGGCATAACCGGACTCGCGCCCCTCGGCCATCCCCTCTTCCCAGGCGGCCTGACGGATCGCTTCAAGCTCTTCGGCGGTGATGCTGGGGGCGGGCTCCTGTTCGGGCTCCGGCTCCACCACCTCCTCTTCCTGCTGATACCAGTCAGGGGCCAGGCCAAGAGCATTGGTAGGCGCTCCCGCCTCTATCTCGACCTCCATCTCGGGCCAGCCCCAGGTCTCAACCCGGGCATCATCGCCCTCGGGACGCACATAACCACGCAGTTTGTTGTTCATGCTTTGCGCGGCTCCTCACCACTGCCTGATGCGGGTTTGGCATCGCAATTCGGTTTATGGGCCATGGCTTAGAGGAACTCCTCGCCGCCACCGGCGCCCAGCATGATTTCGCCGGCATCCGCCAGACGACGGGCGATGGAGAGGATCTCTTTCTGGGCCGCTTCCACTTCGGAGACCCGGATCGGCCCCATGGCCTCCAGATCGTCCGCCAGCATTTCGGCCGCCCGTTTGGACATGTTCTTGAAGATCTTCTCGCGCATCTGATCGTCGGAGCCCTTGAGGGCACGTTGCAGCAGATCCCCAGGCACTTCCCGCAGCATGGTCTGGATGCCGCGATCGTCCACATCGATGAGGTTTTCGAACACGAACATCAAATCCTGGATCTGCTGGCTCATCTCTTCGTCCGACTCGCGGATGGAGTCCATCAGCTGGCCTTCGATATTGGTATCCAGATAGTTCATGATGTTGGCGGCTGCCTTCAGGCCGCCCATCTTGGCAGCCTGGGCACCGGCCGCACCGGCGAACTGTTTCTCCATGATGTCGTTCAACTCTTGCAGTGCCGCCGGTTGTACCTCTTCGAGGTTGGCGATACGCATCACCAGATCGAGGCGCACCTGCTCCGGGAACTGGCTCAGGATCTCGGCGGACTGCTCAGGCTCCAGATAGGAGAGCACGATAGTCTGGATCTGCGGGTGTTCGTTCTGGATGATGCTGGCCACCTGACGGGCATCCATCCACTTGAGCGAATCGAGACCGCGGGCGCCGGAACCGAGAATGATCTGGTCCACCAGGTTGCTCGCCTTGTCCTCGCCAAGGGCCGCCACCAGTGCCTTGCGCACGAAGTCTTCGCTGCCGATACCGATGTTGGTGTACTTCTGGATATCGTCGATGAATTGACGGTGCACCGCCGCCACCCGATCGTGACTGAAGTCGGACATGGAGGCCATCGACATACCGAGCCGCTGCACCTGCTTGGGCTCGAGATGACGGAAGATCTGGGCGGCATCCTCTTCATTGAGGCTCAGCATCAACACCGCAGCCATCTCCATCCCCGACATCTGGTCGAGGATCTGGCGCTGACTGTCAGTGATGTCATTGCCGGTGACTTGACTCTTCTTTTCTTCAGGCATCTTTGTTCGTTACCCATTCTTTAATGACCTGAGCGGCCAGATCCGGCTCGTTCGCTACCAGCGCACGCACCGCCTTGAGCAAGTCTTCATCACGGTGCAGATCCGGCAGTTTCAGCTGGCCATCGCGTACACCAAATACCTGATCGTTCTCGACTTGTGCTGACAGCAGGCTCAACTCGTCGTCGCCACCCAGTACGGTGTGGTTGTCGAAATCCACTTCCCCTTCCGGTTTGGCATCCGGATAGAGCAGTCGCTTGAGCATGGGGCGAACCACGGTGACGATCAAGACGATGATCACCAGTACCGAGGCGGCAATCCGCACCGCACGCCAGAACCAGGGCTGATCGTAGAGCGGCACCTCGGCCACGGTATCCAGCTCTGGGCGATTGAACGGAATCGCGACCACCTCAAGGGTATCACCACGGGTCACATCAAAGCCAAGGCCACCGCTCAGCAAACGACGCAATGTATCGAGTTCTGCCTGGGTGCGCGCCTCACGAGTCACTGCCCCATCGGCACCGGGCACCGCCTTGTAATCCACGGCAACCGAGACGGTCATGCGGCGAATGCCACCCATCTGGCGACGGGTATGGCTGACGGTGGTATCCAGCTCGAAGTTGCGGGTTGCCTCTTTGCGGGAACGGCCAGAAGCGGCAGCGCTGGCACCATCACCACCGGTCGCCTCCTCGGGAATATTGGAGGCGGCAGGGGGCTGGTTGGAGAGTGCACCAGGCACACCACCGTTGCTGCCGCTGGCGCTGTTCTCTTCCATGGTCATTTCGGAGCGCACAGCAGGCAAGTCAGGGTTGTAAGTCTTGCGGGTCTGCTCCTGCTGGGAGAAGTCGAGGGAGAGATCCACTTCCGCCGTATAGTTGTCGGCCCCCAGCACCGGGATCAGGATGGCGTCAATTTTTTGTTTGTACTCCAGCTCCTGCTTCTGCTGCATGGCAAACTCTTTGCGAGTCTGGGCCGAGATCGGGTCTTGCGAGCCGGAGTTGAGCAGGCGGCCATTCTGGTCGGTGACGGTGACGCGGGTCGGCTCGAGACCGTGCACGGCAGAGGCCACCATATCGACGATGGAGTCCACCTCCCCCTGCCCCAGCGCCGCCCCCTTCAGGTTGAGCACCACGGTGGCACTGGGTTTGCGTTCGTTGCGGGCAAACACGTTGTCTTTCGGGATAGCCAACAGCACCTGGGCCTTGGCCACATTCTGGAACTGCTCGATGGCGCTCGCCAGCTGGCGCTCGCGGCTCAGCTTCAGACGTTCACTCTCCATCCGCTGGCTGACGCCGAAACTGGAATCTTTCAGCAGGATATCTTCACCACCGATGTTGCTATCGGTGGCATTGGCAAGACCGGCACGGGTCAGGGCCAACTGGATAGTGGGGTAACTTTCGGCGTTGACCAGCACGCTCTTGCCATCCACTTCATAGGGGATCTTCTGCTGATCGAGGAAATCGAGAGTCTTCACCAGCTCCTGGGTGGTGTAGGTGCCGAGCGGACGCATGTCCGGCTCCTTGCCCCACAGCAGGATAAACACCGCAATGGCCAGACAGATGGCAAGCCCCAGGATCAGGGTGATTTGCCGCAGCACATCGGTGTTGGACAGGAAGCCCAGCGCCGAACTCTTCTGCTCATTTTCATCGAGGGCGGCGGTGCCCTCATCGTTTATCAGCAGATCGCCGTTTTGGTCAGTAGCCACGATTTATGTCCTTATTGCTGACATGTTCATGATGTTCAGTCGTCATGGTTTATTGGCGTCGCTTATACCGGCATGTTCATGATGGTTTTGTAGGCATCGACCATCTTGTTGCGTACCTGTACCGTGGCTTCAAAGGCGATGGACGATTTTTGGCCCGCGATCATCACCTCGGCCAGATCCACCGACTTGTCGCCCATGTCGAAACGGGTACGCAGATCATTGGCGGCCCCTTGCAGCTCGTTGACGTTGCCAAGCGCCTGTTGCAGCAGCTGACCAAAGTCGGAGGTTACCTGACGACCGGGTTGTGCCAGCGGCGTTGCGCCTGCTTCGATCTTGAGCGCCTGCATCTCTTGCATCAGGCTGCTTGCACTAATTTCCATTTTCCATCCCCAGACAAATCATTGACGCTGGCATGCAACAAGCAATTAGAGTGCCAATGCGTTAAAAACGCGACGAGGATGAGTGGCCAGACCAGGTTGGGCGGGTTCGACAACGGCAGGTGGCTCTGATTAAATCCGACTCTGACGCCCACTTTTGCTGGCTGGCAAGGAGTCCGCTCTGGATTATCGCAAACCCGTGTTCAAGGCGATGGACTACATCAGCCACCATCTGGATGACAATCCGGGCCTGGATGAGGTCGCAGCAGCGGCGGCCATCTCCACCTTCCACTTCCACCGTATTTTCAAGACGATGGTCGGCGAGACCATTGCCGGATTTACCCGGCGCCTGCGTATGGAACGCGCTGCCCGTCGCTTGCTCGCCTCCCCCCAGAGCGACATCACCACCCTCGCACTGGCCGCCGGGTTCTCCAGCTCGCAGAATTTCGCCAAGGCCTTTCGCCTGCACTTCGCCATGAGCCCTTCGGAATACCGCCAGCAGCAGGGGGGAAACTGGAAAAGCAAGATTGGAAACGATCCCCTTCCCTTTGACACCTATGATGGCCTGGTCATGCACCCGGTCACCGAACACCCGGGTCTGTTGCAGGGGGCAAGCGTCAGGCAGATGCCCGCTAGGCGCGTGGCGTACATGCGCCGCCTGGGTCCCTATGGCAAAGAGACCTGCGAGCAAGCTCATCGGGATTTGCTCGCGCTGTTCGCCTCAGACGAGGCGATGACACCGGCGGGTACCCTGAGTCTCTATTGGGATATCCCCGATATCACCGATGAGACCCGTTGCCGTACTGACGTCTGCATCGAGCTGGGGCCAGAGATCCCCGCTGGGCGCCAGTTAACCACCCAGACCATCGCAGCGGGCCCCTATGCGGTTTGTCAGTTTATCGCTCGCGGCGATCAACTGGTCGCTTGCTGGGAAACGGCGTTTCGCTGGATAGTGGGCCAAGGGCTGAACTGCGACGATCGCCCGTGTTACGAGCAATACCACGCAGGCACGGACCCCGACCGAGAGCATTACGTGTTTGATATCTGTATCCCGCTGATCAACCGATAAGCCGATACCTCATTTCCATTTACCCACTTCGAAGTCTTCGGACTCCGAAGCGACGGAGTCATGCCCATGAATATCAAAACGCTGTTTCTCGCCAGCCTGCTGGTGACGCTTCCCGCTGCCGCCAATGCCCAGTCACAGAGCCAGACGCTGATCTTTGGCGGCACCATCTACAGTGGTGATCCGGCGAACCCTCACCCGGAAGCGGTCGGCATTGAAGGTAAAAAGATAGTGGCAGTCGGCAGCTATCAGGAGGTCAGCGCCCGCCTCGGCAACCATGCCAAGCGTCTTGATCTGAAAGGAAAGTACCTGATGCCGGGGCTCATCGACAGCCATGTTCATGCGGCATTTGCCGGTTTTCAGGGGATGACGGTTAACTTTCCTGACGCCATGAGTGAGGTTGAGCAGGTGCAGCAATTTCTGACCCGCAGCAAGGATGATCCCCGCCTGACACTGGGCGATGTAGAGCTATACAGCAATGTATCCCTCGACTACTGGCATCAGCTTCCCCTGCTCGATCAGGTGTTCAATGGCCCGCAATACCGGCAGATCCCGGTAGTACTGGCCGGTTCGGATGCCCACACCGGTTGGGCCAATCAGGCCATGCTGCGCAAGGCTGGCATTGATGCCGACACCCTTGACGGTCGTTATGCTCCGCTGAAAGGCAATTTTGGCCTCACCTCATCCGGCAAGCTCAATGGCTTTGCCTCGGAAGGCGGCTGGGATGCCATCCTCAAGGCGCTGCCCCCCGTCAGCAACGAGACGATTACCAGTGCCATCATGACTGCCGCCAAACAACTCAATCAGGTGGGCATTACCGCCTGGATGGACCCTATCAGCAACATTCGCCCCCTCGCCCCCATCTTCAACACAGAGCCGGATCGCCGCGATACCGGCCTGCTGCCCGCGTACAGCATGCTCTCCCGGGAAGGCAAGCTGACCGGACATGTGTCCGCACTGGCACTGGTGGGGATACATGCATCACCCGCCATCATTGATGACGTATTGGCGCTGCAACAGCAGTTTCAAGATGCCCCGGACGTTAAACTGGTGGGGATCAAGATCCTGCAAGATGGTGTCATCGAGTATCCATCCCAGACCGCCAAGTTGAGCGAGCCCTACCTCAACCGTCCCGGTTACAGCGGCAAGGACGATTTGGATAAGCGGCGTTTCAACGAGCTGATCCGCACCGCGGATGCCCATCAACTTATCGCTCACTTTCATGCCATCGGCGATCGGGCCGTCCGAGAATCCCTCGATGCCATCGCCTATGCCCGGGCCCACAATCAGGATCACCGCTTGCTGCACAGCATCACCCATCTGGAGGTGGTGAGCCCGGCCAGCATTGCCCGTTTCAAACCGCTCAATGTGGCCGCATCGATGCAACTGTTGTGGGCCGGTAAAAACGTGGCGACCACCCTGCTGCTTGAAGGAAAAGTGCCCCCGGCACTGCTAGCCCGCCTCTATCCGGCAGGCAGCTTGCTGCAAAGCGGCGCCATTATCGCCGGTGCCAGTGACTGGCCGGTCTCCAGCCCCAACCCTTTCCTCGCCATGTATACCGCGATCACCCGTCAAGGGGAGCTTGGCTTGCTGCCCCCCGCCAGCGAGCAGATCAGCCGTCAGGCCATCTTGCAGGCCTATACCCTCAACGCCGCCAAGGTAATTGGGCGGGAGAAGGAGATTGGCTCCATCAGCGCGGGCAAGAGTGCTGACCTGATCTTGCTGGATCGCAATCTGGAACAGGTAGCAAGCGAAGAGCTCAAGGAGACCAAGGTGCTCTGGACCATGTTCAAGGGCAAGCAGGTCTATTCAGCCCACTGACACCGAGAGAACAAACAGGCCCGCACTGCGGGCCTGTTGGCAAGATCACGACAAGCGTATGGCGTGCCGTGAGCAACCGATAACGGCGGGATTAGCGGCCCGTTTCAGTCAAGTCCTTGTCAATCCAGTATTTGGAGCCGGAGATATTGGCATCGAGCAGCAAGCCCTTCTCGCCAATCTGGTAGATGGCCATGCCGCCATTGTATTTGGCGGTCAGCTCGGCGCTCTCCTTGCCGGCCACCACACCCACTTCGGAGGTAGCTTCCCACCCCTGGGTCACGAAGGTATCGAATCTGGCCTTGTCTTCAAACAGGATCACCTGCTGATAAAACTTGCCGCCAATCCCGGCCGCCAGACCCGCACCAAACATCTTCATATAGGTGTGCTTGCCGGTTTTGCGATTGACCGCCACCCCGGCCCCCTGATTGGTATGCAGCATCAGGGAGAACTTGCGCGAATCGAACACCGCATAGCCATAAGCCTTGTCAAACAACAACTTGACTGATGGCTGCTCGTTGAACAACCGGATCAGCGCAGTGTCGGCCATGGTATTGAGCGCGATCCTCGCCTCTTTCGCCGTCTTGGGGTTGAGCATCTCGTTGAGCTCCTTGTCGGCTGCCTTCAGCCACTCCTTGCCGGTCGCGATGCTCTTGTCGGTCCAGACCCCGGCGGTATTGAACGCCTCTTCACCCCATGCAGAGATGGAGGCCCAGCTCTTCTTGGAAAAATCGCTAACATCCTGCCACACCTCCTTGCTGGTCTCGCTCACTGCCGCTCCCAGATCGGACGCTGCGGCCTTGAGCTTGGCCCAGTCGGCATAACAGGGTGAGAAGGCCAGACTCAGTGACAAGGCCAGCAACCAGTTACGCTTGTTCATTTTTTCACTCCCGTATTGTCGAGTGTCTGGGTTACCTGAGACGATCACCTACAACAGGCTACCCGCTGAAAATCACTCCCGCATTATCGGAAGGGGAATCCGGTTAAGCAATCATTGAGTCCTGTTTATACCGCCACAGCCCGACTGCGGTTAACAAAAAGGCTGCTCATCAAAGAGGAGCAGCCTTGTTAAGCACAGTAAAACCGGACGGGCTTATTCGACCATCATCACCTTGCAGGTGTTGGTACTACCCACGGTTTCCATCTTGTCACCGTGAGTCAGCAGCACCATGTCGCCGCTCTGCAGCAGCCCCTTCTCCTTGAGCACGGCCAGCGCGTCGCGGCACACTTCGTAGACCGGTTTGGTCTCGTCACCGTCAAACATCACCGGGGTAACTCCACGGTAAAGGTTGGTCCAGGACAGGGTCTTGTTGTGGGGAGACATAGCGAAGATCGGCAGACCGGAACTGATACGGGACATCAGCAGCGGGGTGGTGCCGGACTCGGTCAGTGCCACGATCGCCTTCACCCCTTCCAGGTGGTTGGCCGCATACATGGTGGACATGGCTACCGCTTCTTCAACGGAAGTGAAGGTGTAGCTCATGCGGTGGTTGGAGACGTTCAGGCTCGGGTGCTTCTCGGCACCGACACAGACGCTCGCCATGGAGGTCACTGTCTCGATGGGGAACTGACCGGCAGCAGTCTCGGCGGAGAGCATCACCGCATCAGTACCATCCAGCACGGCGTTGGCCACGTCCATAACTTCTGCACGAGTCGGCAGCGGCGCGTTGATCATCGACTCCATCATCTGGGTAGCGGTGATCACCACACGGTTCAAACGACGGGAGTGGCGGATCAACTTCTTCTGTACACCAACCAGCTCGGGGTCACCGATCTCAACACCCAGATCGCCACGGGCGACCATCACAGCATCGGAACCGAGGATAATGTCTTCCATCGCCTCATCGGTAGCGACGGTTTCGGCACGCTCAACTTTAGCCACGATCTTGGCATTGGAACCGGCTTCGCGGGCCAGCTCGCGGGCGTAGCGCAGATCATCGCCACAGCGAGGGAAAGAGACCGCCAGATAGTCCACATTCATGCGGGCAGCAGTCTTGATGTCTTCCTTGTCTTTCTCGGTCAGGGCCGGAGCGGAGAGACCGCCCCCTTTCTTGTTGATGCCCTTGTTGTTGGAGAGCGGCCCGGCCACGGTCACCGTGGTGTGAATGCGGGTGCCTTCAACCTGCTCGACCTTCAGCTGCACACGGCCATCGTCCAGCAGCAGGATGTCGCCCTGTACCACATCGTCTGGCAGGCTCTTGTAGTCGATACCGACCTGCTCCTGACAACCTTCACCCTTGCCGAGTGCAGCGTCGAGAATAAACTTGTCACCGATGGCCAGATAAATTTTGCCATCCTTGAAAGTGGAAACACGGATTTTCGGGCCTTGCAGATCACCCATGATGGCGACGTGACGACCGAGCTTGGCAGCAATGTCACGCACCTGATTGGCGCGCAGGATATGGTCTTCAGCAGTGCCGTGAGAGAAGTTCATCCGCACCATGTCGGCCCCGGCGCGGATGATCCCTTCGAGGATCCCTTCGCGGTCGGTAGCCGGACCGAGTGTGGTTACAATCTTTGTACGTCTAGGCATGAAAGACTCCAATATGAAGTTGATATGACTTGAGATTCTGCCCCATCAAGCCCATGGCTCGATGCACCCGTTTGCAAACCATCTGGGTGGTTTTTGTTATTAAATTACAATACTACACCAAGGCGGGTGGCATAGACAGTCGGGGGCCGGAGCCCCCGACGGTTCAGGAAGAGTGCGGGGTTTCGAAGCGGGATTCGCGCAATCCCTCTTTTACTTTCTTCAGATTTTCGCGAAATTTCATCCCCCGGCGCAGGGTAAAACCGGTCGCCAGCACATCCACCAGCGCCAGCTGGGCGATGCGGGATGCCATCGGCATATAGACATCGGTATCTTCCGGCACATCCATGGAGAGCACCAGATTGCACTCGCGGGCCAGCGGGGAGTCCTTGGCGGTCATGCCGATCACGGTGGCGTCGTTCTCGCGGGCCAGCGCGGCGATTTCGACCAGCGCCTTGGTGCGACCGGTGTGGGAGATCAGCACCACTACATCCCCTTCGCTGCTGTTGATGCAGCTCATGCGCATCATGACGATATCGTCAAAGCTCACTACCGGAATGTTGAAGCGAAAGAATTTGTTCTGGGCATCGCGGGCAACGGCGGAGGAGGCACCAAGGCCGAAGAAGCTGATCTTCTTGGACTGGGTCAGGATATCGACGCAGCGGTTGATGGCAGAGATATCCAGGCTGTTTTTGGCGGCATCCAGACAAGCCATGGTGGATTCGAAGATCTTGGCGGTGTAGGTATCGGGCCCATCTTCCGCTTCCACATGACGATTTACGTAAGGGGTGCCATTGGCCAGGCTCTGGGCCAGATGGAGTTTGAAATCAGGAAAGCCCTTGGTATCGAGACGGCGGCAAAAGCGGTTGACGGTCGGTTCACTGACATCGGCCATCTTGGCCAGAGCGGCGATGCTGGAGTGGATGGCGGTCTGGGGAGACGCCAGGATCACCTCGGCAACCTTGCGTTCTGATTTACTGAAACTTTCCAAGTTGTTCGTAATTTTATCAAGGGTATTCATCATCACCACCAGGCGTTTTTGTAATTTAGCTTCAGTGTCTTTGCACTCAATCTACGGCTAAGCAAGTTTCCATTCAAGCTAAGGACTATACAAGACAAGCGGTTATCGCAACTAACGCCTGCCATACAAAGTATGACTCATCTCTAATTATTTCGTACTTTTCGTTACAAAACGTCACCTAGCCATGAAAGCGCTTACAAATGTTGCAAAGCAACAACACTGTGAGCAGGCGCACGTTTGTATCGATCCGGCGGGTGAGCAAGCCTGAGCTCGGATAGAATGGGCCGTCATAATCCAACAATAATCTCGGGACACCAGAGTCGTCCCCATCCTGTAACGAAGGAGTTGTTATGCAGCATACCCATGCGCTGGTCGGCGATGTCGGCGGCACCAATGCGCGTCTGGCCCTGTGTGAGCTGGCCACCGGTACTATCTCTCAGGCAAAGACCTACTCAGGTCTGGCCCATCCCAGCCTTGAAGCCGTGGTACGCCTCTATCTGGAGGAACACAAGGTACAGGTGGCTGAAGCCTGCATCGCCATCGCCTGCCCCATCAACGGTGACTGGGTTGCCATGACCAACCACAGCTGGGAGTTCTCCATCAGCGAGATGCAGAGCAATCTAGGGCTGGCACGCCTGCAAGTGATCAACGACTTTACCGCCGTCTCGATGGCGGTGCCGGTATTGGCTGAATCGGATCGCATCCAGCTTGGCGGCGCCGCGCCGGTAGCGGGCAAGCCCATCGCCATCTATGGTGCGGGCACCGGCCTTGGGGTCGCCCATCTGGTCAAGGCGGGTGAGCAGTGGCTGAGCCTGCCGGGTGAAGGTGGTCATGTGGATTTTGCTGCCAACACCGAAGAGGAAGATGCGGTACTGCAAGTAATGCGAGGCGAATTGGGCCATGTCTCGGCAGAGCGTTTCCTCTCCGGCCCGGGTCTGGTCAATCTCTATCGCGGGCTGGTGAAATCCGATGGCCGTGAGCCAGAGCCGTTTGCCCCCAAAGACATTACCGAGCGCGCACTGGCCGGGGAGTGCCTCGATTGCCGTCGCACCCTGAGCCTGTTCTGCGTGCTGATGGGCCGCTTTGCCGGCAATCTGGCCCTCAATATGGGCACCTTTGGCGGCGTCTATATCGCAGGTGGCATAGTGCCGCGCTTCCAGGAGTTCTTTACCGGTTCCGGTTTCCGGGTCGCCTTTGAAGACAAGGGGCGCTTCAAGTCCTACCTCAAGGAGATCCCGGTGTTTCTGATCACCCATGAAGGGCCGGGGCTACTCGGTGCGGGCGCTTACTTGCGCCAGTCAATGGGGATCACTATCTGATTGAAGAGGGGAACGAGGCGGGATCATCCATGGTTCAGCCTCGATTCAGTGTGAATGGCATAAAGTAGCCGCACGTAACCAAGAGTGTTGTGCTTCACAAGGAGTGGAAAGCGACTCTCATCCGCTGGATACGTTTGTCACCTGACAAGCCTGAACTGTTTCAACCGGCCTTTTGGCCGGTTTTTTTTATGTCTGAATATCCGGGATTACTGGGCCAACGCCTTCAGCTGCGCCTTGTCGGGGGGATTGTTCCAGTCGATGGGACCGTGGGTAAAACGGTACTGCAACCGTGGCAGGCTGGTCTCCAGCCACTCTTCCCGAAAATAGGCATAACCCTGATCCCAATCCGGATCATTGGCCCAACCACTCTGCAGGAAGTAGAGGCGAGTACCCTGTCCTTCCGGCACAAAGCGCAGGCAAACCTGGGTCTTTTGCTGGCGGATATGGGGTAGGGTGGGCGGGAAATTCCAGCTGAAACTGAGCAAGTCATAGGGCATGACGGCCATGACCCGGCACCCTTCGCTGCCACGTTCACCCAGCGGGGCATCAGGCCTGAAGTAGATCTCGAAAGGACCATTCGGTTCGGCCACCATCAAACATTCGGGAGCCAGAAAACTGCGCAGACCGCTTTCGGTAGTCCAGGCGTGCCAGACATCGTCTATATGCGCCGGAACAAAAATGTTGCCTTCAATCAGTTTATTGTCCATAAATCAGCGATCCTCAAGCCATCCATACAAGGGACTCCGGCAGTATAGCCCCATGACAAATACAATGGACAGTGCTTAATCACACCCTTGTCATTTGCATCGATTAACCTGCCGCTGTGCAGCTGCCTCAATGAACATTGGCTTGATCCGGGAGGGCATCATGATCCGGCTCATGGAAGAACACGACATTCCCCAACTGGCCCGGCTGTTTTTAAAGAGTCGCCGCCACACCTTTCACTGGGTCGATCCCGCCCGTTTCCAACTCGAGGATTTCGAGAAACAGACCAAAGGTGAACAGGTGTGGGTAGCCGAACAGGGGGGCAATATCTGCGGCTTTATCGCCATCTGGCAGCCCGATCACTTCGTCCATCACCTCTATGTGTCAAGCGACTGGCACGGTCAGGGGATAGGGCGCGCCCTGCTGGAGCGGGGCCTTGCTGATTCGCCGCGCGGCTCGCTCAAGGTTGCAACCCGCAACACGGCGGCAGTAGCCTTCTACCATCGGCTGGGCTGGCAAAACAGTGATGAGACAGGCCACTGCGATATCACCGGCCCCTGGTGCAAGTTGCTTAGAAGCTAGCGGGACGCCCGGCACTTGTGCTTTGCGGCTGAACAGGCACCAGCGGTGCCGGGGGGAAGAACCAGCGGTAGAGATCGAACCAGCCATCTCGCTGGGCAATCACGACCTCGTGCACCGGATCGCGCTGGAAGATCGCCACCTTGTTTTCAGTCAGCGGCACCCAGGCATAGTTGACCAGCGCATATTGCGACTGGATCAGGTTGTACTCATTGAGATAGGAGTCATCGTTACCCGATTCGTGCAGTTGGGTACGACTGTCGATGAGGTAAACAAGCTGGTTGAAAAAGGTCAGTTGAAAACCGGTCACTCGCCACTTCTCCCTGGTCGCCTCCTCCTCTTCGATCACGGTGATTTTGCCCCAGCGGCACACCCCGTGATAGTTGACTCCATTGGCCGACATTTTCAGGTCGTAATGGCAGCCCAGACTGTTGATAAACATCCCGACTACAAACAGCAGCACGACAAGCAGTGGCAACAGCAGCAAGGTATTTTTCAGCGTTCGTTTCATCAGAGATCCCTTACAGCGTTTTTTCGAGCTCTTTATAGGAGAGCACGCGAACCTGGTGGCCGGAGACCAGCACCAGCGATGCCGGTTTGACTGGTGGCACGTCGCTCCGTGCCTCCATCTGGCAAACAACGCCGGTCGGCGAGTCGGTACAGTGCACATGGAGCCACTCGAAATGGAGATAGCTGGCGACAAACGCCACCAGCACAACCAGTAGCAGATTGACGTATATCAGGCCCCTTGCAAGCATTGGCCGCCCGATACCGCTGAGAAAGGCAAGTTTGGCGCGCTCACCAAAAGAACGGGGAGCTGCAGGCTCTTTGATGACCTCGTGGTCGGAGCTTGGTGATGTCGACGGTGGCTGCGCAGCCGCTGCAGGCGTGGGCTCGCTCATCGGCTCGGGCAAGGGCTCACTCTCTGCTGGCAGTGCCTTGCCGTAATAGCTCTTCATCTTGCAGTTAAGATGCAGGGAGTACCCTTTTTTCGGGGTACTTCTGATATCCAGCGTCTGGGGGGATGAGGCGAAGTGGCGGCGAATATTGGCGATGGCCACGTTCAGGGAGTTGGGGCTGATGGGGCGACCCAACCAGCCGATATCGAGCAACAGATCCTTGTCGCACACCTCGTCATGGTGATCGAGCAGATAGCTGAAAATGAGGCTCTCTGCCGATGACAAACGCACCACCCGGGCGCTTTGCAAGTTGTCCTTGTCGGCACAGAAGATCAGCTCTCGCCTTTTGACATCAAAGACATAATCACCGAAGTGATAGGCTGATATGTTATTGCCTGGCGCAACCCCCGTCATACCAACCACCTGTTATTTGCATTCATCATGAAGAAGATGGGATTCCACACCTGATAAAGCCAGATGGCGGCTCAGGACTCGCTGTAATTAAACGAAATTCTAAAGGGTCGAGATCAGCGGCACAATAGATGCAGGCAGGCATGAGCGGGGAAAATGAAAATATGCGTCCAGCGCTGTCGGACTGCATATCGGGCAAAGCATGATGCTGCGAGTTTCGCGTATCACGATCACGCCAATCTCAGCTGAACAGTGACATGGGCATGACGAAAAGCGCTGCAGGACAAGGCCCCTTGCCCCTCACTACATCTCGCCGCGCCTCAAAATAATGGGAACCGGCCTGCCCCGCAGGATGATCCAACGGGGCGAAGTGAACTGACTAGACCCGAAACTGCTTGAGCAGGGTGTCGAGTTGGGCCGACAGCTGCCGCAGATCGCTGCTGGCCTCGGCAACCTTTGCCACTCTGGCCGCACTCTCGCTGTTGAGGGTCGCAATCCGGTTGACGCTGTGGCTGACCGCCTCCGCCACCGAGTGTTGTTCTTCCGATGCCTGGGCTATATACATGTTCATCTCGCGGATCAGGCTGACCTGATTTTTAATTTTCTCTACCGATATCTGCACATCTGCCGCCTCGATGCCGGCGCGGGATGCCTTCTCCTGACTCTGTTGCATGCCGGCCCCGACATTCTGGGTCGCTTGCTGCAACCGCTTGATACTGGCGCTGATCTCCTCCGTCGACTGGCGAGTACGGCCCGACAAGGTGCGCACCTCATCCGCCACCACCGCAAAACCGCGCCCCTGATCACCCGCCCGCGCCGCCTCGATGGCCGCGTTGAGGGCAAGCAAATTGGTCTGCTCGGCAATGCCGTTGATCACTTCGATGATGGTGCCAATGCTGCTGCTTTCGGTCGAAAGGGTGCGCATCAGAGTGGCGACTCGCTCCACCTCCCCCACCAGTTGATGGATGGCCTCATTGGCATGGCCCGCCAGATTGTAACCCTGCTCCACATAGAGGTTGGCCTCATCGGTAGCGCCAGAGGTTTTCACCGCGTTACCAGCCACTTCCTGCACTGCCTGACTCATTTCGGTAATGGCGGTAGCGACCTGATCCAGCTCGGATTGCTGGGCGTCACTGCCTACCCGGGTATCTGCCGAGAGGGAGTCACAGAGTTCAGCGGTTTGCAACACACCGGCAGAGAGCTCGTTGATCTCCGCCACCATCTCCTGCAACTTGGCAATAAAGTGGTTGATGTTGGTGGCCAGCGCGCCCATCTCATCCTGACGGCTGATCTTCAGACGCCGGGTCAGATCCCCCTCTCCTTTGGCCAGATCAAACACCGCCTGATTCATCTGATGAAGTGGTCTCAGCACATTGCGATGAATCAGCACCATCAGCAACGCGATGATGCAGAGATCGAGCACCAGGATCTGCCAGACGGTGGTGATCAACTGCTGGCGCAGTTGGGCCTGAATGGCGGCATCACTGGTTTGCACCAGCAATCGGGCCACTGTGTTTTTCTGACCGCTGTCGTCATAGACCAGATCATACCCTCCGTAGGCAGACACATCGGCAGGCATGGCTGTCACGGGGGCAATGTCCCCCGCCGAGTCACGGGCAAACCCGGCTACCAGCTTGTCCTTGTTGACCACCAGCAAAGCACTCAGGATATCGGCCGCCAGCTCGGACTTGAGCGATGCCTCGATGAAAGCGGATTCATAATTCCACAGCGGGCCGGGCAGGGAGAGCTGCAGCCGGCCGATGGCCTGTTCGACCAGCGCACTCTGTTTGCTGTAGCTCTCCGCCCTGACCGCGTTGTAGTTGTAAGCGCCAAACAACACCAGTAGCAGACTCACCGACAGGGAGGTCAACACGGCAATCCTGAACGTCAGACTTTTCCAATCCATGGTTTCCTCCCGGTTTTACGGCAGCCGGCGCAGTGCCATTAAGCGGCACTTGCTATTGGTACTGTTACTGGTACTTGGCATTGATCTTGTCGATGGTGCCATCCGCCTTCATGGCAGCGAGGATCTCGTTGAGCTTGGTGATGAGCTCATCGGGCGTGTCCTTGTTAAACGCCAAGCTCATCTGGGTTTCCTTGAACACGAAGACCGGCTTGGGTGAGGCCACCTTCTCCTTGCTGGCCAGATAGGGGGCCAGATACTGGCCGGTAGCCCAGAGATCGATGCGGCCCGCCTCCAGTTTCTTCACGTTGGCGGTGTCGTTGGCCGCCAGCTGCAACTTGGCAAATCCCTGGGCTTTGAGATACTCGGCGGCCGCATCGCCGTTATAGCCACCCACCGAATACTGCTTGGCATCTTCCAGCGACTTGACCGTGATATTGGCGGTCGAACTGGAGAAAAACACCCAGTTGTTATTGACCAGCGGCCCTACCCACTTGAACAGTGCTTCCCGCTCCGGAGTGCGGGTCGTGGAGTAGAGGGCGGTATTGGGAGTACCGAGGGTATCTTCGTACGCCCGTTTCCAGGGCATCAGGGTCAGCTTGTATTCGACCCCGGCACGCTTGAACAGTTCTTCGACCACCTCGGTCGACAGCCCGACAATCTTGCCCCCCTCCCCCTGCATGTTGAATGGCGGGTAATCCTCGGTCATCACGTTCAGTGGCGCAGCCTGAACAGCGCTTATCGCCATCATGGAAGAGACTGAAAAAATTGCACTTTTCCACAGCAGTTGATAGTTCATTGCAACCTCGCTTTGCTTGCCATTCATCCCTGAACATCCGCCGTTACCGATGGCGGTGCACGTCTGACCCGCTGGGGTCATGCCGGCTTTCACGGCTCGCCGCCCACCCATGTGCAGCAGCAAACAGATCCGGATTTTGCCTGTGCGCAACGAAACGCAACCGGCGAGGGAGGCTCACAACAAATCGAGGTGGAAAAATGCCAAGGCAGCATAAGGGGAGTGCGGAGTGGGGCGGATAAGCCTCTGCCATAGAACAGCGCCGTGGCAAAGAAAAAGCGCATCGTTTTATGACAGGGGTCTGGGAGAGAAATGATAGAAAACGCCAACATCCATTTTCCCATACTGCTCGAGGAGACCTCAGAGCCAAACCTGCCCTTTAGCTAAGGTCACGAAAAGAGATACGTCAAATGAGAATGCTAACCCCCTCATCTGCTTCCAAATTAGATTCCAGATGAGCTCCGCCGAGCCACAAAGTGGCGCGAGATACCCGAAAAACAGAAGGCCACCGCGAGGTGGCCTTCTCCAAATCAACGATGAACGTCTGGTGGAACTCAGTCCTTGGCCGCGTCCATCACACCCTCTTCGGAGTGCGCAGGCAGGATCAGGTTGAGCAGGATGGCGGCAACAGAGGCCAGGCCAACGCCGGCCAGCGCGAAGTCGCCAATCTTCATCTCCAGCGCACCGACACCGACGGTCAGAGTCACGGCGACGATGGCGATATTGCGTGACAGTCCCAGATCCACCTTGGATTCCACCAGCGTCTTGAGACCGATGGCAGCGATGGATCCGAACAGCAGCAGCATGATACCGCCCATCACCGGCATCGGGATGGAGGTGAGCAGCGCATTGAACTTGCCGAAGAAGGCCAGAATGATGGCAAACACGGCTGCCCAGGTCATGGTGACCGGATTGAAGTTGCGAGTGATCATCACGGCACCGGTCACTTCGGCGTAGGTGGTCACGGGTGGGCCACCGATGAAACCGGCGAAGCAGACGCCGATGCCGTCACCGGCCAGCGTACGGTGCAAACCCGGATCCTTGGTGTAATCCTTGCCAGTTACGCCACCAATCGCCAACACGCCACCGATATGCTCGATACAGGGGGCGATGGCTACCGGCAACATGAACAACGCAGCAGCCCAGTTGATCTCCGGGGTTTCGAAGTGGGGCAGCGCCAGCCAGGGGGCGTTCACCATGCCATCGAAACTCACCTGGCCCATGAACACCGCCGAGACATAACCGGCAATCACGCCGCACAGGATGGGGATCAGCTTGATCCACCCCTTGCAGAACACAGCTGCAATCAGGGTGACCGCCAGCGAGATACCGGCCAGCGTCAGCGCAGTCCCCGCAGGTACCACCTGCTCACTACCGGCACGGCCCATCGCCATGTTGCAGGCAACCTGCGCCACAGAAAGACCGATGACCATGATCACCGGGCCAATCACCACCGGGGGCAGCAATTTGTGCACAAAACCCATCCCTTTTGCCCGGATCAGCGCAGCCAGAATGAAATACATGAAACCGGCGGCAAACAGGCCAAACATGGTGGATGGCAATCCCCAGGTCTGGGTGGCGTAGATGATGGGGGCGATGAAGGCAAAGCTGGAACCGAGGAAAATCGGGACCTGGCGGCGGGTGCAGAGCTGGAACAACAGGGTGCCCACACCGGCGCCAAGCAGGGCCATGGAGGGGTTCAATCCGGTGAGCAGGGGCACCAGAACCATGGCACCGAAGGCGACAAACAGGATTTGCAGCCCGGCGACACTTTGCTTGACTAAGGAAAACATGGATGTCCTTAATTTTTTGATAACTGATGGGGATATTTATCACTTTTCAGTCATCACAAGACTTTTTCAAGGCACAAAATGAACACAAATGCGTCACTTGTTACCTTTTACTGCTTGGGAAGGGCATGAAACTGGCTTTTTAGGCGGGATTCGTTGCTACAAGCATCGAGTATGCGATTTTACGCATTATTGTGACGAACGCCAATCGTTTTTCCATCATGTTTATTGTGTTCATGGTCAAAAATGCCGCCACCAAGGGGCGCTCTATAATGGATCCTGTGAATCAAGATGGACAAGGAGTCCCCATGTCACAGCCCCCATTCAAGGCCAGCCAGCGCAGATTGCTGATCGGCTCGGCCATCGCTCTCGCCCTGTTTGCAAACCCGTTCAGTTATGATTTCGCCCACAATGAGTGGCAAATGAATCAGGCCTATGCCAAGTCCTGCTTTATCGCTGGCACTCGCATCACGATGGCCGATGGCTCCACCCGCCCCATAGAGACGCTCCGGGTCGGTGAACGGGTGCTGGATCAGCACGGCGGCAGTAACCGGATCCTGGTGATCGAACGGGTCATACTGGGCAAGCGCAGACTCTACGGGATCAATGATCTGCCCCCGTTCTTTACCGCAGAGCACCCTCTGCTGACCACTCGGGGCTGGGCAGCCATCTCACCGGCCATGACACGAACCGAAAACCCGCAACTGGCGGTGCTGCCGCTATTTACCGGCATGCAGATAATGTGTCGCCCGGCACCTGTCATGGTGACGGGCAATCTGGCCCTGCAACCCCAGCCGGAATTACTGCTGGTTGAGTCACTCTGCTGGATCGAGGCGCCTCCCACTACCGCACTCTTCAATCTGCTGCTCGATGGCAGCCACAGCTACATCGCCAATGAGCTGATCGTTCACAACAAAGATGGCGATGGTGGCAGTGGGGGCAGCAGCAGTGGTGGTGGCAACAGCGGCGGTGGAGGCAGCAACAGCGGCGGCAGCGACAACGGCGGAGGCAGCAACAGCGATGGGGGCAGCGACAGCGATGGGGGCAGCGATGACAGTGGCGGCCAAGGCGAGCATGCTGGCGGAGAGCAGCATGCTGGTGGAGAAAAACATGCAGGGGGAGAACGCCATGGGGGTGGCCGCGGGTTTGGCAATGGCGTTGATGACAACGGCGTGGATGCCGTCGATGCCAATGGCAACAAGCTCAGAGGCGATGGCACAGTCGATGACAACGGCGTGGATGCCGTCGATGCCAATGGCAACAAGCTCAGAGGCGATGGCACGGTCGATGACAACGGCGTGGATGCCGTCGATGCCAATGGCAACAAGCTCAGAGGCGATGGTACAGTCGATGACAACGGCGTAGATGCCGTCGATGCCAATGGCAACAAGCTCAGAGGCGATGGTACAGTCGATGACAACGGCGTAGATGCCGTCGATGCCAATGGCAACAAGCTCAGGGGCGATGGCACGGTCGATGACAACGGTGTGGATGCTGTCGATGCCAACGGCAACAAACTAAGAGGTGATGGCACGGTCGATGATCGCCAGCAAGTGCTTACCGATGAGCAGGAGCGGGCGCTGCTCAACAACGGTTTTCGCCAACAGGGGCAACCATAATGCGATATCTGCTAACACTCCTCCTACTCGGCCTCGCTGGCTGCGCCACGGTCGACACTCCGCCGCTTTACCATCAGATGGATAAGGCAGATGTTCAACTGGCCAATCAGGCCCTTGCCAAGGCGCTGGAAACCCGCACCAAAGGGCAGAGCCTCACCTG
Organism: Aeromonas sp. S11(2024); assembly: GCF_041402345.1. Taxonomy (NCBI): domain Bacteria; kingdom Pseudomonadati; phylum Pseudomonadota; class Gammaproteobacteria; order Aeromonadales; family Aeromonadaceae; genus Aeromonas; species Aeromonas sp. S11(2024). The sequence continues at coordinate 73,396 of NZ_JBGLRC010000005.1, read as the reverse complement.
GTTCAATCCAGCCAACCGTCACTCGGGTAGCGTCACCCCGCTACGCACCTTCCGCCATACCAGCGGGGAGTGGTGCCGCGACTATCGCGAGCAACTCTATATCGGCAAGGCGAGCCAGCAGTGGCAGGATACCGCCTGTCGCAATCAGCAAGGGCGCTGGCGGCCATTGCGAACTTAGTGAATGCCACGGGGTAAACGAAAGGGGGTAGCAGTGCTACCCCCTTGTCATCTTTACCGACCCGTTATCCGAGCGGTGAATATGCGGTTATACCCGACGATAGGGCAGGTAAACCGGCTCCCACATGTGGTTGAGGATATGCTGCTGTAGATCCTGACCGATCAGCGGGTGGGAGGGATCCCGGCGCACGATATCCTTGAGCACGGCGGTCGCCACATGCACCGAGATGCTGCGCAGCTCGCGAATGCGGGGATAGACGGCCCCTTTCGCCAGGTCCACCTCACTCACGCACTCGGCCAGCGCAAAGGCGGCTGTAGTGAAGACATCGGGTGTGATCTCGCGGAGCTGGCTGACGATGGCCGCCAGACCTACACCGGGGAAGATAAAGACGTTATTGCCCTGCCCGACTCGGAACTCCTGCCCCTCGTAGCTCACATCCTTGAACGGGCTGCCAGTCGCGACAATGGCTTTGCCCTTGCTCCAGCGGTAGATATCTTCCGGCAGTGCTTCACAGTTGGCGGTCGGGTTGGAGAGCGGGAACACCATGGGGCGCTCGCAATGCTGCAGCATCAGCTGGATGTGTTCTTCCTGGAAGGCACCGCCCGAGCCACTGGTACCCAGCAGCACGGTAATGGGCACATGACGCAGCACATCGGCCAGATTAGCCTTGCCGGGCACCTCGGTGTCCCAACCGGCCAGCAGCAGCCCCGGTTTGGCGTAGCGACGCTTGTACTCATCAAGCCCGTCCCGGTTGTCGCACACCAGCCCCTGGGTATCCAGAATGTAGATGCGATCGCGGGCCGCCTGCGGATCCATCCCCTCGCGGATCATCCCCGCGCAGATCTGATCCGCGACACCAACCCCGCCGGCGCCAGCGCCATACACCAGATAGTTCTGCTGGCCCAGGGTCTCCCCCTTGACCTTGACCGCGCCTATGATACCGGCCAGCACCACGGCACCGGTGCCCTGAATATCATCGTTGAATGACGGCAGTGCCTGCTGGTAGCGGGCCAGATTGTTGAAGGCGTTGGATTTGCTGAAGTCTTCCCACTGCAGCACCGCATTGGGGAAGTGGCGCTTGACCCCCTGCACGAACTTGTCGATGAACTCTTCATACTCCTTGCCGCGAATACGCTTGTGGGGGCGGCCCAGATACATGGGGTCATCGAGCAGTTTCTGATTGTCGGTGCCCACATCCAGCGCGATGGGCATGCAGCAGGCGGGGTGAATACCGGCACCCAGGGTATAGAGCGCCAGCTTGCCGATGGGGATGCCCATGCCGCCAACACCCTGGTCGCCGATCCCCAGAATGCCCTGGCTGTCGGTGACGACTATGATGCGGATCGATTTGGCATCGAAGTGACGGGCCTGACTGCCCATGTCATCCACGTTGTCCGGGGTGATGTAGAGGCCGCGCGGCTTCTGGAAGCGGTGGCTGAACTCCTGACACGCCTTGCCCACGGTCGGGGTATAGATATAGGGAGTCATCTCCTCCACATGGCGTGACAACAGGGCATAAAACAGGGTTTCGTTGCGATCCTGCAGAGCACGCAGGTTCTGGTACTTCTCGATATCGCTGCAAGCGCTCTTGAACCCCTCATACACTCGCTCGAGCTGGGCTTCAAAAGTTTGCACCTGAGGCGGCAGCAAACCATCGAGATCAAAATCGGCCCGCTCCTGTTCGGTAAAGGCTGTGCCCTTGTTGAGGTATCGATTGTTAAGCAGATCAGTGCCGGTCAGTGCAACGGGGCGAAAATCCTGTCCCTGTGCATCTTTCCACAGCAGATATTGTCCGGTAGCCATAGTCATTCTCTTTGATTTACGTGAAATTGCCGTTCGGCAGGAGAGCAAGACTCATAATGAAATCAATCATATGACGTTTACTCGATCGGTTTTGTGAGCTTGGGCATACCCTGCGGCCAAAATAGGCGCCCGGCGACCCCGGCGAGACAAATATCCACGGCAAGGAATGAGACTCATGTTAGCATTGCGGGCAACCCAGCCCCTTTCACCGCATCACAGCCGGGAGTGATCTGATGCCCTCACCTCTGCCAGCCTGTGCCCCCTTCTTTCAGCCATGCGCCTGATCCCGCTGCTTGCTCTGTGGTTGTTTCTGACCTGCCAGTCGGCTCTCGCCGCACCGGGCCGGATACTCAACATCATCGTGGGTGAATGGCCCCCTTTCGTCTCCGAGCAGTCAAAACAGCACGGGCCAGTGGCCCACCTCATCAGCGATCTGTTCAAGGAGGCGGGCTATGAGGTGAAGTTCCACTTCGCCCCCTGGGGTCGGGTCTATTCGCTGGCGGCCAACAGCCAACTCTACGATGCCACCGCCGTCTGGATGCACAAAACGGAGCGGGAGCAGGATTTTCTGTTCAGCGAAGCGGTGCTGCAGGAGCAGTTTGTCTTCTTCTCCCTCAAATCACGGCAGCTGCAAGCCGAGCGCCTTGAGCAGATCATCGGCATGCGGTTGGGGGGCGATATCGCCTATAGCTACGGGCCCGAGCTGGACAAGATGGTGGCCGATGGCAAGGTAACCCAACAGAAAGTCACCGACGTGAAGCAGAATTTCGGCAAGCTGCTGCGTGGGCGGATCGACCTCTATCCACAAGAGCTGCGAGTCGGTCTGGCCGAGTTGCAGAGCCAGCTCGACCCCGCCAGCGCGGCACTCATCACCCACAGTCAGACCCCTTTTCTGCGCAACGACAGCTTCGTGATGTTCCCGCGCAAGATGCCGGATTCAGCCAAACTGCGGGATCAGTTCAATCAGCAGTTGCAGCAGGCCATCGCCAGCGGACGTTATCAGCGCTACTTCGAACGGCTGGCCCGGGGGGGCTATTAACCTTGGCGAGGCAAAAACAGAGGGGATAAAACAACGGTGGCGGCCCTTTGTGGCCGCCACCTCTGTGATGCTTGTCAGCGGCTGGCATTAGCCGCTGATGCCCACCTCCAGCTTGAACGGCGTCTTGGCCTTGCTGCTCTCGGCCGCCCCCATCTGGTAGACCCGAATGGTATAAGTGCCCTTGGCGGGCAGGGTTGCCTCAAAGTTGTTCCCTTCCGTAGAGCCGATAAACATCGCCTCCCCCTTGCTGCCCGGCGGCAGAATATTGAAGTAGGGCTTGCCGGTCAGGATCACCACCATGCTCTGGCCCTTGTTGGCCGTCAGCTTGTAATCGAGGGTCTGGCTACCCTGAATGGTGCCGTTGATGGTTGCCCCTGACTCCCCTTTTTTGAACTGTACCTGCTGGGTCTTGATCCCGTCAGCCGCCTGCGCCACGCCCGCAATACCACCGAAGAGCGCAGATGCACATACCGCTGCCAGCCATGTTTTTCTCATCATTTGTCATCCCTTGTGTGAATGGAACCCCTGTTACTGTTGCTCAAGGTGGCCCAAAAAACCATCGCCGTTCGCGGCATCGCTCAATCAATTTGCCATCACGATCGACCCGCCATCAAAAGGGGCGCCGCAGCGCCCCTTCTCTTTACTCTTTGTCGACCATCAGCTTGATTTGCCCGCCTTGGGCTCATCGAGGGTGTGCTTCACCTCTTCATACCAGAGGTCGTGGTGCTCCTTGGCCCAGGTCTCGTCCACCTCGCCGGTCACCATCCCCTCCAGCGCCCCTTCCAGCTGGAACAGGCCCATGTAGATATGGAAGATAAAGCCGCAGATAAGGATCAAGGCGCCGACGATATGGATAAAGCTGGCCCACTCCATCTGGCGGCGCAGCTGGCCGAAGATGGGGAAGTCGAGGAACAACCCGGTCGCCACCACAATGCCGCCAAACCAGATCAGCAACCAGAAGATCGCCTTCTCGCCACCGTTGGAGAAGCCCGCCGAGGGGTGACTTCCCTTGTGCTTGCCGAGCATGCCGCCAAACTTCATGAACCACTGCACATCCACCATGTTGACGATGTTGTGGCGGAACCACTTGATGAGCACCCCCATCAGGCAGAGGAAGAAGAGCGGCCCCACGTAGTTGTGGAACACCTTGGCAAACCAGATCCAGTTCTCCCACACCCCGAGGCTCACCACCGGCTTGATGAAGTACTTGCCGTAGATGATGGCCAGCCCCGACCCGGACAGGGTCAGAAACATGGCCGCCGTGGTCCAGTGCAGCGCCCGATCCAGCCTGCTCCAGCGCTTGAGCTTGCGCCCGGTGCGCGGTTTGGAGAGCTTGGTCTGCCCCACCACCAGGTACATCAGGCCACACATGGCGAGCGATCCGAAGATGGCGATGGCACCGAGCGGCGACACCCACTTGGTCTTCACCTCAAACCAGAGCTGGCCCGGCACCGAGATAAGTACCCCGTGCTCCGGCGAGCGGGAGGTGGTCACCCCCTCCTGCCCATCCTTCACCGCCCGCCAGTAATCGGCGCCGGCAAAGCCGACCGCCTCTTTCTCGGCATCGGCGAAACTTGCGGTACTCACCAGCAGCAGGGCAGCAAACAGGGCCATTAGCCAGGTTTTCATGCCGCCCCTCCCTGCTTGTTCAGCTTGCTGGCATCGTGAAACAGCTCATCGCCATTACCCCAAGCCGCATCCTTGGCACCGCGATAGGCAACCCGCTCGCGGAAGATATCGGAGATCACCTGCGCATCCCCTGCCAGCAGTGCCTTGGTGGAGCAGAGCTCGGCACACATCGGCAGCTTGCCCTCGGCGATGCGGTTGGCACCGTACTTCTGACGCTCAGCCTCGCTGTGATCCTCTTCCGGGCCGCCGGCACAGAAGGTGCACTTGTCCATCTTGCCCCGATCGCCGAAGGCGGCGGTCTTCGGGAACTGGGGCGCCCCGAACGGGCAGGCAAACAGGCAGTAGCCGCAACCGATACAGAGATCCTTGTTGTGCAGCACGATGCCGTCGTCGGTGTGATAGAAGCAGTCGGCCGGGCAGACCGCCATGCAGGGGGCGTCGGTGCAGTGCATGCAGGCGACCGAGATGGAGGTCTCCCCCGGCAGGCCGTCGTTGAGGGTCACCACCCGACGGCGCTGGATGCCCCACTCGAGGGCATCGTCGTTCTCGTTCTTGCACGCCGTCACACAGCCGTTGCACTCGATGCAGCGCTTGGTGTCACACATGAATTTCATTCTGGCCATGGGATCAGGCTCCTACTTTGCGAAAACGGCACAGGGTGACCTTGGTCTCCTGCATCTGGGTGACCGGGTCATAACCATAGGTGGTGACTATGTTGACCGACTCCCCCAGCACATAGGGGTCAGACCCTTCCGGATATTTGGATCGCAGATCCTTGCCCTCGAAGTGGCCGCCGAAGTGGAACGGCATAAAGGCGAGCCCCGGCTTGACCCGCGGGGTCACCAACGCCTTCACCTTGACCCGGCCCCCTTCCGGCCCCTCGACCCACACATCCTGACCGTCGCGCACGCCGACGTCGTTGGCATCCGCCGGGTTCATCTCGACGAACATCTCCTGCTGCAACTCGGCCAGCCAAGGGTTGGAGCGGGTCTCATCACCGCCCCCTTCGTACTCCACCAGACGGCCGGAGGTGAGGATGATGGGGAACTCCTTGCTGACATCCTTCTCCTGCACCGAGGCGTACTGGGTCGGCAGGCGCCACAGGCTTTTCGAATCAGGCCAGGTGGCGTAGTCGGCCAGCAGATCCCGGCGCGGGGTGTAGAGCGGCTCGCGGTGCTTGGGCACCTGATCCGGGAAGGTCCACACCACGCAGCGCGCCTTGGCGTTGCCATACGGCACAAAGCCGTGCTTGATGGCGACCCGCTGGATGCCGCCGGAGAGATCGGTCTTCCAGTTCTTGCCCTCGGCCTCTTTCTTCTCGGCCTCGGTCAGCTCATCCCACCAGCCGAGCTGCTTCATCAGGTCGGCAGTGATCTCGGGATAACCGTCTTCCACCTCGCTCCCTTTCGGCCAGGAGTCTTCGGCGAGCAGCGAGACGCCCTGATACTCGATGCCGAAGCGGGCGCGGAAACCGCCACCCCCTTCCGACACCGGAATACTGGTGTCGTAGAGGATATGGCTGCCGGGGTGCTTCATCTCAGGGGTGCCCCAGCAGGGCCAGGGCAGACCGTACACTTCGCCACTGACCGGGCCGCCCTCGGCCTTGAGGTTGGTCTTGTGGAAGGTGTGCCAGTTCTGCTGGTGCGCCTTGAGCCGCTCCGGGCTCTGGCCGGTGTAGCCCACACTCCACATGCCGCGGTTATATTCGCGGGTGATGTCTTCCAACAGTGGCTGGTTGTTCTCTACCTTGATGTGCTTGAACAACTGGTCGGCAAAGCCGAGCTTCTTGCTCAGCAGATACATGATCTCGTGGTCGACCTTGGATTCGAACAGGGGTTCTATCACCTTGTCGCGCCACTGCATGGAGCGGTTGGTGGCGGTCACGGAACCATAGGTCTCGAACTGGGTGGTGGCCGGCAGCAGGTAGACGCCGTCGGTGCGATCGTTCATCACCGAGGCGACGGTGGGGTACGGGTCGACAATCACCATCATGTCGAGCTTTTGCATCGCCTTCTTCATCTCGGGGCCGCGAGTCTGGGAGTTGACCGCATGGCCCCAGTAGAACATGGCGCGGATGTTGGAGCCCTGCTCGATCAGATCGGCGTTCTCCAGCACCCCGTCCACCCAGCGGGAGACCGGAATGCCGTTGTTGTTCATCGGCAGCTTGCCGTTGTAGGCCTTGTTGTCAAAGCGCGCCTTGATCCACTCGTAATCCACATCCCACACCCGGGCCCAGTGCTTCCAGGAGCCCTCTTCCAGCCCGTAGTAACCGGGCAAGGAATCGGAGGTGACGCCAAAGTCGGTGGCACCTTGCACGTTGTCGTGACCACGGAAGATGTTGGTGCCCGCCCCGCTCTTGCCCACGTTACCGAGGGCCAGTTCGAGGATGCAGTAAGCGCGGGTGTTGTTATTGCCGGTGGTGTGCTGGGTCCCCCCCATGCACCAGACCACGCAGCCGGGACGGTTATCGGCCAGCAGCTTGGCGGCGCCATAGACCTGCTGTTCGTTGAGGCCGGTCACCCGCTCAACTTCCGCCGGAGTCCAGCGCGCCACCTCTTTTTGCACCTCGTCCATGCCGTAGACGCGGGTGCGGATGAACTCCTTGTCTTCCCAGCCGTTCTTGAAGATGTGCCAGAGCATGCCCCAGATAAAGGCGACGTCGGTGCCCGGACGCAATGAGAGGTACATGTCTGCCTTGGCAGCGGTGCGGGTGCGGCGCGGGTCAACCACCAGGATCTTGCAGCCGTTGCGCTCTTTCGCCAGCAGGATGTGCTGCATGGCGACCGGGTGGGCCTCCGCGGGGTTGGAGCCGATAAACATGATCGACTTGCTGTTGTGCATGTCGTTCAGGCTGTTGGTCATGGCGCCGTAGCCCCAGGTGTTGGCTACACCTGCGACCGTGGTGGAGTGGCAGATCCGCGCCTGATGATCCACGTTGTTGGTGCCCCACAGGGACGCCATCTTGCGAAACAGGTAGGCCTGCTCGTTGGAGTGCTTGGCCGAGCCGAGCCAGTAGACGCTGTCGGGGCCGGACTCCTTGCGCAGGCGTAGCACCTCGTTGCCCACCTCTTCGATGGCCTGATCCCAGCTGATGCGCTGCCACTTGCCGCCCACCAGCTTCATCGGGTACTTGAGGCGACGCTCACCGTGGCCGTGCTCGCGCAGGGCCGCCCCCTTGGCGCAGTGACCGCCAAGGTTGAAGGGGTGATCAAACGCTGGCTCCTGACCGGTCCAGACGCCGTTTTGTACCTCGGCATAGACGCCGCAGCCCACCGAGCAGTGGGAGCAGATGGTGCGCTTCACCTCGACCGGCACCTCGGCCGCCACGGTTTTGGCCTCGGCCCGCTGCATCATGGCTGGCGCCAGCCAACCGGCGGCCACTGCGCCACCGGCCACCAGACCGGAATTGACCATAAAGGCGCGACGGGTCAGCCCCTGACCGCGAATGGCCTCATTGCCCTGCTCGCCCGCCTGGGGCTGCTCGGCACGTTTTGTCAGTTTCATGAGTTCTCCTTCACTGATCCGGCTCAGTCGGTGCCGCGCAGGGTGCGATAAAAGTCGTGAACATGGGGGGTCTCCCGATAGCCCTGATCAGGCTTGGTATCGTGGGTCAGCGCCTCTTTGCTCACCACCCGACCGGCAGCACCGGCCAGTACGCCTATGGTGGCGACCACGCCAACTCCCTTGATCAGATTGCGGCGGGACGGGTCTTTCAGCTGTTCATCGCTCATTCTTGTGACCTCTGTTTTTGTAATGTCCGGCGCCTGCGCGCCAGCTTCGCGTCCAATGGGATATCTCGTCTGTTCGTTTTGTTGTGAGTGGATAGAGGCATTCAGCCCGGCACCACGCAGGCGCCAAACGGCAGGCGCAATTCGTTTTCCAGCTTGAAGAAATCTTCGGCAAGGGCCCCGACCGCCCGGTAGAAGCTGCCCCCCTTCGCCTGTTGCTGATCGCGGCAGCAGGCAAGTACCCAGGGGGCAAGGTGGCGCTCATAGAAGCGGTTGCGCTCCGGGTGTTGCTCGCCAATCAGTACCGCCATCACCTCACAGAGGGCGGCCAGATGATCTTCCGGCTCGCACACTCCGCTCTGGCGCTCGAAACCGAGGGACTGCAGATCTGCGCGCAGTACCGCCAGCGGCAGCTCCATCAAAGAGCCGGTGAGATACCAGGAGGCAAACGGCACAATCTCCCCGCGCCCCAGCCCGATAAAGAGATCCTGATACTCCTCGGCAAGCTCGTTTTCGTGGTGGCTACTGGCTGCCAGCTGCACCAGCCCGAGCCCTCTGGCAAAGGGGCCCGGCATAGCCTGCAACCCTTGCAGCCAGGCGAGCTGTTCACCACGGGGAGCGGCGCGCCAGAGACTCGCCAGCAGGGCGTAGAGATCGGCGCTGCTCTGTTCCAGTTCGGTCATGGTCAGTTCGCCAGCCTTTTCGTTATGTTGTTCACTCATCACTGGCCCCTCATACCTTGAGCTGGGAGACGGGATCCGCCGCCAGCGCCGCAAACACATCCTTGACCCGACAGTCCTCGCACATCAGCAGCCGCTGGGCGGCCTCGTTCTGGAAGTGGGAGTGACCGGCCAGTTTTTGCTGGATGCGGCGGATCATCGAGGCGGGCGCGAACGGCTTGGAGCAGCGAATGCAGCAGGCCGCCTCTTCGGCTTTGAGGCTCTGCACGGCGCGGCGCGCCTCGGGCACGGGTTGCAGGCGGGGCATCAGTACGATGGCCTGCTCGGGGCACGCCTTTTCGCACATGCCGCACTGGATGCAATCCTGCTCGATAAAGTTGAGGCCGGGCGTGTGCCCAACCGCATGCAGGGCGCGGCTCGGGCAAACCGCCACGCAGCCCATGCAGAGGGTGCAGTCAGATTCTTTCAGCTCCACACTGCCGTATGGGGCGCCGTGAGGCACCGCCAGCGGCTCGCGGCTCCCCTCATTGGCCTGCCAGAGGGCATCGAAGGCGGCAAACAGGTTCTCCCGTTTGTCCCCTTTCAGCGGCCTCTCCAGCAGGGTAATGGCTGGCTCGCAGGAGATCGGCTTATCTTGTTCGGCATCCGGGTTAAACAGGGCGATGCGATCGGCAGCAAGACCCGCGCCCGCCAACAGCACGGCGGCGCTGGCCAGTTCCCGCTCAACCAATGCCCGCACGCTTTCGGGGGCATCGTCACCCAGCACAATGCGCACCGCGCTGGCGCCATAGGCAAGGGCGGCGAACCAGCTCTCGATGCCTAAACTCGCGCTCTCCTCCACCCAGACTGGCAGCCAGTTGGCAGGCTGGCGGGTGAGTTCCGTTTCCACCCATTCGCGCTCGTTTTCACCGGCGATCAGCAGTTGGGGCGCTTCGCCACCCGCCTCCCGGTAGTGCTTGAGCAATCGGAACAGGTAGTCGCCGCTGGTGTTGGCGTCGGGCTGGTGATAGGCGATGGCGCCGGTTGGGCAGGCAGAGGCGCAGCTGCCAAAGCCCTGACAGAGATGGGGATCGATCTGGATGCGACCATTGATGGGCTTGAGGGCATCGGTCGGGCAAACATCGAGGCAGCGGCTGCAACCGGGTACGCCGCGGGCGGTAAAGGCGCACGCCTCGGGGTCGAGGCGAAAATAGCGTGGCTTGTCGAAGATACCGGTCAGCGCACAGAGCTCGGCGAGCCGTTCGGCCAGCCCTTGGTCATCGGCCAGATGCAGATAGCCGACCGGTGGGCGCTCCAGCGCAAACAGCGGAGCGCGGCCCAGATCGGCCACCAGATCAAAGCGTGGCTGTTCACTGACAGCAGCCGCTTGTTGTGGAAAGCCTTGTTGTGGGAAGCAAAGCCCAGCCAGATTAACCCGCTCGCCCTGCCCATTGAGGCCGGTGAGCTGGAACTGCCCCAGATACCCTGTCAGGCCCGGTTCGCGCAGGGTCAGGGCCGCGAGGGATGCGGTGGCATCAAAAATGGCTTCGAGATCTGCTGCCTCGGCGTCATGGACCGCTTCGGTCACCAGCAGAGTGGGCTTCACCCCGGCGGGCAGCAGGCTGGCAGCGCGGCGAATGCGATCTTCCGGGCCGACCAGCAGCAGGCGCCCCTGACTCTGGTAAGAGACAGTGGCCGGGATCAGGTTGTCGGTCTTGACCGTGTGCTGCAGGGCATAGGCGCGAGCGCGCGCGTTATGCTCGGCTGCCCCCGCCTCGCGGGCTAGATTTGGGGCCAGATTTGGGCTCAGATTTGGCAATGTTTGTTCAGTGCTCACATACACTCCTGCGCGCGCCACCTCATGGGATGGGCGCTTGTTGGTAAGCCGAGAGAGCAAGAGGCGAGCCAACTCCCCCGGAAAAAAAGTGACTGACAGGGAGTCAGGATCCTGAGGGTTCCATTTCCCCACCTTTGGTTGGGACATTTTGTCCACCAGAGGAAACCAAAATGTCCCGATCATCGGTGTGGGTTTGAGAATGATTATCAGCCAGCGCGGGCGGCTCGGCGGCAGGTTCGCTGGCAAGCGCCACCGGTTCAGCGGATCCGCTGGCCGGATTGACCGATTCGCTCTCCGGGGCGGTTACCTGATCCACCAGCCAGTTGCGCAGCCCGGCAGTCAGGGCTGCGGGCAGCAATTCGGGCTGGCTGAAATCCTGGGTGTAGTCGTCGAGCCCATCCGGTTTATGGCTGCGAAACATGGCCCGCAGCGCCTCCCTGTCGGGGAGTTTGGCCTTGCCCGGCTGGGCCGTTTTCAGCGGCGGTTCGCCACTCTCGGCCCCTTCAACGGCAAGGGGGTCACTGCTCCCCTTGTCAGTGCTGACTACGGGGCTATCCATCGCAGCATCTGGTGTTTCACCTTCGCCACTGCCTTCGATAGGGGCGGCAAATGCCTCGGGGATAACCTCTTCCCGTGGCTGCAATGCCTGATGCTTGCGCGCCTCACTCTTGCGAGACGACCAGCGTTTGAGGAACTCACTCATGGGCGCGATTTCCGCTGTCACTGCCACGCTCGCGGCCATCGGGGCCGGTGGCTTTCACGGCGCCACAGCTGGCTTGATCTACCGTATCGACACCCAGCTGATCCTGCGCCCGTCCCTTGCCCTTTTTGCCCTTGCGGCGGGCCTCCAGCAGCTCGCCGTGGCGGCCGATAAAGGCCTCTACCCAGGCTTGCAGCGCCTCGGGCAGCGGGCAGGAGAGCACCTGCCGCTCGCCATCCATATAGGCAGCTGCCACGGTCTGGCTCAGGGTCAGACCATCGGCCACAAAGCCATTGTCCACGCAGCTTCCGGTGACACTTCCGGTAACAAAAAGGCGGGGCGAGCCGGAGCTCAAATTGAAGCGATAATCCCCCCGCTCATCGCGAAACAGGGTAAGGGGCAAGGCACCGGCTGCCTCGGGCTCGGCGGGGTGGAGCGCCGCAATCTCGAAACGGCGGCTCTGCCAGCGGCCAACCTGGCTGTCGATGGCCTTTAACTCCAGTTGCAGCCAGCGCTGCGGGGGCAAGGTATTGGTTGTCTCTTGCACTGTCACGGCTCCCATCAGAAGGTCTCTGCCGGGCCACCCTCCCCCTTTAACCACCCCGTTCGGGGCGGATCAGAGCAGGAGATTTATGGCGGCCACGGCCATCAATGGGATAAGACTTAGCAAGAGTGGGGCCAAGGCCGGTTTGGTGGTTGATGGGGGCTTTGCTGCGGGTTGGCCTGTCATGCGGAGTATGGGTTGGCGCGGGCGTAGGTTGGTGCAGAGCGCAGCGAAGCCCAACATGCGGCGTAAAACCAATCAGCCTGTGTATCTGATCGAGGGAATGGCAATAATCGAATAACGCTGAATTATCCGATTATTGCCTTAATAAGGCTGTTCGCGGTAAACGTTGGGCTTCACTTCGTTCAGCACCAACCTACAATTTTATCCAACATACGTTATATCGGATGGCCAATATTTATGCAGCGTTACTCTCATCCTTGGGCTGACTTCGTCCGGGTTTATCAACCATTGATTGCGCTAACGAAAAAACCTTATCTCGAAACTCAGGTATATTTTTTAATGCTTCTCTAAAGCCACTTGATTCAGCAAGCTCATGCCATGGAGTGCCATGTGATGTACCTTCAACAAGTCGTAATGGAGCCTCTTCAACCCTTGTTAAGGCAGACTCAAATAAGCGAGCCTCTAGTTTTTGATCAATTCTTGAAGCTTCTTTTCGATAACCCTCATAAGCTTTTGCGACAGAAGCTTTAAAGCCATAATCCTCTGCAAGCTTAAATCTCTGACCTATTTGTTTTGTTGACAACCAAGCAAACCAGAGTGGTGCCCCAAGGCTAACCACAGCCAGCATAAAATGCATCGATACCATACCCCATTTGGGGTCTGGAGTAGATAATGAACTTGTGAGAATTTCAATACGCTGAGCACCTACATACCATGCTGCGCCTAATGAACATAGCAGACCAAAAACCCATACCCACATTGACTTGGCTAGTTGTTTAGCTCGCTGGTCAAACGCCCCAGCCAGTCCTTTGCTGGTTGTAATGCGATATGCATCCTCACAATTACTTACTAGCTGGTCAGATGTTAATTTATTTTCTGTGATTAAATTTAAAAGTCCTTCAACCTCTTCTTTGGCCATAGAAACTTTTGAAGATGTCTTCAAAACATCTTGTCCTATGGACTCAACCTTTTTTCTCGCAGCTTTCAAGTCTTCCAGGTCTGATGGTAATGACTCTGCTGCTTCCGTTGCTTCGTTAATTAATTTAATTTGTTTATATAGCCTATCTTGGTCGACATCAATTTGCTGAATTTTGGCTTGCAACCCTTTTAAACGACGCGATATGGCTGGTGGCATTGAATTTGGATCGTTGGATACAACCCATGATATATAAGGTTCAACAACACTGGATATCCAATTTAAAGTGTCGATATAGGCAGGAATTGCTTGATGTCCATTGCCATTATAAAAATATGGCAATGTATAAGATTTTAATCTCTCAAGTTTCTCAGGAATGCCATCGATTATTTGGAGGAATTTCTCATCATCAGTTTCTAACTTTACACGTCTAATTTTATCGGCAAGAGATATGGGTAAATAAGCTAATTCCTTTCTATCTAAGACCGGATGATGCCACCCAAAAGCCTCATTGAGTGTTCGATTATCGCTCCATCCATTCTGCACAGCCTCACCGAGGCTATCCAACGCATTACATAAGTTCTCAATTTCTTCGTTCATACTTAATCCAGATTATTAGCGTCGAGAGGCAAAAAAACTACAACAGCATATCCATTTAAATGCTAATTTTCACACCTAAAAATTAGTTTTTCATAAGTCTAACCATCTGTGTTTTCAAAGAAAAGCATGGCTACTTATTTCTTTGTCAGAATGGGAGCCTGCTCGCTTTTATTAAGACAACATAATTATGCTTTGCGTACCATCACTCTGACATTTTGTCCGTCTCATTAATCTGGAACAAAACTTGCTGTATCCCTCCCCTTAGATCCCGGCAACCGGTCGCGAGGGGCCCATGACACCGACCTTTATCAAAAGCAATGCCGCAGCCCAGCTCACCATGGCCGTCGAGGTGATGGATGAGCAGGGCACGATGAACACCCGCCAAATCGCCTGTGAGCGGCCACTGACGGTCTACCTCAACTGGAAGGAGATAGTAACCCTGATGACGCTGGGTGCCCGCCCCGAGGCGCTGGTGCTGGGTTATCTGAAAAATCAGGGCTTTATCGAGGATATTTCGGCCATCGAGTCGGTGATCGTCGACTGGGAGAGCGAGGCCGCCGCCGTGGTGAGCAGCCAGCAGGCCGCCGATCTCGACAAATCCCTGGAGAAGAAGACGGTCACCTCCGGCTGCGGTCAGGGCACCATGTATGGCAGCGTGATGAAGAAGCTCGAAGGGGTGGTCTTGGCGGCGCCCGAGCTTAAACAGAGCACCTTCTACGCACTGCTCAAGGCGCTGTCGGCCCATAACGAAACCTACAAGATGGCCGGTGCCGTCCATGGCTGCGCCATCTGTCGCGGCGCGGAGATCCTCTCCTTTGTCGAGGATGTGGGGCGCCACAATGCGGTTGATACCCTGGCGGGCGAGCTGTGGATGCGCGGCGAGAGCGGCCACGACAAGATCTTCTACACCACAGGGCGGCTCACCTCGGAGATGGTGATCAAGGTGGCGCAGATGGGCATTCCAGTGCTGCTGTCGCGCTCCGGCGTAACCCAGATGGGGCTGGATCTGGCCCGCCAGCTCGGCATCACCATGATTGCCCGTGCCAAGGGGCGCCATTTCGAGGTATTCAGCGGTCACGACCATATGGTGCTGGACGAGAAGCCGCCGGTGCTGGCGCCCAGTCCGGCCGGTCGCGGGATGCGGGATTAAACCATGAACGAGTTTATGAACGTCAAGCAGGTGGCGGAATACCTCGATCTCAACGAGAAGAAGGTCTACCAGCTCGCCAACGAGGCGCGCATCCCCGCCACCAAGGCGACCGGCAAGTGGTTGTTTCCGCGATCCCTGCTCGATCGCTGGCTGCTCGGCAGCTGCCACGAGGGGGTGATGAACGACCGGCTGCTGCTGGCAGGCTCGGACGATGTGCTGCTCCACTACGCCAGCAGCCGCTTGGCCCAGCAGCTCGGCACCCAGGCACTGGTGGGCTACACCCCGTGCGGCACCCGTCAGGGGCTGGCGATGCTGGCGCGCGGCCATGTGGATCTGTGCGCCATCCACTGGGGGCAGGCCGAGGAGGCGCACCTGCGCCACCCGGCGCTGGTGCAGCAGTATCAGGGCCACCGGCAATGGGTGATCGTTCATGGATTCAGGCGGGTGCAGGGGCTGGTGCTGCGGCAAGGGCTGCAACCCAAGGAGGCGAAAGAGGCGCTCGACTGGCGCTGGGCCATGCGTCAGGAGGGGGCTGGCAGCCAGCGCGCCCTGCAGGAGTGGCTGCAAACGCAAGGGGAGTCGCTGACCCGGCTGGAGCGCACCATTGAGGTCAACAGCGAGCGGGAGCTGGCCGCCGCCATCAGCCGTAGCGATGCGGATGTCGGGCCCGGTGCCCAGAGCACCGCCACCGAGTTTGGCCTCGGCTTTATGCCGCTGTCGCAGGAGTGCTTCGATCTGGTGATGCCGCAGGGGGTCTTCTTTCGCACCCTGCTACAACAGCTGATCGGCTGGCTGCAATCCCCCGAGGGGCGCGAGCTGGCGGCCCGCCTCGGCGGCTATGACCTGACCCAAAGCGGCAAGCTGGTGTGGAGCCCGCAGTAAATAACCACTCACCTACCGACAAAACAGCCCGTCAACCATGTTGACGGGCTGTTTTTATCACGGGCCTTTTTTAAGCAGCATCAATCGCTTGTCTCACGCCCCTCGGCATTGAGGGCGATGCGCCACCCTTCCAGTTTCGCGGGCTCGCTGCCGCTGGGCAGCAGGGCGTGGCTGCGCAGCCGCACGGTAAAGCAGCTCCCCTGCCCCGGGGTGGAGTCCACCAAAAGCTCCCCACCCCAGCGGCTGATAATGCGGTGGCTCAGGGCCAGCCCCAGCCCGGTGCCGGTAGCGCGGGTGGTGAAGAAGGGGTCGAAGATCTTGTCGATAATGGCCGCCTCGATGCCGCTGCCGTTGTCGATCACCCGCACCTCGGCCCCGCGCAGCTGACCCAGTTCATCGACCCAGTCGCGGCTCTCGACCCGGATCTCCCCCTGCTCCCCCAGCGCGTGGCTGGCGTTGACTAGGAGGTTTATCAGCACCTGCAACAGCTGCTGGCGATCAGCCTCGATGGGCTGCTGGGCCTTGAGATCGGCCACCAGCTCCACCTGCTGCTGGCGCAGGGCGGAGCGCACCAGAGTCAGGCTCTCCTCGATGATGGGGTTGAGGTGCTGCCACACAGGCGCCGTCTCATAGTCGCCGGGGCGAGAGTATTGCAGCAGACTGCGGGTGATGGCACGAATGCGCTCGATCTGGGCCAGCACCAGCGCCAGCTCCTCGCTGACCGGCTCGGCCGCCTCCCCCAGCTCCAGCTTCATCAGCTCCACATTGCCGAGGATCACCGCTAGCGGGTTATTAATCTCGTGGGCCACCCCGGCCGAGAGCTCGCCAAGGGCTGCCAGCTTCTCGCTGATCAGCAACTGCTGGCGCGCCTCGGTCAGCATATGGATATGATCTTCCAGCTCCGCAGTCTTGAGCTCGAGACTTTGGGTGCGCTCGGCCACCTTCTGCTCCAGCTCGTCAGCGCTGCGGGCCATCTGCTGCTGGTGCGCTTCTTGCCTGTCCAGCATGGCGTCAAACTGGCGACCTAGCTGGGCCAGCTCGTGATCGGGATCGAGGGCCAGCGGGCCGATGCGAGCCGACTCCCCGGCCTGCACCTGCCGCACCACCTTGTGCATCCGCTCGATGGGGGAGAAGAGATCCCGCGCGCCGCGATAGACCAGCAGGCCGGAGAGCAGCAACAGCAGCACTACGCCGGACCCCAGCTCCACCAGATTGGTGAGGTAGGTACGGATAATGGGCCACTCGAGAAAACCGACATAGAGCATACCGATCCGCTCGCCCCTGGCTCCCAGCAGCGGCTCGTAGCCCGAGACATACCAGGCGTCGTGGACGAAGGCGCGGTCAACCCACATCTCCCCCCGTCCCAGCACCTGATCGCGCACTGGCGGCGAGACCCGGGTGCCCACCGCCCGCCCCACCTGACGGCTACTGCTGACCGGTACGTTGGTGCTCACCCGCAGATCGTCGAGAAACAGGGTGACGGTGCCGACGCTGCCATCCGGCAGGGTATTTTTGGCAAACACCTGACCCTTGAGCTCATCCACCAGCCGGGTGCTGCCGTTGACAAGCTCGCCCCCCTCCAGCATGGCCCAAAGGGAGCCGTCGCGGCCCATCACAGGGGTCAGTGACAGACTGATCAGCCCCCTGTTCTCCACCACCTTGGTGCCATCCCGCTGCCACAACACAGCCCGCTTGGCCAGTTGCGGGGAGAGAGCGAGCATCTCCTGCTGCGACCAGACCACGAAGTGGCTGACGCTGCGTCCGGCCGTGAGGGCGGCGCGCTCCTGCGCCGTCAGCTGATCCAGCTCGGGGCCACGGCGCAAGCGCAGAAAATCGAGACCATAGTTGGCCGCCAGCGGCATCACCCAGTCATGCAGCTGATCCGGCGATTCCCGCAGCCGAAGCTGAAAGGCCCAGGCATCGCGCAGATGCTCCAGATGCTCGGTCTGGCGCTGCTGCTGCACCGTGATGGCGTGATGGGCCACCCCGAGATCGCTGCGCACCGTGGTGAGCAGGTTTTGCCAGCTGTAGGTGAGGGTCCAGTAGAGGGTGAGCGCGATCATGCCCACCAGGGTGAGCATGATGGGTACCGAGGTGAGCAGCAGCAGGCGCCAGCGCACTTTGGTGCGCACGCAACGGGGCAACAGGGCGCGCATGCAGCGGGAGAGCAGGGTCAGTTTCATCGCCACCCCATCCAGTCAGCCTTCCTCATTCGATGGCCCACTCCTTGAATTTGCGATCCAGCGTCTTGCGCGCCACCCCGAGCACCCGGGAGGCAGCCGACTTGTTGCCATCATGGCTCGCCACCACTTGCAGGATGTGGGCTTTTTCTACCTCCGCCAGCGGCCACGCCAGCGGATAACCCTCCTCGCTCGCGCCCTGTTCGGCGGGCTTGCTGCTCAGCCAGTAATCCGCCGGGGGCTTGCCCAGCAGCAGGCAGCGCTCGATGAGGTTGCGCAGCTCCCGCACGTTGCCGGGCCAGGGGTAGGCTTGCATCGCTACCACATCCTCATGGGTCCAGCTCAAAGAGCCCATCCCCATCTCGGCGGTGAGCTGGCGGGTGAAGTGGTGCACCAGCGCGGGGATATCGTCGATCCGCTCCCGCAGCGGGGCGACCGGCAGCGCCACCACGTTGAGGCGATAGAAGAGATCTTCGCGAAAGCGGCCTGCCTCCACCTCGGCCTTGAGGTTGCGGTTGGTGGCGGCGACGATACGCACATCCACCGCCAATTCGCGCTCGGCCCCCACCGGGCGGATGGCCTTCTGCTCCAGTGCCCGCAGCAACGAGGCCTGCATGGCAAGCGGCATCTCGCCGATCTCGTCGAGAAACAGGGTGCCCTGATGGGCGACCCGGAACAGGCCGTCGCGCCCCTTGCGGGCGCCGGTAAAGGCCCCCTGCACATGGCCGAACAGCTCGCTTTCCAAAAGCTCCGGCGCGATGGAGGCGCAGTTGAGGGGCACAAAGGCCCCCATCCGGCCAGAGAGTTGATGCAGGGCGCGGGCCACCAGCTCCTTGCCGGTGCCGGACTCCCCCTCCACCAGCACAGCGGCGTTGGAGGGGGCCACTCTGGCGATGAGCGTCTTGAGCTCGCGGGTCTTGGCACTGTCGCCGATCAGGGTGGGCGGGAACAGCTTGCTCACCTCCCGGCGCAGCAGCAGGTTCTCCCGCTCCATCTGGCGGCACTCGATGACTCTGTCCACCGCCTGCACCATTTGATCGAGGTTGAAGGGCTTGAGGATAAAGTCGCTGGCGCCGAGGCGCAGCGCCTTGAGGGCGGTCTCCATATCGCCAAAACCTGTCATGAAGATGATGTCGCTGCGGCGGGTGGCCGGGTCGATGGCTTCGTGCCACTCGATACCGGAGCGCCCCGGCAGCCGGATGTCGGCGATGATAAGGTCAAAGTGAAGGCGGCAGCGCAGGGCTTCCGCCTCCTCCACACTGGCGGCAGTCTCAATCTGGGCAAAACGCTTGGCCAGCGCCTTGGCCAGAAAGCTGCGCATGCCGGGCTCATCGTCAACGATAAGCAGGGAGAGGGCAGACCAGCGGCTGGGAGGGAGTGTCATGGAAAAAAGTACCTCGGATGCACGTACGGTCGGTGAATGTCCCGATAACCGGAACCTTAGTGGGACATTTTGTCCTTACCGTATCAAAAGCACCAACACCAATTATTAAAAGCGATAACAAGCTCACCTAATTGATTCTAATAAGCTTCTGTTTTTAAACGGCAAACCGTGAATGCAGCGGCAAAGGAACGGTTTGGCACCCTGCTTGCTTACTCTTGCCCTCTCCTCAGCCACCCTGAAAAAGTTGCATCACGATGACGATAAAAACCAGCCTCAAACGTTTTGCCCTCTCCCTCGCCACCAGCCTGCTGATCGCCGGTGCTGCCCACGCCGAAGCGGATACTAATGCCACAAAAGCGCCGATCCGCCTCGCCACCACCACCAGCACCGAGCAGTCCGGTCTGCTGGGCTGGCTGCTGCCCCAGTTCACCAAGGAGACCGGTTATCCGGTGCAGGTAATGGCGGCTGGTACCGGCCAGAGCCTGAAGATGGGCGAAAACGGCGACGCGGATCTGGTGATGACCCACGCCCCCTCTGCCGAGAAGAAGTTCGTCGATGCGGGCTTTGGCATCGAGCCGGTACACCTGATGTACAACGACTTCGTTATCGTCGGCCCGGCCAAAGATCCGGCGAGTCTCGGCAAACTGCACGACGCGGCCAAGGGGCTGCAAGCCATCAAGGAGCAGGGCCAGACCTTTATCTCCCGCGGTGACGAGTCCGGTACCCACATCAAGGAGAAGACCCTGTGGCAGGCGGCTGACGTCAAACCCGAGTTTGCCGGTTACAAATCCATCGGCCAGGGGATGGGCCCGACCCTGACCATGGCCTCCGAGCTCGGTGCCTACACCCTGACCGACCGCGGCACCTGGCTCGCCTACCAGAGCAAGCTGGATCTCGCCGTACTGCTGGAGGGTGACAAGCGTCTGTTCAACCCCTATCAGGTGATCCTGGTCAACCCCAAGCGCTACCCGGATCTCAACACCGAAGGGGCCCGCACCCTGAAGAACTGGCTGATCTCCGAGCATGGCCAGAAGCTGATCGGCGACTTCAAGGTAGCCGGTCAGGCGCTGTTTGTAGCGGATGCCAACGGGAAATAATGGCAACCCAGACTCCTGCGATGACCTTGATGGCCCTCCCCCGGTTCGCTGAGGGAGGCGCCTGATGCCGACCCTGCTCGACACGACCGTATTGACGGCCCTCGCCCTGCACGATGAGAGAGAGGTCTGATGCCGACATTGATCGACACGACATTAGCGGCCCTCGCCCTGCTGTTTAGTGGTGACACCGAACTGTGGCAGGTGGTGGGGGTCTCCTTCTCCGTCTCCTGCATCGCCCTGCTGCTGGTGCTGCTGCCCGCCTTGCTGCTGGGCTTTGCCCTGGCCTATCTGCCGCTGCCCGGCCGCTGGCTCTGGCTCTCCTGCATCAATACCCTGCAATCGGTGCCGACTGTGGTGATTGGCCTCTTGCTCTACATGCTGCTGTCGCGGGCCGGCCCCTTTGGCGACTGGAAGCTGCTCTTTACCCAGCAGGCGATGGTGGTAGGGCAGATGCTGATCGCCTTTCCGGTGATCGCCACCATGGCTCACGCGGCGTTTGTCCAGAGCGACCGGCGCGCCTGGGAGACCGCCCTGACCCTGGGGGTCTCCTGGCCCAAGGCGCTGATCGGCCTGATGCACGAGTGCCGCTTTGGCCTGCTGGCCGCCATCATCGGCGCCTTCAGCCGCATCGTCACCGAGGTGGGCTGCTCCATGATGGTGGGGGGCAATATCCTGCACTTTACCCGCAATATCCCCACCGCCATCGCGCTGGAGACCCAGAAAGGGGCCTTCACCCAGGGGGTGGCACTCGGCATAGTGCTGCTCACCCTCGCCCTCTTGCTCAACCTGCTGCTGACGGCGTGTCGCGGCCACAGCTATCTGAAGAACTGACCATGCCCCCACTGTGTATCAACAGGAGTACCCCATGGCCCTGACCGCCCAGCAACTCACCATGCGCTTTGGCGAGCGCCAGCTGTTCGAGATTGACCGGCTCGCCATCGCACCGGGGGATGCCATCTGGCTGCACGGGGCCAACGGGGTGGGCAAGACCACCTTGCTCAAGATCCTGGCGGGGCTGCTGGCCCCCACCCGCGGCCACACCAATCTGCCGGGGCGCTGGCAACAGCGGCTCAACCGGCTGCTCAAGCGGGATCTGGGGCCGGGCCGGGTCACCTATCTGCACCAGACCCCCTATCTGTTCGATCGCACGGTGCACGACAACGTGGCCTGGGCGCTCGATAAACAACTCGGCAGCGAGATCCGGGTGTTCGAGGCGCTGCGCCGGGTCGAGCTGGAGGGGCTGGCGCGGGAGCACATCAGCATTCTCTCGGGTGGCGAACGACAACGGCTGGCGATGGCCCGCGCCTGGGCGCTGCAACCGGCCTTTCTGCTGATGGATGAGCCCACCGCCAATCTCGACACACATTCGGTTGCCCTGATGGCCGCATTGGCGCAAGATCTGCGGGAACATGGCAGCGGCCTGGTCGTCATCAGCCACCAGAGCAACGCCCTGACCGACCTGTGCGAGCGGCAATGGACCCTCGCCCGTGGCCAGCTGCAAGAGACGACCCCTTTAAAAATCATCGAGCGACATGACTTCAAAAAGCGACAGCCACTCTGATCCCGTTGCCGTATCAGCAGTGATCCTGGCAGGAGGCCGCGCCACCCGGATGGGGGGCGAAGACAAGGGATGGGTAGCACTGGCGGGACGCCCCCTAATCGACCATGTTTTGGCGCGCCTGCGCCCCCAGGTGGATGAGGTGCTGATCAACGCCAACCGCAGTCAGGCCCGCTATCAGGCGCTGGCCCCGGTCATCAGCGATGACAACAACGACTATCTCGGCCCGCTGGCGGGCATGCAGGCAGGTCTTGCTGCCGCCCGTCACGACTGGGTGCTGTTTGTCCCCTGCGATGGCCCCGCCCTGCCGCTGGATCTGATGAGCCGCTTTCACGCCGCCCTGACCCCGGATACCGAGCTGGTAGTTGCCCACGATGGCGACTGGCTGCAACCCGTGGTCGCCCTGCTGCACAAATCCCTGCTCCCCTCCCTCACCGCTGCGCTGGCAGAGGGAGAGCGCAAAATCGATATCTGGTTTGCCCGCCACAATATGGCGGTGGTGAGCTTTGCCGATCAGCCGGATGCCTTTATCAATCTCAATAGCCCTGCCGAGCTGGCCGCCTACGAGGCCCGTCTGCTCGCCACGGCTATCGACCCCCAACAAGGAGTCACCTCATGACCCCGGCCCCCACTCTTCCCCTGCTCGGCTTCGCCGCCTGGAGCGGCACTGGCAAGACCACCTTGCTGGAGCAGTTGATCCCCCTACTGGTGGATCGAGGCCTGCGCATCGGGGTGCTCAAGCACGCCCACCACGACTTTGATATCGACCAACCGGGCAAAGACAGCTATCGCCTGCGCAAGGCGGGTGCCCAGCAGATGATGGTCGCCTCCCGTTGTCGTCATGCTCGTATCATTGAGACGGAACTGGCCGAAGCCGACTTTCGCCAGCTGCTGGCCAGCTTCGATCAGACAGAGCTCGATCTGCTCTTGGTCGAGGGGTTCAAGCACGAGCACTTCCCGAAAATCGAGCTGCACCGCGCCGAGATTGGCAAGCCGCTGCTCTTCCCCGAAGACGGCGACATCATAGCGCTGGCCAGCGATCAGCCCCCACAGAGTGGCGAACAACAGCAGACAAGCCTGCCCCGACTCGATATCAACGATCTGGCGGCTATCGCCGACTTCGTCTGCCGCTGGCTTGACGGCTGCCAGAGCAAGGAGCCTGAGGCGGGCAAGGGCTTTCTCTCGGTCGAAGCGGCCCGCAATACCATTCTGGCGGCCCTCACCCCGAGCACGGTCTGCTCCGAAAAACCGCTGGCCCAGTGCCACGGCGCCGTGCTGGCCGCCGATCTGATAAGCCCCATCAATGTGCCACCCCACGCCAACTCGGCGATGGATGGCATTGGCCTTCGCAGCGACGATCTCACCGCCGGTCGCTGGCAACTGGTGGGGGAAGTGCTGGCGGGCCAGCAGCGCCACGAGCCTGTGCTGGCCGGTCAGGCGGTGCAGATCATGACCGGCGCCCCGCTCCCCCCCGGTGTGGATACCGTGGTGATGCGGGAAGAGACGCAGATTGAAGGTGAGTGGGTCACGGTCACCGCCCCGATCCGCGCAGGACAGAATGTGCGCCTCGCCGGCGAAGATCTCGCCAAGGGCGCTGTCGCCATCCCGGCCGGTACCTGGCTTGGTGCCCCCCAACTGGGGCTGGCGGCATCACTCGGCCAGGCATCGCTCTGCGTGCGCACCCCGCTGAAAGTGGCGCTGTTCAGTACCGGTGACGAGGTGCAGGCGCCGGGCGAGCAGCTCGCCCCCGGCCATATCTTCGACAGCAACCGCTTCACCCTGATGGCCCTTATCCGCGCCGCCGGATGCGAGGTGATGGACCTTGGCATCATTCCCGATGACAAGACCATTCTGCGCCAGCAGCTGGAGCAGGCCGCCGCCAGCGCCGATCTGGTGTTGAGCTCGGGCGGAGTCTCGGTGGGCAATGCTGACTTTATCAAGCTGGTGCTGGCGGAGCTCGGCCAGATCGATTTCTGGCGCATCCAGATGCGGCCGGGTCGCCCGCTCGCATTTGGCAAGCTGGGGCAGACCCCCTTCTTCGGCCTGCCGGGCAATCCGGTGGCGGCGATGATCTGCGTGCTGCAGTTTGTCGAGCCCGCCATCGCCCGCTTGCAAGGCAAGCGGTGGCAGCCGCTGCGCCTGTCGGCACTGGCGGACGAGAAGATGAAGAGCCGCCCGGGGCGCACCGAGTTTCTGCGCGGCATCTTCCATCAGGACCGTAACGGCCAGCTGCGGGTGCGCACCACAGGGCCACAGGGCTCCGGCATTCTCAGCTCCATGGCCGATGCCAACTGCCTGATCGAAATCGTACCGGATCAACCCAGGATCGCCGTTGGCGAGCGGGTCTGGATCCACCCCCTGCAGGGACGACTAGCCTAAATCCCGACGGGGCGTTGGCCGGATGCACGGCGCCCCGTCCCCCACCTGACAGGAGGCAGACCGTGCGTCTTGATGCCCCCCTCTCCCGACTCGATCTGCTGGTCTATGGCCGCTACCGGATCGTCCATGGCCTGCGCATTGCGCTCGCCTTTATGCTCACCTTTCTGCTGACCCGCGAGCTGAAACTGCCGGAGAGCACCTGGCCGCTGATAACCTTGGTGGTGGTGATGGGCCCCATCTCGTTTTGGGGCAATGTGCTCTCCCGCGCCCTGCAGCGGGTGGTGGGCACCATTTTCGGCGCCAGTTGCGGGGTGGTGGCGCTTTATCTCGAGATCTACTCGCTACCGCTTACCCTGATCTGGTGCGGCTGCATCATGTTCCTCTGCGGCTATCTGGCCCTCGGCAAGCGCCCCTATGTGGGGCTGCTGATCGGCATCACCCTGGGGGTCACCATGGGGGCCATGCCGGGGGACATAGAGACGGCGCTGTGGCGCAGTGCTGACGTGATACTGGGCTCCCTGTTGGCACTGCTCTTTTGCAGCATCTATCCCCAGCGGGCCTACAGCCACTGGCGGCTGCAACTGCACCAGATCCTGCAGCAGTCGGGGCGACTCTATCACACCCACCTCTCCCCCAATGTGCTGGAGCGCCCGCGCCTCAAGCACAATCTCTCCCAGCTGTTGGCACAGACCGGCAAACTGCGGGCCCTGCTGGCCCCCGCGGCCAAGGAGACACGCCACAGCGTCGCCCTGTTTGATGCGGTGCAGGTCACCATGCGCAATACCCTCTGCACTCTTGAGATGCTGGCCAACACCTACTGGAACGATCGGGAGAGCCACTTCCTGATGCAGAGCACGGCTGCGCTGCAAGCCTGCCATCTGGCCACCGAGGAGGCGATCAACCAGCTTGCCCTGATGATGCAAACCGGCGATGGTCGCGGGGCCGATGCCGCCATCGCCCGCCTGCACGAGGTGGCGACCCAGGTATCGCTGCCGCCCAACGCAGAGGCGGCCATCAATGGTTACCTCTGGCTCAACGTCCAGCTGACCGAGCAGCTCACCCACCTGCGCCGCCTGCTGGGGCTGATCCTCACCCCACCCCATCGCAAGCAGCCCGATTAGGCCCAATGCAAAACGCCCCGCAGTTGCGGGGCGTTCTTGTCGGCATAGGCACTGATGATCAGGCCGCCGTGCGGGCGTTCTCGCTCATCTGCTCCAGCTCTGCGCGGCTCAGGGTAGAGACAAAGCGGCCATCGAAGTAGATATCCATCAACTCGCCACGCTTCTCGCCACGCATCATGCTGCGGCGACCATCCAGATAGTGCACCTCCATCTGGGCGGTATGCTCGTCCGGGTAGCTGATCTCCACCTCGCGCACCCCTTGTGGCAGCATGGCCAGCGGCACCGTCTTGAGGGCCGGATCCAGATGCTGGTTCACCTTGATCACCGGATTGGCCTTCATGTCCACCACAGCCGGAGATTTGCCGGTGATGGGGTTCTTGCCAGACCAGAACTCGATGGTATTGAAGACGAACAGGTCAGCGGTCGCGGCCAGACCGTAGACAGGGGAGAGCAGCATAAAGACCCCGGCACGAGCGTAGCGGTTATCCACCACGCTCAGGTTGCCCTTGGTGACCATGCCGGAAAGCCCCATCTGCCCCATACAGCCGCCCAGACCCATGCTCGCGACCATAACCAGCAGGGCCATTGCCCGCCCCTTCTGTTGTAATGCCATCGTGTTCTGTTCCTACTCTGAAATAAATGAGGCGGCAAGCCTAATCAAGGGGCCAGAAGAGGACAATTCACAATGGCGGGACGATACAGGAGGGGTTCAGATTGGCATATCAAGTGCGCAATAAATAAGCACCGATGGAATAATCATCCATTCGGTGCCTCGTTCAACAACCAATAACCGTCAGGAGCCGATGGCCAGATTGGAGACTGTCTCGGTCACATTGATGGCGCCCTGCTCGATCTGTGACATCACGCCACTCACCTCGCCGATCTGCTCCTTGCCACGCTGGGCACTGGTGGCCACCTCATTGATGTTGCCGGTGATCTGGGCCGTCAGTTCGCGGTTTTTCTGAACCACGCTGGCGATCTCGCCGGTCGAGAGGGAGGTGCGCGCAGCCAGCTGACGTACTTCGTCGGCCACCACCGCAAAACCGCGCCCCTGATCGCCGGCCCGGGCTGCCTCAATGGCGGCGTTAAGGGCCAGCAGATTGGTCTGCTCGGCAATACTGCTGATGGTCGATACGATGGCTTCAATGCTTTTCGACTGCTCATTGAGCTGGCCAATCAGACCGGAAGTGCGGCTCACCTGTTCGGAAATGGCGCTGGAGATGGCAACCGATGCCGCCAGCAGTTCAGACCCGGTTTCGGCAAAGCGGGTGGTCTCCTGCGAAATGGTCTGGGCTATGTTGGCCGCCTCGCTCACTGCCTGGGCGCGCTTGATCCGCTCTGTCACCTCACTGGCAAACTTGATCACCTTGACCACCTTGCCGCTCTCATCCTTGATGGGGTTGTAGGTAGCCTCCAGCCAGATCTCCTTTCCGTGGCTGTCACGACGACTGAACAGCCCCGACTTGAGCTGGCCGTGGGCCAGATCGTCCCAGAAGTGGGGTTGCTCGCGATAGAAGCTCTCATCGCAAAGCAGCCTGTGATGCTGCCCCTTGAGCTGCGAAAGGGAGTAACCGACGCAGGAGAGGAAATTCTGATTGGCCGTCACAATCTCCCCCTTGGGGGTGAACTCGATAATGGCGAGTGCCCGATCGAGTGCCGAGATGATCGCTTTCTGACGACTCAACTGCTGATAACTCTCGGTAATATCGGAAGCAATCTTGACCACTCTGACCACCTTGCCCTCAACCTTGACCGGGAAGTAGGTCGCCTCCAGCCACAACTCCCTGCCATGTTTGTCAATGCGCTGGTAGATGCCACTGTGGGAATGCCCCTGACGCAACTGCTCCCAAAA
The DNA here is from genome assembly GCF_041402345.1 of Aeromonas sp. S11(2024). NCBI lineage: Bacteria > Pseudomonadati > Pseudomonadota > Gammaproteobacteria > Aeromonadales > Aeromonadaceae > Aeromonas > Aeromonas sp. S11(2024). The sequence goes on along the minus strand of NZ_JBGLRC010000005.1, from coordinate 45,977 downwards.
CTGGGCATAGGAGGATGACTGGGCGTAGTGGGCATCACAAAAGATCCGGTGGTGTTTACCAATCACCTCCTGCTCGCTATAGCCCACCACACTCAGAAACAGCGGGTTCGCCTCGAGGATCTCGCCGCTTGGAGTGAAACTGATGGTAGCGACACCGACTTTTACTGCATCAATAAATGCTTGGGCCTGGGCCAACTGCATTTGACACGCTTGTAATTCCGCTTTGAGTTTGAAGTTGAACATCTGCCCTGCCCCTCTATTACCTGGTTACAACTACGTCACATCTGCATGAACTTTAGACGAGAAACCATAGAGATAACGGGGCCCATCGATTAAGGTGCCAGGTCCCACTCCAGATAGGCCGGATTGGCGACAAAGCCGATCCGCTCATAGATAGGTCGTCCCTGCTCGCTGGCATGGAGCCACACCTTGCCCAGCTGACGCGATCTGGCGAAGGCTGTAATGGCATCGAGCAGCGCCGTGGCGATCCCCTGCTGGCGCCATTGTGACCGCGTATACATGTTGAGCAGATACCCCTCCATCCCCGCCAGATTGCCGGGATAGGGTGGCCGTTCAAACAATGCCAGCGTCCCGGCCGACACGATCTGTTTGCCGCCCTCTTGCGTATCGTCCTCAGCCAGCCAGGATAAAGCACTCTCTTCACTCATCGCTCGGGTGAAATAGTCAAGGGTGGCCTGCCACAAGGCCGGGTCTGCCTGCGGCGTCACCAGCTCACCGACCTCACAAAACAGCTCCATGCGCAGCGCCACCAGTACGGGAATATCTGCGGCCCTTGCCTGACGAATAATCATTGGCTGCTCCTTTTCTCTCATGGGAAATTTCGCCGGCCGTCATTATGACAAAGAGCGCCTTGTGGCGCTCTTTGTCATTGGGTAAATCACTGATAAATCAATGGCTGCGACGTGTCAGCCAATAATCCAGGCTCAGCACACCGCCGCCCCAGATGATCAGGGTCAGCAGCATCCAGCCCCACAGCTGGTGATCGTAAAAGCCACCCGCCCAGAGGGTCGGGTAGGAGATCACCGCCATGATATTGAAGCCAAACAGCAGCAAGGCGGCCGGGCGAGTAAAAAGCCCCGCCAACAGGAAGAGCGGCAACAGCAGCTCGGTCGCCGTACCCAGATAAGCAGCCCACAACCAGGGCAGCAGGGGCACCTGATACTCGGATTCAAACAGATAGAGGGTGGAATCCCACGCCGTCAGCTTGAGCCAGCCTGAAGTGAAAAAAACCGAGGCGACCCAAAGCCGCGCCAGCAACAGCACACCAGCGCTGCTCCAGCGCGGCAAATCACCACTCGAGCTGGCCAGCGCCAGCCATTTGTTTGCCATCATGGCATTACCTCCATATCCACCAGCAGACCAAGAGTTATCAGGCGAGTGAGATGTTCACTGGCCGCAGGGTCGGCCGCCAGCAGATCGACCAGCGCCGTACCAGCGAGACAACCCTGTAGCAGCGCCCACTCACCCGCCGTCAGGGGCAAGGGCGCAACCCGGCAATCCGGCTGTTTCTTCAATGCCAACCAGACGGGGGCATCAAGCACCTCCACCGCTTCACCACCGTGCAGCGCCATCTGCCACAGGGCCAGCACCGGATAATCGCTGGCAACCAGCAGCAGATCCGTGGCTGGCAACAGCCGCAGCCGCTCCCATTGTTGCGGCGATAATGCGGCCAGACGCTCGGCTGGCCAGCAGCGTGATTCCAGCGGCAGCAGACTGGCACGCTCAAGCTGCCATTCGAACTGCGCCAGCGCCTCCAGCCAGGGCAGTCCGGTTGTAGTCGGCAAGCGGGCCAACCATTGGCCAAATCCGGCGCCATAGTGCATGACGCTCCCTTCCCTGAGCGGCTCGGCCAATACGAAGCCACGTGCCGCCGCTGCAAAAAAGTCATCCCCGATCATGGCCTTGACGGCGGGATAACTGCTCGCCAGCACCTCGCCAAGGCTCAGGATGAAGTGGTTGCGATAGACCTGCAGCACAGATTCGGCAGGAAAGAGCCGGGAGCTGATGTGAGGGGCAATGGCGTCAGGCGCCCCCAGCAGACCATCGGCAAAGTGCTGTTGCAGCTGTGCCAGTTCAGCCATGGGCCACCTCCCGTGGTGCACTCATGGCACGCGCCTCATCCAGAATGGCGCCGGCCTGCGCCGCCTCTGCCAGCAAGACTGGCAGCGGCGGGATCTCGAGGTCCCACTCAATCAGGGTGGGAATGGCCTGCTTGCGGCAGATCTGGCGATAGAGTTCCCAGACCGGCTCCACCACAGGGGCGCTGTGGGTATCGATATAGAGGGAGCCTTCCGGCAGCTGTTTCTCGGTATAACCGGCCAGATGGATCTCCCCGACGGTGGCGAGATCGATCGCCGCCAGATACTCATCGCAAGAGAAACCGTGGTTAAAGGCACTGACATAGAGATTGTTGAGATCGAGCAGGATGCCGCACTCGCTGCGCTGCTGCAGCTCGGCCAGAAATTCCCACTCGCTCATCTCCCCGGCCAGTTGCAGATAGGAGGAGGGATTTTCAATCAACATGCGGCAACCCAGAGTCTGTTGTACCTGCTGGATCTTGTCGCTCATGTTGCGCAGGGAGGCGCGGGTATAGGGCACCGGCAGCAGATCGTTGAAGTAACGCCCGCCAATGCTGCCCCAGCTGAGATGTTCGGAGATCCGTGCCGGTCTGATCGCCGCGACCAGTGTCGACAACTGCTGCAGATGGTGCGGATCGAGCGGGTCGGCAGAACCGAGGGACATGCCAACGCCGTGAAGACTGACGGGGTAGTGTTGCGCCAGTTCGGCGAGCACCTGAAAACCCTGGCTGTGCCGTTCGAAGTAATTTTCACTATGCACCTCCAGCCAACCGACTGTCGGCAGGGTTTGACGGATCTCGTCGTAATGGGGAGTGCGTAATCCGATACCAATCAAAGGGTTCATCGCAAGACTCGCTTTCGCCAACCAGAGAAGATGCAGGGGGCGGCCCGTTGGCCATCCCCTGCCCGATGTCTCTTACTTGGGTTGCAGCGAACCGCCGACCAGCTTCTCGCACAGCCCTTTGGGCATCACCACAAAGGCATCACCCTGAGCATCTTCCTTGGCGGTACCGGCGCAGGAGCTGCTCTTGGTCGCACAGTCATTCTTGCTGGCCTTGACCACGCCGTAGCACTTCTCCTTTTCATCGGCAGCCATGGCTGGCGCCGCGATAAATTGGGCGCCCAGCGCCAGCAGACCGGTCATGGCGGAGGCGATAGCAGTGTTTTTTTTAACATTCATGTTCATGTTCCTTTTGATGTCGTTGGATGTTGCTGATATCCCCGATTTGTCGCAACCGGGTACCTGCAATAGAACCGGCAAATGGGATATTCCCTTTCAAAAAAACACAAAAAAGAGTTAAACAACCCAAAGCGAAACAAACAAGACATTGATTTAAAACAGCAATTTCTTCATTAAAAATTTATTGCCGACCACCCATTAATGAACGAGAAAAGTGCCATATGGTGCTTTCACCCCGTTAATCTTCTTCACTGCTTCCATCAAAAGAGATGCGTCAGACATAAAAAAGCCCCGCCAACAGGCAGGGCTGGATGCAACTTTAAAGAAACAATAAATAAATAATCTGAGTGCTGTTGGGAGCCAGGAGTTGCAGCAAGCAGATAAAAAAAGAGACAGCTTTGGCTGTCTCTTTTTGCACATGGTGCGAATGGGGTTTAGTAGAAGATCCGCTCGCCACGCTCGCTCATTTTGAGCCACACCGGTTTGGTGCTGGTTTTATTCCAGATCCGGTGCAGATAGCTGTAGAAGCGGGCACGATCGCTGCGAAACAGCATCACGGGGAAAGCCAGAATGCCCACCAGCAATACATAAATGCGACGAAGAATAATCTGAGTCAGGGAAAAGGGATGAAACATGATGTAACTCCTTACTGGTAAGACCACTGAGCAAAGATTACCCCACTCCATGTAGGATTACTACATCACCAACGCATTTTTTTATAAAAAAATGGTGAAAAACGGGAAATACTGAAAACGGGTTACGTCATTAACCAACAGTTAACAAACTTGCGAAAATCGTGCGCTTTGCCACAGTTATCAGGGGAAAAACATGCAGTAGGGAGACACGCATGAAACTGCATGAAGTGGCACTGCTGGTGCTGATGGTTGCCCTGACACGGGCACAACTGGAGGAGTGGCAACTGAATCGGGAAGATGCCATCGTGCTGGCCGAACGGGGCGTGCCCACCGTCAGCCTGTGGCAATGCGGCACACTGAAGCAACGGATTGCGGATCTCAACCAGCACAGTGCCGAGGTGCAGTTTCAATATCGGGGGCAAAACATGGCGGATGTGAGCCACTATCTCGAGCGCGAGTGGAAACAGGCTGGCTGCGAACAGTTACTGGTACAGCAAGGATACTGACCAAAGCTCAGACTCGAAGAGTGATGATTGAGATAAACAGAGGAAAGATGGAGGCACGTTCCGGAGTCGAACCGGACTAAACGGATTTGCAATCCGCTGCATAACCGCTTTGCTAACGCGCCATGCTGACAAGACTGATTGTCTTGAAAGTGAGTTCCATCGTTGGTTCGATGGAAAATTGGAGCGGGAAACGAGACTCGAACTCGCGACCCCGACCTTGGCAAGGTCGTGCTCTACCAACTGAGCTATTCCCGCGTTACTGCTTTCGTGCCAGTTGCCTGACAACGAGGCGCATTATACGTACCACGAGCGCCAGCACAACCCCTTTTTCGCAATTTAAGCCCTGATGCAAACTGTTTGCTCAGGGTTTAAACGCCTTGCTGCATTTTTCTCCAGCCAGCTGTGACCCACCAAGCGAATTTGGGATAAAGTCGTTGAAATGATTACGCTTTCGTTCGAGACTTGAGCGGCTTAATAACCGGATTCTCAATTGAAAATCACAAGATGAAATGGATCTTCACGCTTCGTGGGCTCAGGCCGCAGTTAATGCTGGCTTTTTTCATGTTGGGCATGGTGCCCTTTTTGGTCATCACCCTCTTCTTCCTATACAGCCACGGCAAGGATCTCACCACCCAGACCTCCAACCATCTGGTCTCCGTTCGTAATATCAAGAAGAGTCAGCTCGAAGATTACTTCAACAACCTCAAAGAGCAGATCATCAACTTCTCCCAGCAGGATTTTGCCGGCAACAGTATCGGCCGTTTCTATGGCTTTACCGGCGCCTTCGAGAAGTTGGGCACCACACCGCAGGAGGCCCGCAGCCGTGCTCAGGCCCGCTATCTGCCCGGCTCCTGGGATCAACTGCGCAAACCGGACAGTCAGGTGGAGATCGAACCCTCCATCACGGCGCTTATCCTTGCCGACGAGATGTATGGCCGGGTGCACCAGCGCTTTCATCGCGGCTATGCCGACATGGTGCGCAAGTCCAACTACAGCGACATCTTTCTGGTGGACCTCAACGGTGATGTGGTCTATTCGGTCACCAAGCACCCTAACTTTGCCACCAATCTGCTCTCAGGACCTTATCAGGGCAGTGGCTTGGGCCAGACCTTCGCCAAGATCAAACGCCGTCTTGATGGCGGCCAGAAGCCGCAGCAGATCTTCGAATTCACCGATTTTGGCCGCAACGAGCTGACCGGGCAGGTGGTCGCCTACATGGCGGCGCCCGTGATGCAGTACGACTATGTGCGCGGTGTGGTGATTTTCGAGCTGCTGCCGGACAAGCTCAACCAGATCATGGCGGAGCGGGAGGGGCTGGGCGAGACCGGCGAAACCATCCTGATCGGCCCTGACAAGCGGATGCGCGCCGATGCCTGGCTGGCACCGGAGTTCAGCGTCGAGAACAGCTTCAGCCCCAATTTCCGGCCGCTGCAAACACCCCTCATCACCAAGACGCTCTCCGGCGAGCAGGGGGTCGGGCTGTTCCACTCCTATCAGGATGACGAGGTGCTGGCCGCCTACACCCAGGTGAAGGTGTTCGATACCGAGTGGGCCTTTATCGCCGAGATCTCCACCCGGGAAGCCTATGCCCCGATCCGCCAGCTGGAAACTCTGGTAATTGTGCTGGGCGCGGGCTCGGTGCTGCTGCTGATCCTCTTCTCCCGCTGGCTCTCCCACTCCATCACGGCGCCGCTGCGATCCCTGACCGAAGCGGCCGAGCAGGTGGCCGACGGCGCGCTGGATCACCCCATCGCCATCGAGCGAACCGGCGATGATATTGACCGGCTGGCCGAAGCGTTTCGCCATATGCAGCGCTCGGTAAAGGACAAGATCGAGCTCATCGAGCAGCAGACCCTGGAGCTGCAACAGCAGGTCAAGCTGACCCACAAGCAGAACCTCAGCCTGCAGCAGGCGGACAAGCTCAAGGATGAACTGCTGGCCAACACCTCCCACGAGCTGCGCACCCCCATTCACGGTATCAAGGGGATGGCCGAGTCGATGCTCGCCAGCCAGCAGGATTTGACCGAAGGGCAACAAAAGCAGCTCGGTCTCATCATCAAAAGCGCCGACGGCCTGGCCCGTCTGGTGGATGATCTGCTGGACTACCATCAGATGCGCTACGGCCAGCTGGAGATCCACTCCCAGCCCGTCTCATCCAAGGGGGTTATCCGGCTGGTGCTGGACCTCTGCCAGCATCTGGTGCAGGCCAAACCCCTCACTCTGGTGGATATCAGCCCGGCCGAACTGCCGCCGGTGCTGGCCGATGAGCAGCGGCTCGAACAGGTGCTCTACAACCTGGTGGGCAACGCCATCAAGTACACGCCGCAGGGCAAGGTGGTGCTCAGTGCCATCGTCGAGAACAACTTCCTGCGCATCAAGGTCACGGATACCGGCATCGGCATCGCCCCCGATCATCTCGAACATATCTTCGAGCCGCTGGTACAGATGAGCCCGGAGGTAAGCAAGCAGGGGGCCGGCCTTGGTCTCTCCATCACCCGTCAGCTGGTGCACCTGATGGGGGGCGAGCTGTTTGTCGAGAGCGAGCCGAGCGTCGGCTCTACCTTCGCCTTTACCCTGCCCCTTGCCACCGGCAAAGCGGCCAATCTGACTCTCGACAGCCGCCAGATCGAGCATCAGCTGGTGCGCCAGCAACCGCTGATCCTGCCGGACTGGGAGAGCGACGATCTGCCCCCTCCCCCCGAGGGTGCGCCGCTCATTCTGGTGGTGGATGACGAGCCCATCAACCTGCACATCCTGCGCCATCTGCTGCAGCCCTGCGGCTACCGCATTCTGCCCAGCAGTGACGGCCACGATGCGCTGGCCAAGCTGGCCGAGGAGCCGGTGGACCTCATCCTGCTCGATGTGATGATGCCCACCCTCTCCGGTTTTGACGTCTGCCGTCGCCTGCGCCAGCAGCACCCGAAAGATATGCTGCCGGTGCTGCTGCTCACCGCCCTCAACCAGCCCAAGGATATCGAGGAGGGCTTCGGGGCCGGAGCCAACGACTATCTGGTCAAACCCTTCTGCAAAGAAGAGCTGTTTGCCCGGGTCAAGGCACTGCTGGAGGCCAAGGCCGGACGCGCCTCGCTGGTAGAGAACCGGCTATTGAAGCAGGAGATCGAACATCGCCTCACCCTGCAGGATCGACTGCATCAGGATCAGCAGCGCCTGCTGGCCCTGCTCGGCGAAGGGGCCGACCCCATGATCTTTATCGACGAGCAGGGCACAGTGCTGTTTGCCTCCCGGGTGATGGCACGCCTGCTGGGGCAGGAGCCGGAAGCCATGGAGGGGCAGCCCCTCAATGAGTGGCTCGCCACCCCGCTGCAACAGCAGTGGCCCGACCTTGCCAGCGAGCGGGAACACAATCTGGAGTTTCTGGTGGCCGGGCAAAAAGATGTGCTCAACGCCCGTGCCCTGCCCATCGCGCTCGGAGGACAGGCCGCTTTCGCCCTCACTCTGAGTACCGAGCTGCGTCAGGATGAGAACCGGGTAATGGCGCTGGAGAACGCCCTCAAGAACCTCTCGCGGCAAGCTATCATCGAAGATGAACAGCTGCTGGGTGAGCTGAGCCGCCTGGGTGGCGAGTTCCGTTCGCTGGCCGACGACCTCATTCGCCAGCAAGATGACGAGCCGCTGCGCCGGGCGCTGGTAGAGACCATGCAGCTCACCCTGGATGCCTGGCAGCAGGGTACCGGCAAGGGCAAAATCGTGCTGGCAGAGAAGAGCAAGCTGTGGCGGGTCTATATGGACAGATCCAGCCCGCAGACCCGCACCCTCGACAAATACCTGAGTCTGGACACCCTGCCCAAGTCACCACGCTGGAAGACGGTGGTGGCCACCACCGAGTATGTGCTGGGCCACTGCCCGCTCAATGACCACCAGCGCCAGCAGTTGCAGCACAGCGCCCAGACCCTGCGTCAACTCGCCAACCGCAAGCCGTGACACGGCGCCCTAAACGGGCGCCGGACCACAATTGGCAATCTGGTTTCTTTTTATGCAAAACAAAGCCCCGCCCGACCCCGAAACCGAGAGCAGATCCAATTCACAAATTTGTCATATACACCATTTTCACAGCCACTTTCTACGCGAGAGCAAATAACGCAAACCAATGATTCTAAACAGATAAAAAAGCATTTTGACGAGATTGACGTAACACCGTCAATTTTTACGAAAACAACGAAATCAATAGTTGTTGTTTTCCTGTTAATTCTGGTTTGCTTAGGGCGTTGGAAAACAGAACGACAAAGGTTAGACACCTGACCAACACAGAGGGCCGATTTCATCAGCATGCGAAACCGGTGCTCACACAAAACAAGGCGAACCCTCGGGAATGCCAAAAAATAAGAAAGGAAAACATATGCTTGCCAAAGTATCCAAAATCTCTACCGCTGTAATGCTGGGAACCATGATGCTTGCCGGTGCCGCCGGTAACGCCATGGCCGCAGAAAACAAAACCGTGCTGACCATGGTCGCACAGCAGGAAACCGCCTGGGTCAAGAACTTCAACCCCTTCCTGCAAGCGGGCTTGCTGCACACCACCCGTCACTTCATCTATGAGCCGCTGGTGATCTTCAACGATATGCAAGGGGGCAAACCCGTCTATCGTCTGGCCACCAACTATGCGTTCAGCGATGACCTGAAATCCGTCACCTTCGATCTGCGTGACGGCGTGAAGTGGTCTGACGGCGAAGCCTTTGATGCCGATGACATCATCTTCTCCTTCAATCTGGTCAAGGCCAACAAGGCGCTGGATGAGCGCTCAATCTGGACCCAGATCAAGAGCGTCGAGAAGCTGGCCCCCAACAAGGTCAAATTCGACCTGACCGAGGTCAACACCAACGTGGTGAACGATCTGGTGCTGGTACCTATAGTGCCGGAGCATCAGTGGAAATCGGTGAAAGATCCGGTTGCCTTCACTAACGACAAGCCGGTTGGTACTGGCCCCTTCACCGAAGTGGACAACTTCTCCGCCCAGCTCTATACCCAGTGCCGCAACCCGCACTACTGGGATAACGCCAACCTGGCTATCGACTGTATCCGCATGCCGCAAATGGCCACCAACGATCAGGTGCTGGCTGCTGTCATGAAGGGTGACATCGACTGGTTCGGCTCCTTCGTACCGGATATCGAGCGCCTCTACGTCGGCAACGATCCGAAGAACAACAAATACTGGTTCCCGGCCTCCGGTACCGTGGCGTTCAACGTCAACTTCCAGACCAAGAACCCGGGCAATAACGAAGCCTTCAACGACATCAACTTCCGCCGCGCCTTCTCCATGGCGATGGACCGCCAGTCCATGGTGGATATCGCGGGCTACGGCTACCCGACCGTCAACGAGTACCCGTCAGGTCTGGGCAAAGCCTTTGACTCCTGGAACAACCCGGAAGTGGACAAGAAGTACGGCAAGTACAACAAGTTCGACTTGGAAGGGGCCAAGGCCCTGCTGAAAGAGGCAGGCTACAAGGATTGTGACGGCGACAAGTTCCTCGACACCCCGAGCTGCAAAAAGATCGAGTTCAAGGTACTGGTACCGAACGGCTGGACCGACTGGGTCAACACAGTTCAGATTGGTGTAGAAGGGCTGCAGGCGCTGGGCCTGAACGCCAAGACCGCCACCCCGGAAGCAACCGTCTGGACCGAGAACCTGATCACCGGTGACTTCGATGTCGCCCTGCAGGGTTACTTTGCCGGTGCCAACCCGCACAAGTACTTCGAGACTGCGTTCCACTCCCGCAACATGGGCGACCGTGGCAACCGCTTCGCCGCGCCCCGTTACAAGGACCCCGAGCTCGACAAGCTGATCGATGACTTCACCCAGACCGCCGATGCGGCCAAGCAGAAGGAGATCATGTTCGCCATCCAGGATCGTGTTGGTGCCAACCAGACCATCATTCCGGTCTTCAACAACCCGACCTGGTATGAGTACAGCACCAAGCGCTTCAACGGCTGGTTCAGTGCTGATAACCCGGTAGCCAAACCTCAGCTCCACCCGGACACCCCTGAGCGTCTGCTGCACGTGTTGTCCCTCAAGCCAAACAGCTAAACAATCCCGGCCCCCTGCGGGGGGCCATCTTCCCCGTTAACCCCCTTCTTGCCCGGCACCGCCGGGGTTGGGGTAGCTATACCCGACGCGGGGCAGACTTGCAGTAAAAGGTACTATCATGGGATTCATACTGAGACGCTTTTCCTTCTATCTGGTTGCCTTTCTGGTAGCCGCCACCATCAACTTCCTGTTACCCCGTGCCATGCCAGGGGATCCTGTCTCCGTGATGTTTGCCCGCGCTGGCGCCATGATGGAACCCGCCGCCCTGGAAGCCCTCAAAGCCACCTTCGGCTTTGTCGACGGCCCCATCGGCACCCAGTTTCTCACCTATGTGAAGAGTGTCTTCACCTGGGATCTCGGCACCTCGGTGCGCTTCTACCCGCAGCAGGTCTCTGACGTGCTGGGCCGTGCCATCGGCTGGACCCTGTTTCTGGTCGGCACCTCCACCATCCTGAGCTTCTCCATCGGTTCCATCGTCGGCATCTTTGCCGCCTGGTATCGCGGCGGCCGGATGGACAGCATTCTCTCCCCGCTCACCCTGGTGATGCAGGCCATTCCGCCGGTGGTGGTCTCCCTGCTCGCACTGTTCCTGTTCGGGGTCAGCCTCGAATGGCTGCCCATCGGCTACGCCTACAGCCCGGAGATCAAGGCTGACTGGGGCTGGGAGCACATCAAGAGCATCATGACCCACGCCATCATGCCGGTGCTGACCCTGGCCGTGGTGCAGGTGGGGGGCTTTCTCATCACCATGCGCAACAACATGATCAACCTGTTGGGCGAGGATTACATCACCATGGCCAAGGCCAAGGGGCTCTCCAGCAACCGGGTGATCTTCAACTACGGCGCCCGCAACGCCATTTTGCCCAGCGTCACCGCCCTCTCCATGGCGCTAGGTTTCGTCATCGGTGGCTCTCTCATCACCGAAGTGATCTTCAACTATCCCGGTCTGGGCCTGACCCTCTATCAGGGCATTCTGGCCCGCGACTACCCGCTCATTCAGGGGCAGCTGCTCATCATGACCATCACCATGCTCAGCTTCAACTTCCTGGCCGACGTGCTCTACGTCTTCCTGGATCCCCGTCTGCGTACAGGAGGCAAATAAGATGCGTATGCCGACCATTCTCAAAATCCTGCTGGGCAACAAGAAGGCTGCCTGTGGCCTCGCCATCGTGGTTGCCTTCGTACTGATGGCCCTCTTTGCCCCCATTCTGGCCAGCAACGAGCCGACCAAACGGGTGGCTCGCCCGCACCAGCCGCCCAGTGCCGAGTTCGTGATGGGGTCCACCCGCATGGGCCACGACATCTGGGCCCAGTTCACCAACGGCGCCCGTATTTCGCTGCTGGTGGGCTTCAGCGCAGGCCTGCTGGTCTGCACCCTGGCCGTCGCCATCGGCATCACCGCCGGTTACTTCGGCGGTCTGGTGGATGAATGCCTCACCTTCCTGATGAACGTGGTGCTGGTGATCCCCAACCTCCCCTTGCTACTGGTGCTGGCGAGCTTTATCGGGGAGGCGTCACCGGCGGTGATTGCCGTGATAATAGGGTTGACCTCGTGGGCCTATGGCGCGCGGGTCATCCGTGCCCAGACCCTGGCCCTGCGCGAGAAAGAGTTCGTCATCGCCGCCGAAGTGCTGGGCGAGCCGGCCTGGCGCATCATTCTGGTGGAGATCCTGCCCAACCTCATCTCCATCATCGGAGTGAGCTTTATCGGTTCCATCATCTACGCCATCGTCACCGAAGCGACCCTGGAGTTCCTCGGCCTCGGCGACCCGACCGTGGTGAGCTGGGGAATCATGCTCTACAACGCCCAGACCTCCAGCGCCATACTGGTCGGCGCCTGGTGGGAGATCCTGGCCCCCTGCTTTGCCATCGCCACCCTGGGTGCCGGTCTGGCCCTGCTCAACTTCGCCATCGACGAGATTGCCAACCCGCAGCTGCGCTCCCACAAAGGGCTGAGCCGCTGGAAGAAACTCGCGGCGCCGGTCACCACTCCGGTTGCCACAGCACAGGAGAAGACAGCATGAACAAGCATCCCCTGCTGTCAGTACGCAATCTTTGCGTCGACTACATCACCGAAAATGGCGACGTGCGCGCCGTCAACTCGGTGAGCTTCGATATCAGACAGGGCGAGATCTTCGGTCTCGCCGGTGAGTCGGGCTGCGGCAAATCCACCGTCGCCTTCTCGGTGGCCCGGCTGCACAAGCCGCCCGCCTACATCAGCGGCGGCGAGATCCTGTTCAAGGGGGAGAACATCCTCCACTACAACGACGAGCGGCTGCGCTCCTACCGCTGGCAACAGGTGTCGGTGGTGTTCCAGTCCGCCATGAACGCCCTGAACCCTGTGCTGCGGATGGAGGAGCAGTTCTGCGACGTGCTGCTGGCCCACAACCCCGGCATGACCCGTTACGAGGCGATCAAGCGCGCCCAGGAGCTGCTCACCATCGTCGATATCCACCCGAGCCGGCTCAAGGACTACCCGCACCAGTTCTCCGGCGGCATGCGCCAGCGCTTGGTGATTGCCATCGCCATGGCGCTCAACCCCGAGCTCCTGATCATGGATGAGCCAACCACGGCGCTCGATGTGGTGGTACAGCGGGAGATCCTGCAGAAGGTCTATGCCCTGAAAGAGAAGTTCAACTTCTCCATTTTGTTCATCACCCACGACCTCTCCCTGATGGTGGAGTTCTGCGATCGCATCGGCATCATGTATGCCGGTGAACTGGTGGAGGTCGCTCCCTCCAAAGCGATCCTGACCGCGCCGCTGCACCCCTATACCAGAGGGCTGGGCAACTCCTTCCCGCCCCTGCACGGGCCGAAGAGGGTACTGGAGGGGATCCCGGGCACACCGCTCAACCTGCTGGAGGTGCCGGTCGGCTGCCGCTTTCAGGCCCGCTGCGGCAAGGTGCACGATCGCTGCCGTCAGGAGTACACCAAATTGGCCGAGATCCGCCCCGGGCAACAGACCGCCTGCCACCTCTATGAGGAGCAGGGACTGCAACAAGATTCCGTGATCTATCTGGACAAGGCCGCTGGCTGTTAAGGATGTCTGTCATGCAAATCGCCAAAACCGATGCACCCATCATCGAGGTCCAGCACCTCTACAAGGACTTCCCCATCAACTCCAATGCCATCAAGAGTGGCAAGATGCGGGCCCTCTCCGACATCACCTTCAACCTGCACCGGGGCCGCGCCCTGGCGGTGGTCGGGGAGTCGGGCTCCGGCAAGAGCACCATCGCCAAGATCATCGCCAAGATGTACAAGCTCAGTGCCGGGCGCATCCTCTATCGCGGCCACGATCTGGAGGAGTTCAACAAGGGCACCGCCCTGCTGGACTATCGCCAGAGCGTGCAGATGGTGTGGCAAGATCCGTTCGGTTCGCTCAACCCGACCCACACCATCTATCACCACATCGCCCGCCCCCTGCTGCTGCACAGCAAGGTGATCGACAAGAAAGAGCTGCCAGACATGGTCTACGCCCTGCTGGAGAAGGTGGGGCTCACCCCCGCCAAGGCTACGGCGGCCAAGTATCCGCACCAGCTCTCCGGCGGCCAGCGCCAGCGGGTCAACATCGCCCGCAATCTGGCGGTGGAGGCGGAAGTGGTGCTGGCGGACGAGCCCACCTCCATGCTCGACGTCTCCATTCGCATCGGCATCCTCAACCTGATGGAGCAGATGAAGAACGAGCTCGGCGTCTCCATGCTCTACATCACCCACGACATCGCCACCGCCCGCTATGTGGCGGAAGATCTGGCTGTGATGTATGTAGGGCACATGGTGGAGTGGGGCGAGGTGGACGAGATCCTGCACCACCCGCAGCACCCCTACACCCAGCTGCTCATCTCGGCGGTGCCCGATCCGGAGAAGAGCATCCACGCCGAGCTGGAGGGCGGCCGCAAGGGGGAGATCCCGCTCTGGACGCCGGAATCCTGCGGTTGCCCCTTTGCCGGGCGCTGCAATCAGGCGATGCCCCGCTGCAAGGAGGCACTGCCCCCCATCACCAAGCTTGCCGACAACCACTTCGTGCGCTGCTACCTCTACGAGTGAAAGTGAACCCGATACCGGCCGGACAACCCTGTCCGGCCATGCCTCGATACGGGGCGGCCACAGCCCCGTGATGTGCCTCACCGCCCGGCGGTGAACCACAGGAGTAATACCTTGATGGAACTCTTGATCAATCAGGTGGGCTACGAGTGCGACGGACACAAGGTCGCCCTGTTGCAAACCTCCCCCGCCCCTGATCTCGGCGGCTATGTCAGGCTGCAACGCCTCGACGATGGCCAGATCCTGTTTGAAACCCCGCTGCAACCGGCTGGCAGCGTCCCCGGCTGGCAGGGCCGCGCTTACTGGCGTGCCGACTTCTCCGCCTTCAAGGAGCCCGGCCACTATCGGCTGGAGGCGATCACTGCCCAAGGCATAGTCCGCTCCACCCGTTTTGCCATCGGCCAGGATCTGCTGGCCAGCCGCTGTCTCTCCGATGTCCTCCACTACTTCAAGGGCCAGCGCGCCAGCGGCACCTTCGATCGGGCCGACCGCAGCGCCCGCCTGTTTGGCACCGACCAGCACAAAGATGTGCACGGCGGCTGGTTCGATGCCAGCGGCGACATGAGCAAGTACCTGAGCCACCTCTCCTACGCCAACTACCTCAACCCCCAGCAGACCCCCATGGTGGTGTGGGCTCTGCTCAAGTGCCGGGAACTGCTGGCCCCGCGCCGCGATATCGACGGGGTGAACCTCTGCAAGCGGCTCAATGACGAGGCGCTGCACGGCGCCGATTTCCTCTGCCGGATGCAGGATGAGTCAGGCTTCTTCTTCATGACCCTGTTCGACAAGTGGAGCAAGGATCCCGCCCAACGCGAGCTGTGCACCTACGCCACTCAGCAGGGGATCAAATCCGCCAACTGGCAGGCGGGTTTTCGCCAAGGGGGCGGCATGGCCATCGCCGCGCTGGCCCGCGCCGCCCGCGAGAGCGTCAGTGGCGACTTCGATGCCAGCCGCTACGCCGAGGCAGCCAAACGCGGCTACCTGCATCTGTGCGAACACAACCTTGCCTACCTCGACGATGGGGTCGAGAACATCATCGACGACTACTGCGCCCTGCTGGCGGCGGTGGAGCTGACCCGCACCTTCGGCAACGAGTGGCTGAATGAGGCGAGAGCCCGTGCCAGCAAACTCTGTGCCCGCCAGCGCCCTCATCCTGAGCTGGGTCACTACTGGTCGGCCAACGAGGATGGCTCGCGCCCCTACTACCACGCCGCTGAGGCGGGTCTGCCGGTGCTGGCGCTGCTGGAATATCTGGGCGTAGAGCCGGATCAGGGGCACCAGGCCCGGGTACAAACCGTAGTGGAGCAGTCGCTGGCCGCCGAGCTGGCACTGTGCGCACGGGCGGGCAACCCCTTCTCCCTCGCCCGCCAATATGTGAAAGGGGTGGATGAAGCGCCGCGCGTCAGCTTCTTTATGCCCCACAACAACGAGTCCGGTTACTGGTGGCAGGGTGAGAATGCCCGCCTCGCGTCTCTGGCGACCATGGCCTTTGCTGGCGCCCGCCACTTCCCCCGCCAGAGCCAGCCGCTGCTCACTTATGGCCAACGCCAACTCGACTGGATCCTCGGGCAAAACCCCTTCAATGCCTGCATGCTGGCGGGCCACGGCATCAACAACCCCGCCTATACCGCCGGGTATCCCAATGCGCAGGGTGGTATCTGCAACGGCATCACCTCAGGGTTTGATGACGAAAACGACGTGGCTTTTATTCCGGAGGAGTACAAGGATCGGCTGGATCAGAACTGGCGCTGGGGCGAGCAGTGGATCCCCCACGCAGCCTGGTTTGCCCTTGCCATCAGCTGGCAGAGCGCCCTGAGTGCTCGAAATGAGCAGGGAGGTCGCCATGATTGAGTTCTGGGTAGGCGTCGATGGCGGGGGCACCCACACCCGCGCCCGCATTCGGGATCGGGCGGGCAAGCTGCTCGGAGAGGGGCGCGCGGCCGGCTCCAATCTGGAGCTGGGCATCCCCCATGCCCACGCCAATGTGCTGGCTGCCATCGCCAGCGCCCGCCTTACGGCCGGGCTCGGAATAGAGTGCGAACAGCAGATGGGGGTCGGGCTGGCGCTCGCCTCCGCCGAGCTGGCCGACTGCTATCACGCCCTGCTCGAGATGCCCTTCCCCTTCGCCAGCGTCAGGCTCACCTCCGATGCCTTCGGTGCCTGCCTCGGCGCCTTTGGTGGCCGTGAGGGGGCCATCCTGATCGCCGGTACCGGCTCGGTGGGGCTGATCTATCAGGAAGGGCAGATCCGCACCTGTTCCGGCCGCGGCTTCCCCATTTCGGACATAGGCAGCGGCGCCTGGCTCGGGCTGCGCGCCATCCAGCAATCTCTGCTCTGCCACGACGGCATTCTGCCCCCCAGCACCCTCGCAATCCGCCTGATGGACCGCTTCAAGCGGGATCAGGCCGAGCTGGTACGCTGGGCCGCCCGCGCCATTCCGGCGGACTATGGCCACTTTGCCCCCTGGGTATTCGATGCCGCCAGCGATGGCGACGAGCTCGCCAATCAGCTGCTGGACGAAACCTGCGAACAACTGCGGATCCTGCTGGAGGGAATGACCCAGCTCGGTGCCAGACAGATCGCCCTGCTGGGGGGGATTGGCACCCGCCTCGCTCCCCGTCTCGGCCAACTCAACCTGATCCCCCCCCAGGCAGATGCGCTCGATGGCGCCATCCTGTTTGCCCAATCAGAGGATTTTCCATGTCTACACCCCTGATCCACACCCAGGTCGCCCGACGTGACGGAGAGGATGTCTGGTTCACTTTCACCCTATCCCGCATGCCGGATACCCGGTGGAAACTGCACTTCTGTCTGGCTCGCCATATCGACCCCGACTCCTTGCAAGGGGGGGAGCTGGAGCGCCAGAGCGGCAGCTACAAGGTGATTGTCCCAAAAACTGGCAACTGCGAGCTGCGCTTTTGCTGCCGCCAGACCCCCATCAAGAAGCTCTCCGACATGCCGCAGGGCTTTTTCCTCAGCCTGCCGGAGGCCACCACGGGTGCCCAGCTGCTGCCGGTGACGCTGGCAGCGCAGGATCTCGGACTGGAGAACCCGCCGGTAACCCGCCCCGACCTGCCGGAGGTCGAGCCCCTGCCCGGTATAGTGCCGCAACCGGCCCATCTGGTACTGCTGGAGGGGAACTTCCGGCTGGCCGAGCGGGCTCATGTCAGCGCCCCCCGCGATGTGCCGAAATTGCTGGCCCACTTCAACGAACTCACATCGCTGGCGCTGGAGCAGGATCACGACGCAGAAATCCGGCTGACCGAGGCCAAACTGGCCCCCGAAGCCTACCAACTGACCATCACGCCGCAGGAGGTGGTAATTGCCGCCGCCGACGAAACGGGCTGGCGTCATGGGCTGGTGACGCTAGCCCAGTGGTATCTGCAACATGGGGAGAGCCTGCCCTGCATCACGCTGGAGGATGCCCCGCGCTTTGGCTTTCGCGGCATTTTTCTCGACTGCGCCCGCCACTTCCACACTCCGGCCACCATCAAGCGCCTGCTCAAGCTGATGAGCCTCTACAAGTTCAACCGCTTCCACTGGCACCTGACCGATGACGAGGGGTGGCGGCTCGAGATCAAGGCCTTCCCGGCATTGACCGACGTGGGTGCCTGGCGCGGCCACGATCTGGCGATCGCCCCCCAGCTCAGCGGCGGTGCCGAACCCTATGGCGGCTACTACACCCAGAGCGAGGTGAAGGAGCTGGTGAGCTATGCCAGTGAGCTCGGCATCACCGTCATTCCCGAGATCGACATCCCGGGCCACTGCCACGCCGCCATCAAGGCGCTGCCCGAGCTGCTGATCGAAACGGCGGATCACTCCCGCTACCGCTCGGTCCAGCATTTCGATGACAACGTGCTCAATCCTGCCCTGCCCGGCACCTACCGCTTCCTGGAGGCGGTGCTGGACGAGGTATGCGAGCTCTTCCCCGGCCCGCAGATCCACATGGGGGGTGACGAGGTGCCGACCGGGGTCTGGACCGACAGCCCCGCCTGCCAGCAGCTGATGACCGAGCAGGGCTACTCCGACTGCCGTGAGCTGCAGGGCCATCTGCTGCGGCACTGTCAGCGCTATCTGGCCGCCAGAGGCAAACAGATGATCGGCTGGGAGGAGATCCTGCATGGCGACAAGGTGAGCCGCAAAGCGGCCATCTGTGCCTGGACCAGCTTTCAGGCGGGGCTGGATGCTGCCGCAGCCGGTTATCCGGTGGTGATGGCGCCCGCCCAGTTCCTCTATCTGGATCTGGCCTGGAGCGCCGATATTCATGAACCCGGCCTCTACTGGGCGGGGACCCTCAATCTGGAGCAGGTTTATGCTTGCGATCCTGCCCCAGCCGATTTCCATGCCAACGATAACATCCTCGGGGTGCTGAGCCCCTTGTGGTCAGAATTGATCACCAGCCGTGATCGTCTCGACTACATGTTGTTCCCGCGTATGCTGGCCACGGCCGAGGTGGCCTGGAGCGATCCCGCCCACAAGGGCTGGGAGCACTTCGCCGCCCGCCTGCCGGGTCAGCTGCAGATCCTCGATCAGTTGCAGGTGCGCTACCGGATGCCACAGAGGTAATGTTGTCTCTACTTTGGCGGCCAATTGGCCGCCTTTTTTACGATTAACCAACAAAACATCAACTTCTCCCTACCATTCATCCGCCATTATTGGCAAAATCCAGCCCCCAATGAAGCTGGTCTGCCTCCTGCTGGCGCGAGCCTGCGGCCACCTCCAGATCTGCCACAATAACAACGACAACATTATCAACAAGAACATCGGAGCGTATTCCTATGGCCCGCAGAGACGTCCATACCCTAGATAGCGAAGTGGAGTTTCCTGCCGACGTACAACTGGTCTCCACCACTGACCTGCGCGGGGTGATCACCTACGCCAACCCGGCCTTTTGCGAAATCGCAGGCTACACGGTCGATGAACTGGTGGGACACAACCACAATCTGGTACGCCACCCCGACATGCCCAAGGCCGCCTTCGCCGATCTCTGGGCCCGCCTCAAGGAGGGCAAACCCTGGCGCGGTATGGTAAAAAACCGCTGCAAGGATGGCCGTTACTACTGGGTAGATGCCTATGTGACCCCCATCTATGAAGGCAACAGGATCAGCGGCTACCAGTCGGTACGCTGCAAGCCCGAGCCCCAATTCAAGCGCATCGCCGCTCAGACCTACCAGGCACTGCTCAAGGCCGAGCGCGGCAACAGCAGCAACCTCCCCTCTCTTGCCAAAGTACGCACCCCGGCCATTACCCTGCTGCTGCTCGGCCTGATGGGCTGGACCTTCGCCAGTCAAGGGGCCATGACCGTCCTGCTGATGCTGCTGCCCCTGTTGCTTATTGGCGGAGCCTACTGGCGCGAGCTCTTTGCCCTGCCCCACTATCTGCAGAAACTGGGCCGTGAATATGACAGTCTGACCCGGCTGGTCTACTCCGGTGACAACCCCGGCGCCATTGCCGATTTTCATATCAAGATGCTTCAAGCCCGCATCCGAACCGTGTTGGGACGGATCAACGATGCCACGGCACCTCTGCAAACCCTGGCCATCAATCTGAAGCAGGCCTCTCATCAAGCCTGTCTCGATATCAACGAGCAAGATGCCCAGACCCAGCAGATGGCTACGGCTATGACTCAGATGGCCAACACAGCTCACGAGATCGCCCGCAACATTCAGGACTCCAACGGTCAGGTCAACGAAGCTCGCAATCGTTGTGAACAAACCAACCAGCAGTTGAACCAGACCGAGCTGCAGATCGAACAGCTCGCCAAACAGGCTGAGCTGGCGTTCAACTCGGCAGTGGAGCTCGCCAGCGAATCCGAACGGATTGGCAGTGTCATGGGCGAGATCCAGGGCATCGCCGAGCAGACTAACCTGCTCGCCCTCAACGCCGCCATCGAAGCGGCTCGCGCCGGGGAGCAGGGCCGTGGTTTTGCGGTGGTCGCAGACGAGGTGCGAACTCTATCGACCCGCACCCACAAGGCGACCGAGCAGATCCAGGTCAGCATCAAGCAGATCCAGCACACTCTGGGACGCTGGAAGGGGATGATGCAGGAGAACCTGCAACAGACCCGCGCATGTGCCGAGATGACCCGCCAGGGCGCCAGCAGCCTCCATACCGTGCTGGCAGAGATAGAGCTGGTCACCGAACACTCCACCCAGATAGCCACCGCTGCAGAGCAGCAACAAGCGGTCGTGGAGGAGATCAGCCGCAGCATCCACCAGATCTCCGAGTACTCCCACGCCAACAGTCAGAAGATGCTGGATGTCGATCACTCAAGTCAGGCTCTGCTGGAACGGGCCAAGCAACTGAAGGGGCTTAGCCAGACCTTCGGCTGAATCATTGCCAGCCCCATGACAGAAGCGCCACAATGGCGCTTCTGTTGTTTTTGACGAATCGGGTCTATGAGCATTGAACCAAGTCCATCCCCATTGAACAAAACAGCCCGTATCGAAGCGATCATCGCCCTGATCCCGGCAGGCCGGGTGGTCAGTTACGGTCAGGTGGCCGATCTGGCGGGGTTGCCCGGACGGGCAAGACTGGTGGGCAAGGTGCTGCGGGAAACCGACAAGGTACTGCCGTGGCATCGGGTACTGGGCGCCGCGGGCACCATCTCGTTACCGAAAGTATCGCCAGGCTTTGCCGAACAGACGGGACGCCTGCAGCAGGAGGGGGTCGTGGTGATCGGTGGACGGGTCAGAATGAAGGAGTGGCAATGGCAGCCCGATCTGGCCGAGCTGCTTTTTCTACTGCCGTTTTGAGGGGATCACAGCCGGATCACTCAAGCGGCGCCAGGATCTCGTCGCTGCGCACCTGCACCGGTATGGTCTCATCCGCACGCTGCAGCAGCACCAGCAGGCTCTGCCGGTCCACCTCCAGCACATAGGCCGCCCCTTCCCGGGTCATACAGCTCATGCCCGGCCGGATCTCGTTAATCTCCATCTCAACCTCCTTGTCTACTTCGCGATTGATGACAGCTGCACTCCTTGCAGCTGTCTCAGTATACCGCTATCCATAAGCAAAGAGGCCCCTTGTCGGGGCCTCTTTTCATCAGGCTTTTTTAGCCTTTGGCAAACTCTCTTGCCAGGTACCGTTGTCGTAGTGAGCGGTCCAACCGGTCGCCTTGCCGTTGACCTCGCTCATCACGTACTGCTCCTTGGTCTTGCGACTGAAGCGTACGATGGCGGGGTTGCCGTCCGGATCGGTGAGCGGGGCACCGGCCAGATACTTGTGCTTGGCGGAGATGCGATCCTTGAAGCGCTTGAGCTCTTCCACCAGCGGCGCGCGGGTCTCGCGGGATTTGGGGAAGTTGCTGGCCGCCAGAAACAGACCGGCAGCCCCGTCACGCAGCACAAAGTGAGCATCGGACTGGGTGCACTTGAGCTCCGGCAGCGGCACCGGATCCTCCTTCGGCGGCGCGATGTCGCCGTTTTTCAGGATCTTGCGGGTGTTCTTGCAGGTCTCGTTGGTGCAGCCCATGTACTTGCCGAAACGGCCGTTCTTGAGCTGCATCTCGGCTCCGCAACGGTCGCACTCGATGCTCGGCCCTTCGTAGCCCTTGAGCTTGAACTGGCCCTTCTCGATCTCGTAGCCATCGCAGTCCGGGTTGCGACCACAGACGTGCAGCTTGCGGCTGTCATCGATGATGTAGGCATCCATCGCTGTACCACAGACGCCGCAGCGGTGCTTGGCGCGCAGCGCTTCGGTTTCCGCCTCTTCGCCGTCAGTGGCGGAGACAAATTCGTCGGCAGAGACCAGGTTGATGGTCTTCTTGCAGCGCTCTTTCGGCGGCAAAGCATAGCCGGAGCAACCAAGGAACACGCCGGTGGTGGCAGTACGAATACCCATCTTGCGGCCGCAATCCGGGCAATCGATGTCGGTCATCACCATCTGGTTGGCACGCATGCCACCCTCTTCGGGCGCCTTGTCGGCCTTCTCCAGCTCCTGGGTAAACTCGGCGTAGAAGGCGTCCAGCACCTTCTTCCACTCCAGGCTCCCTTCGGCGATGCCATCGAGCTTGTCTTCCATCTTGGCGGTGAACTCGTAGTTCATCAGCTCGACAAAGTTCTCCACCAGACGATCGGTGACAATCTCGCCCATCTTCTCGGCGAAGAAACGGCGGCTCTCGACCCGCACATAACCACGATCGACGATAGTGGAGATGATGGAGGCGTAGGTAGACGGACGGCCGATGCCGCGTTTTTCCAGCTCACGCACCAGCGCCGCTTCGGTGAAACGGGCAGGCGGCTTGGTGAAGTGCTGGCGCGGATCCAGCTTGACCAGTTTCAGCACCTCGCCCACGGTCACCGCCGGCAGCTGGCTATCTTCGCCCTTGCGACCCATCGGCGGCAGGGCCTTGGTCCAACCGGCGAAACGCAGGGTACGGCCACGGGCCTTGAGCTCGAACTCACCCGCCTTGACGGTCAGGGTGGAGGAGTCGTATTGAGCCGGGGTCATCTGGCAGGCAACAAACTGACGCCAGATGAGATCGTACAGACGCATGGCATCCGGCTCCATCCCTTCCAGCATCTCGGCAGTCACCTGTACGTTGGAGGGACGGATCGCCTCGTGCGCTTCCTGAGCATTGGCCTTGGCGCCATACAGATTCGGCTCGGCTGGCAGATAGGCCGCGCCATACTGCTCGCCGATATATTCACGCACCGCCTCAACCGCCTCTTTGCTGAGGTTGGTGGAGTCGGTACGCATATAGGTGATGTAACCCGCTTCATAGAGACGCTGGGCCATCATCATGGTCTTCTTGACCCCGAAGCTCAGACGGGTAGAGGCCGCCTGCTGCAGGGTGGAGGTGATAAACGGCGCGGACGGCTTGGAGCCGGTCGGCTTGTCTTCCCGGTTCACCACCTTGTAGTCGACCCCTTCCAGGGCTGCGACAGCGGCAAAGGTCTCGGCCTGGGTCACGGGCTTGAAGTCGGCCCCGTTGCGGCTGACCACTTCCATCCGCAGATCGCTCTTGTCGGCGGTCAGCAGATCGGCATTGAGATCCCAGAACTCGACCGGTACGAACGCCTTGATTTCGCGCTCTTTATCGACGATAAGACGCACCGCAACGGACTGCACTCGACCGGCAGAGAGGCCACGAGCCAGCTTTTTCCACAGCAGCGGGGAGACCATGTAACCCACCACGCGGTCGAGGAAACGACGGGCCTGCTGGGCATTGACGCGGTCAATATTGAGTTCGGACGGCTGGGCGAACGCCTCCTTGATGGCGCTCTTGGTGATTTCGTTGAACACCACACGCTTGTAGCGGCTGTCATCGCCACCGATGATCTCGCGCAGGTGCCAGGCGATCGCTTCTCCTTCTCTATCCAAGTCGGTTGCGAGATAGATGGTGTCGGCTTTCTCGGCCAGACTTTGCAACTCGCTGACCACCTTCTCCTTGCCGGGCAAAATCTGGTAGTTAGCCTGCCAACCAGCTGTCGGATTGATACCCATCCGGGCAAACAGGGCCTTGCGATCCTTGGCAGCCTTCTCGGATTCGCTCAACTTGATGCCGCGAATGACAGGTTTCTTGGGCTCGGTGCTGGCGCTGCCGCTGGTGGGCAGATCGCGAACATGACCCACGCTGGATTTCACCACGTAGTCCTTGCCCAGATATTTGTTGATCGTCTTGGCCTTGGCCGGAGACTCCACTATGACCAGTGATTTGCCCATGCTGTAACTATTATCCTCATTGCACCCGACGGGGTTGGTGTGCGGTTTTGTGGGGCTGTATAAGAGATTTGGCGCGAAAAAGCAATCTTGTGAGCAAATTTGCCTGACCAGCCCGAACCACACGGCTTCTTTTATTGCTTCTTTATTTATTAATGCGAAGGCAACAGGCCGGACGCAACCGCTTTTTCAATTTTCTGCCATACCGCCCCTCTTTTTATATCTGAAACGACATAAAAACGTCTGCTGGTTACCGGCTTGTTACAAAAACATAAAATCTCTTTATAATGGCCCAACCCCGACGCATTGTGCGCGGAAGGAACCGCTACCCATCATAAAAATCGAAAGGATGTACTCAATGAAGCACTTCGAGGTCAATTTCGACGGTCTGGTCGGCCCGACTCATAACTATGCCGGCCTCTCCTACGGCAACGTTGCCTCCCAGAGCAATGCCCAGGAGGCTTCCAACCCGAAAGAGGCCGCCAAGCAGGGGCTGCGCAAGATGAAGGCGCTGACCGAGCTTGGCATGACCCAGGGGGTACTGGCGCCACAAGAGCGTCCCGATCTCGCCACCCTGCGCCGCCTAGGCTTCACCGGCAACGATGCCCGGGTGCTGGAGCAGGCCGCCAAACAGGCTCCCGCCGTACTGGCTGCCTGTTATTCGGCCTCCAGCATGTGGACAGCCAATGCCGCCACCGTCTCCCCCAGTGCCGATACCCAGGATGGCCGCATTCACTTCACCCCCGCCAACCTGACCAACAAGTTTCACCGCTCTCTGGAGCCTGACGTCACGGGCCGTATCCTGCGCGCCGTGTTCAACAATGATCGCCACTTCAGCCACCACCTCCATTTGCCGGAGAATGACCACTTCGGCGACGAGGGGGCGGCCAACCACACCCGCCTCTGCCGCGCCTATGGCGAGGCGGGGGTCGAGCTGTTTGTCTATGGCCGCAGCGCCTTTGACTACTCCCGCCCGGCGCCGAAGCGCTATCCGGCCCGCCAGACCCTGGAGGCAAGCCAGGCCATCGCTCGCCTGCATGGCCTTGGCGAGGAGAGCGTGGTGTTTATTCAGCAAAACCCGGAGGTGATCGATCAGGGGGTATTCCACAACGACGTGATCGCGGTGGGCAACCAGCACGTGCTCTTCTTCCACCAGCAAGCGTTCCTCAACACCGAAGCGGTGCTGACCGAAATCCGCGGCAAGTTTGGCGAGGGGGATTTGCACTTTATCGAAGTGCCGACCGCCGAGGTATCGGTGCTGGATGCGGTGAAATCCTACCTGTTCAACACCCAGATCCTCACCCTGCCGAGCGGCGAGATGGCCATTATCGCCCCCACCGAGTGCCGCGATAATCCGGCGGTGTCGGCCTATCTTGGCAAGCTGCTGACGCAGGAGACTCCGATCAAGGCGGTCCACTATATGGATGTGAAACAGAGCATGCGTAATGGTGGCGGCCCGGCCTGCCTGCGACTGCGGGTCGCCATGAACGATCAGGAACTCGCTGCGGTCAATCCGGCCTGCCTTATCAACGACAGCCAGTTTGCCCGCCTCGATGGCTGGGTCGATCGCCACTACCGCGACCGCCTGACCCTCGATGACCTGCGGGATCCGGCACTGGTGCAGGAGTCCCGCAGCGCACTGGACGAGCTGACCCAGATCCTGAAACTGGGTTCGGTCTACCCGTTCCAGCGCTAGATGTGATGCCCGGGAAGACCGCCAACGCTGGCGGTCTTCTGCTATCGGCCTTCTCTTCAGCGCGATAGCCAACTTTCAGCGCGATAGCCAACTTGCACGGATGCTGTTTTGTGCAGAAAAGCAGCGCACAACTTGCTGATAAGCTTGAATTTTGAGCTGGATGTATCAAAAAATCGACGAACAGTCATTTTTTACTGCCAGATGCCTCATCAAGGGGTTCACAAAGCCTCTGGATCTGATAGTATGCGCCTCGCACTTGGGGAGGGGTTCCCGAGCGGCCAAAGGGATCAGACTGTAAATCTGACGGCTCTGCCTTCGAAGGTTCGAATCCTTCTCCCTCCACCATTCAAGTGCAAAGTAGTGACAATCAGGAAATACCCCGTGGAGGGGTTCCCGAGCGGCCAAAGGGATCAGACTGTAAATCTGACGGCTCTGCCTTCGAAGGTTCGAATCCTTCTCCCTCCACCATTTCCCTGATTGCAATGGCTGAATACAATTTGCTTTGCCCCTGTGGAGGGGTTCCCGAGCGGCCAAAGGGATCAGACTGTAAATCTGACGGCTCTGCCTTCGAAGGTTCGAATCCTTCTCCCTCCACCATCATTCAAGAAAACCCGGCCTAGCGCCGGGTTTTCGCTTTCTGCCATTCTCATCACATTTTTCCGACCTTGTCAGATCTGACAGTTGCAATTGCATCCCATCTTGCTCATCGTGGCATCATCGACATCAGAGTGTTCATATCATGTTTGAAGTCTGGGACGAGCATGGTCACGCCATCGGTCTAACACTGCAGGCGCTCAAAGTCAGAATCAGCAACGACTATCAGGGCGATCTGATGGTGCGCTACAGCAACAAGCTGGGACTCCCCACGACCCTCTTTCTGACCATTCATCAGGGCGTTGCCTATCAACGCTTCAAAGCGGGCTCGCCAAAACTGGATTGGGAATGGCTGGCCACCGCAGGCAATGGCCACAGCCCCCGCAATTTTATGAGCGAACAGTTTCCCGATTTTCAACTCGCACTGGATAATTGAACATCGCAAATATCGCTAACCCACCATCACAGATTACCCAAAAACTGATTTTCCATTCGCATGATATTCCTGCCAAATTGCATGATGACGTGGGGGCGAGTACAATCTCGCACCCCGAATATCCGGCGCATCTTCTGTAGATAGGCCCGGATATGCCGTCATCGGGTCGCGCTGCATTGAGCCTCCTCTCGGAGGGCATCTTGCACCGCAACTCAACCACTACGATGCCATCAGGTGGCATCGTCCTGATTTGCAATCAGATATAAAGAGTCCGCCATGTTTAAACCAGAATTGCTCTCCCCCGCAGGTTCCCTCAAGAACATGCGTTACGCCTACGCCTATGGCGCCGATGCCGTCTATGCCGGTCAGCCCCGCTACAGCCTGCGGGTACGCAACAACGAATTCGATCACGAAAACCTGCAGCTGGGCATCAACGAAGCCCATGCGCTGGGCAAGCAGTTCTATGTGGTGGCCAACATCCAGCCCCACAACTCCAAGCTCAAGACCTTTATCCGCGACATGCGCCCTGTGGTGGAGATGAAGCCGGATGCGCTGATCATGTCCGACCCCGGTCTTATCATGATGATGCGTGAAGCCTTCCCGGATATGCCCATTCACCTCTCGGTGCAGGCCAACGCGGTCAACTGGGCCACGGTGAAATTCTGGCATCAAATGGGCCTGACCCGCGCCATCCTCTCCCGCGAGCTGTCGCTGGACGAGATTGAGGAGATCCGCATGCAGGTACCGGAGATGGAGCTGGAAGTGTTCGTTCACGGCGCGCTGTGCATGGCCTACTCCGGCCGCTGCCTGCTCTCCGGCTATATCAACAAGCGTGACCCCAACCAGGGCACCTGCACCAACTCCTGCCGCTGGGAGTACAAGGTACACGAGGGTAAAGAAGATGACGTGGGCCAGATCGTCCACCGTCAGGAGCCCATCGCAGTGCGTCCGGACAACACCCTGGGCCTTGGCAAGCCGACTGATGCCCTGGTGCTGCTGGAAGAGTCCAACCGCCCGGGCGAGTACATGAGCGCGTTCGAGGACGAACACGGCACCTACATCATGAACTCCAAGGACTTGCGCGCGGTCGAGCACGTCGAGCGACTGACCAAGATGGGCGTTCACTCCCTGAAAATCGAAGGGCGCACCAAGTCTTTCTATTACTGCGCCCGTACCGCTCAGGTTTACCGCAAGGCCATCGACGATGCGGTAGCGGGTCGTCCGTTCGACCGCAGCCTGATGGGCACCCTCGAAAATCTGGCCCACCGCGGCTACACCGAGGGCTTCCTGCGCCGTCACAACCACAGCGAATACCAGAACTACGACTACGGCTACTCCGTCTCCGACACCCAACAGTTTGTCGGCGAGATCACCGGTCGCAAAGGTGACATGGTCGAGGTCGAGGTGAAGAACAAGTTCCTGGTGGGCAACAACCTGGAGCTGATGACCCCGCAGGGCAACGTCCGTTTCAATCTGGAGCAGATGGAGAACCGCAAGGGCGAGCTGATCGATACCGCGCCGGGCAACGGTCACGTGGTCTATGTGCCAGTCCCGAAAGATCTGGATGTGAACTACGGCATTTTGCTGCGCAATCTGGGCGACAGCCAGGATACCCGCAACCCGCACACGGCGGCCTGAGATGGCGCTGCTCATCACCGACAAGTGCATCAACTGTGACATGTGCGATCCCGAGTGCCCCAACCAGGCCATCAGCCTGGGTGAGGAGATCTACGAGATCGACCCCAGTCGCTGCACCGAGTGCGTCGGTCACTATGAGAAGCCGACCTGCATCAGTGTCTGCCCTATCGACTGCATCATCTGGGATCCCGCTCATGTGGAGACTGAAGATCAGCTGATGGAGAAGTTTGTGCGGATGCACAGGCAGTAGCTGATGCACAGACCGTAAAACGAAAAAAAGGCCGAGCAATCGGCCTTTTTTGATCCTGCGTTCAGCGGCTGGGCATCACTTGCCGACCAGCCGGATCAGTTTGTCCAGCTCCCGCTGGGCCTCCAGCATCCGGGTCTGGGACTCCTCCAGCCTGGCCTGCCGCTTGGCAATCTTCTCCGGTTTGCCACTGACTCTCGCCTCCTGCAACTCGAGCAGGCGCTCGTCCACCTCGCCGCGCAGTTTGTTAACCCGCTCTTTCTGCTCCTTAAGCAGACCTTCATCGGTACAGTTGGCCTTGATATTGCGCGCTGCCTGTTCCAGCCCGGCAATCTGCCCGGCATTGTTGTGTGCTTTGGCAAACACCAGCTGGTCGTTGACGGCCTGCAGACGAGCCTTGCAACCGACCGCCTCACTGCCAAAGGCCTGACCCGCCAATAGCAGCAAGCCAGCTCCCAATACTTTCCACATCTCGATTCATCCGGTCTTGTTTGCGAGCTGACCATAAAAACCTCGATCGGCAGCAGGGTCAAGCAAGTGGGAAAAAGGTGCGACAGAAGTTGTGCGACATCACGCAATTGCCACCCTGTTGGTTCTACAATGGCGCTCTTTCCAATCGGGAGTCTGTTATGAATCAACAAATTGTGGTCATTGCCAACGGTGCCCCCTACGGCAGCGAATCCCTGTTCAACGCCCTACGTCTCGCTATCGCCCTCAACGAACAGGGTGGTGCCAGCCTGAAGCTGTTCCTGATGTCCGATGCGGTGAGTGCAGCGCTGGCCGGTCAGGCTCCGGCCGAAGGGTACAACCTGCGCCAGATGCTGGAGATCCTGCTGGCGCAAGGCGTCACCATTCGCCTGTGCAAGACCTGCACCGATGCCCGTGGCATTACCGCCCTGCCGCTGATCGAGGGCATTGAGGTCGGCACCCTGCCGATGCTGGCCCAATGGACCCTGGCGGCCGACAAGGTGCTGACGTTCTGACCTCCCCCTCCGGATCTCTTGCCCCTTTAGCCCTCATCTGACCCTCCATGGCCCCCGCCATACGGGGGCATTGCACGCGCCGCCAGTCTCACTGACTACACTATCAGTTGCTACACCTGCTTGTTTGTCCCACCTCACGGACAGCGTAACGCCCAGTAATAAACCGAGGACGACGATGAATCCGACCGAACAGACCCTGCTTGAGCAGATGAGGATCACCGACTTCGAGATTGCCCATCGCAAGGAGTTATTGCTACTCAATGAACAGGATGTGGCACGGCTGGCAAGTTATTGCAGCAAAATAGAACCACGGATCGATGCCCTGGTGGATCGCTTCTACCAGCAGCAGACCGCCATCACCGAAATCGCCCTGCTGATCGGGGATGCCGACACCCTCATCAGGTTGCGCACCGCGCAACGGCGCTATGTGCTCGATCTCTTCAGCGGCCATTACGATCTGGAGTACGTCAACAACCGGCTGCGGATCGGGCTGGTTCACAAGCGGATCGGGGTCGAACCCAAGCTCTATCTGGCCGCCATCAACACCCTCAAAGCTCTGCTGATCGAGGATATGTTCGAGCAGATCCACGATGAACCGGAGCGTCTCGTCATGCTGGCCGCACTGGACAAACTCTTTCTGTTTGACATCACTCTGGTCTTCGAAACCTACATTCGCAGTCTGGTATCGGAAATAGAGTCATCCAGAGAGAAGTCTGAGAACTATGCCAAGAGTCTGGAGCAGAAAGTACGCGAGCGTACCAAACAACTGGAGGAGCTGAACCGCACCGATGCTCTGACCGGATTGCTCAACGTTCGCCACCTCAACGAGCTGTTGCTGCTAAGCCTGCGCACCTGTCAGCGCCGTGCCGAACCCATGGCCATCGCCTATCTCGATATCGACAACTTCAAGCAAATCAACGATACCGAAGGTCACCAGCGCGGAGACGAGATCCTGCGCATCGTCGGCCACTGCATCCGTCAGGTCTTTCGCGCCGAAGACAGCTGCTTTCGTTATGGGGGAGATGAGTTCTGCCTGATCCTGCCCAACTGCAACGAGAGTCAGGCGCGGGATATCTATCTCAAACGATTGATCAACACCGTCAAGGAGCAGCTGGGCGATCTCACCCTCAGTATCGGCATAGTGCAGACCGGGCCGGAGCACTACGACGACGGGCTAAACCTGATCCGGCTCGCCGACGAGAGGATGTACGCAGCCAAGAAGGCGCTCAAAGAGAAGACGCCGGGTAGCACGCACTGAACATTCAGCATCACAGATCCCCGCATTTACCGGGTCAGCTCCGCTCAACCACAGACGAGGCCACAGCGGGACGCTGTACTCTGGCCCCCCACTCATAGAGCGCAAAAATCGCCACACAAAGCAGCGCCATCAGCACATAGAGCCACTGACCGCTCCACTGCTCGAGGATCCAGCCTCCCAGCAAGGCACCTGCGGCCCCTCCCAACCCGGCCAGTGCGCTGGCACCAAAGTAGCTCCCCTTGAGGTGGGTAGGAGCCATCTGGTCGATCAGCACGTTGAGCAGGGGGAAGAGGATGGTCTCGCCGATGCTGAGCAACAGCACGGCGCCAAACCAGTGGCTGCGCACCATCGGGTCCCCCAGCGCGAAGAGCAGCTGGGCCGCCAGAAAGAGCGCCATGCCGATATGAAGCCGCACCCGCACCGGCCAGCGTGACAACAAGCGCAGCAACGGAAATTGCAGCAGCACCACGGTCAGGGCGTTGGTCGCCACCAGCAGGGCCACCAGCTCGGCCACCTGTGGCATACCGGCCCGGGTCAGGTACTGCACCAGCGGCGAGTGAAACTGGGAGTAGACCAGCACCATCAGGAGATTGGCCATCACCAGCAGCAGGAAGGCGCGATCCGCCAGCAACACCTTGATGGCATCCCGCAGTCCGGGGCCAGCAGCACCCGGCTTGCCTGTGCTGCCAGCCCGGCGAAATCCCCAGCCAAAGGCCAGCGCTAGCAGCAAATAGCTCACCACCAGAAACAGGAAGGTCTCCTGCTGGGCGTTGATCCCGAGGGTCACCCCGAGCAGCGGCCCCAACGCGGCTCCCAGGTTGAGCAGAAAATAGCGCAGGTGCAGTGCCAACTCCCGCGCCTTGGCCGAGGCCAGACTGTCGGCCATCAGCGCCTTGCCGGGGGCATCGATGAGCCCTGACGAGAGGCCGCTGCCCATCACCCCGACTCCGAGCCAGAACACCTCGTGCGAAAAACCTAGCAGGCCGAAACAGATCATCGCCACCAGACAACCGGCCAGCAGTATGCTGCGCCGCCCGAAGCGATCAGAGAGCCAGCCGCCGTAAAAGCTGACCAGGGTAGAGAGGGCCATTGAGCCCCCCAGCAACAGGCCGATGAAGGTGGCCGAAAGGTCATACTCCCGATAGAGCAGAATGGAGAGGAAGGGCCACACCATGTAGTAGCTGGTACGCACCATAAAGGTGCCCAGAATGACGATCCAGACCAGCGGAGTAAATTGCCTGAAGGTGCTCCATGACATCGCTTTGCTCCATGCCCCGCAGCTCTTACCACAAGATCCTGTCATAAACGGGGAAAGCATTCAGTTGTAACAGAGGGCCTCAATAGAAACAACCCTCGCTCACCGACAAGGTGCAACCGGATGCAAAAAGGCCAGCCGATGGGCATCGACTGGCCTTTTTATCGCGGGATTTCCCTCTGGCTATAGCCAGAGGGCCAGGCTTAGCGCCAGGGGCTCTGCTGCCAAAGACGCCCCAGTCCGGCTTCCAGCGCCTGCGCACCCTGCTGCCCCAGCTTCTGGGTCAGGCTTTTTGGCTTGCGATAGCTGATGCCGATCACCTTGTGGTGGCTGGCCTGCGCCAGCAGGTAGTCATCGCTGGTGCAGAGGGTATCCACCAACCCCAGCCCCTTGGCCTGACTCGCCAGCCAGTGTTCACCAGTCGTGACCTGATCGATATCGAGTTGCGGGCGATGTTCGGCCACAAAGGCCTTGAAGCGCTCGTGGATCGCCGCCAGCTCCTCGCGAAACTTCTCGCGCCCCAGATCATCGTTCTCGCCGAACATGGTGATGGTGCGCTTGTACTGTCCAGCGGTGTGCATCTCGAATTCGATGTCATGCTTTTTCAACAACTTGTTGAAGTTCGGCAGCTGGGCGATCACCCCGATGGAGCCGACGATGGCAAAGGGGGCAGCCAGGATCTTGTCCGCCACACAGGCCATCATGTAGCCGCCGCTCGCCGCCACCTTATCGATAGCCACGGTGAGCTTGATGTCACGATCGCGCAGTCGCTGCAACTGGGAAGCGGCCAAGCCATAGCCATGCACCACGCCGCCACCGGATTCGAGTCGCAGCAGCACCTCGTCGCCGGGCTGGGCGACGCCAATCACCGCGCTCACCTCCTCGCGCAGGGAGGTCACCTCTTTGGCATCCATGCTGCCGTTGAAATCGAGCACGAACAGGCGACTGCGCTCATCCCCCGCTTTGGCGCGTTTTTTCTGCTCCTCTTTCTGCTGCTTTTCCATCACCTTGCGCTCGGCCTTGCTGGCGAGCGCGCTCTTAAGCGCAAATTGCCCCTGCTCCAGCTCGCTCGAGAGATCGGTCACCACCAGCTCACCCTTGCGCGCTTTCGGCTGGCGAGTGCTCACAATCATCAGGATGATGGCGCCGATGGCCAGCAGGAAGGTCACTGTCTTGGCCAGAAACAGGCCATATTCGGTCAGAAATGTCACGATGGACTCCAGAATGGATCGGTTTTCGTCACATTCTAGGGAGTTTGATGGAGGCGCGCAAAAAATCGCAGCCAGTGCCCGGAAAAACCAACCCGAGCATCACAACCTCTCTATTTTCTTCACATTTTTCTTGCCGCTGGCTGGTCAAACAGGCGCGCGGATCAGTACACTTGGCGCCGATTGCCATGCACTTATGGCCGGAATTTGTTAACAGGAGTTGTCATGCTCGATTATCAGGCGCCCCGCGATCTGCTCAAGGATAAAGTCATTCTGGTCACCGGTGCCGGCGACGGGATCGGCCGCGAAGCCGCCCTCACCTACGCCGCTCACGGTGCCACCGTGATCCTGCTCGGCCGCACCAGCGCCAAACTCGAAGCCGTGTATGACCAGATTGAAGCGGCCGGTTATCCGCTGCCCGCCATCGTGCCGGTGGATCTGAAAGGGGCCACCGCCGCCCACTACCGCGGCATGGCCGAAACCTTCGCCCAGCAGTTTGGCCGCCTCGACGGCGTGCTGTTCAACGCCGGTCTGCTTGGCACCCTCTCTCCGTTTGAACACATTCAGGAGAAGGAGTGGGATGAGGTGATGCAGGTCAACGTCAAATCGGAATTCCTGCTGACCCAGGCGCTGCTGCCGCTGCTGCGCCAGACCGCCAAGACGCAGGGCGATGCCTCCATCGTCTACACCTCCTCCAGCGTGGGGCGCAAGGGGCGCGCCTACTGGGGCACCTATGCCATCTCCAAGTTCGCCATCGAGGGGATGATGGAAGTGTTGGCCGACGAGCTTGAGAACACCGGTGTGCGGGTCAATACCCTCAATCCGGGCGGTACCCGTACCAAGATGCGCGCCAGCGCCTTCCCGGCGGAAGATCCCATGAACCTCAAGACTCCGGCCGACCTGATGCCGCTCTACCTCTACCTGATGGGGTCGGACAGCCGCGGCAAAACCGGCCAGACCTTTGTGGCTCAGCCAAAATAAACAAGTTGCGTGGCCCAGCCCAAATAAATCAATAAAATACCCAGAGTGTTGTGCGGCAGGGGTTAAATTGAATAGGGGGCACAGGCTCCCTGTTCGAACCACTGACCATCCTATCTCCAATCAGGTTGAACTATGTTTCGTCCCAAGAGCACGTTTGAGCAATGGCGGATCTTTCAGGCGGTGGTCGACTGCGGCGGCTACGCCCAGGCGGCCGAGGCGCTGAACAAGAGCCAGTCCTCCCTCAATCATGCGGTTGCGAAGTTGCAGCAGAGTCTGGGGGTGCCCTTGCTGGAGGTGCGCGGCCGCAAGGCGGTGCTGACGCCGGCGGGCGAGATCTTCCTCAAGCGGGCCCGTCAGTTGAGCCAGCAGGTGGAAGAGCTGGAGAATCTGGCCAACAACCTGGAGCGGCAGTGGGAGCCGCAGATCAACCTCTATGTCTCGGCGCTGCAGCCAAGGGATCGCCTCTATCGGGCGCTGGCCAGCTTCTATCCCCGCAGCCGGGGTTGCCGGGTCAACCTGCACGAACGCATTCACTGCCACTTCAACGCCCTGCAACCGGGGGATCTGATGCTCTCCGAGCACCTGCCCGGCGATCGCACCGGTCTGCTGCTGGACGAGGTGTGCCTGCTGCCCCTCTGCGCCGCCAACCATCCGCTGGCACAGGAGGAGGGGCCCATCCGCAGCGACGTGCTGACCAGCCACAACCAGATCAGCCTTCATCCCCCCATTCACCGCTCGGTGGACTGGAACGATGCGGATGACACCGGCTGGAAGGCAACCCACTACCACGAAGTGCTCGCCATGCTGCGCCTTGGCCTCGGCTATGCCTGGCTGCCGCGCCATCTGGTTGAGCGGGAGCTGGCGGAAGGTTCGCTCATACAGCTGGATCTGGAAAGCGGCAACGAACGCCACCTCTACACCTATCTGCTGACCCTCTCCCCCGAATCTCTCGGCCCTGCGACCGAGCTGCTGCTGCGCTGCCTGCGCAACGAATATCAGGGCGAGTCATCGCCGCTCCCGCACGCCCAGTCCCAGCACGATAAATAACAGCCAGATCCCCCGTCAGACATTGGGCACCCGCCAGCTGGCGGCCAGTGCCACCAGCGCCAATCCCAGCGCCACCATAAAGACCCCGTGGAAACTCCACACCTCCGCCACCACCCCGGCGATGGCCCCCGCCATGATGGATCCGGTGCGGATGCTGTTGGCAAACAGGGTAGTCGCCACCCCGGCTCTCCCCGGCATCAGATCCTGAAAGTAAGACATGCCGATCCCCGCCACGATACCGATGAAGATGGCGTTGAACAGCTGCAAGGCGATCAGGGCATATTGG
Organism: Aeromonas sp. S11(2024); assembly: GCF_041402345.1. Taxonomy (NCBI): domain Bacteria; kingdom Pseudomonadati; phylum Pseudomonadota; class Gammaproteobacteria; order Aeromonadales; family Aeromonadaceae; genus Aeromonas; species Aeromonas sp. S11(2024). The sequence continues at coordinate 10,181 of NZ_JBGLRC010000005.1, read as the reverse complement.
TCGGTGAGGGTCACCAGACCTGTGTAAAAGGCCGCGCCAGCGAGCACCGCCAGCAACATCATGGGGCGCTTGCCAAAGCGCGCCGTGTAGTAACCCGCCAGCAGCATGAAGGGGATCTCCAGCGCCGCTGCCGTGCCCATCAGGATACCGGCAAGCTTCTCATCCATCCCGAGCTCGCGAGTGATGTAAAGCGGCATATTGATGAGGTACATGCTGTTGCAGGTCCACATCAGGGTTGAGGCGATAAAGAGTGCCCGCACCGCCGGATCCCGCCAGCTGCTGACCCGCTCTGTCTCTTCAGCCATCTTGGGCAAAGGCAGAGAGGGGAGCCAGCGCCACACCACCAGGGCACAGAGCAGATAGGCCAGTGCCGAGGCCAAGTACATCAGCTCGAAGCCGTAGCCGATGGCCAGCGCGAAGGCGATGGGTGGGCCTATGACCCAGGCCAGCGAAAACTGGGCCCGCATCACCGAGCTGAACATGTCCGCCCGCCGGTTGCGGCTGTCAGAATACTCCCGCGCCAGCGCAAACAGCTGGGGACTGGCAGTGGCCGCCAGCGCCGCCAGCATCACCCCCAGACTCGCCAGCAGCCAGTAGTTGCGGTTCCAGGCAAACAGCAGGGAGAGCGCCACCCCGGCAAAACAGCAGCGCAGGATCAGTCGCTTGCGATCCCCCTTGTTGTCGGAGCGATGGCCCAGCCACTGGCTGACCAGAATGCCCACCACAGCGTTGATGGTATAGAAGAGCCCGACCAGAAAGGGGCGCACCTGCACCTCCTCGGCCAGAAACAGACTTAAGGTAGGCACCTGCAGTGCCACCGCGACGCCGGTCATAAAGGTCACGGCAAGAAATGAAAGAGAGACGGGGTCCGGGCGTTTGACCGCCGCTATCGACAAGCTCATAGGGTTACCACTGATTGGAGGGACGATACGGGCTAACGGACGGCAGCCGTATGAAAATTCGGCGCCTATCTTATGTCACTATCAAGAGCGGGCTCAAGGATGGCATAAGCAGGTGTGCGCCTTGCGAGGGAGGCCGCGACCCCGTAGAGTGAAAGCCCATCCTGCCAGCACAAGGAGTTCGCATGTTTGATTTTGATCAGGAAGTAGACCGCAGTGGCACCATGAGCCTGAAATGGGACAAGTACAAGGGTCAGGATGTGCTGCCCATGTGGGTTGCCGATACCGACTTTGTCTCCCCCCCGTCCGTGATTGAGGCGTTGACCAAACGGGTTGCCCACGGCATTTTCGGCTATTCACGCCCCTCGCCGCGCCTGATCGAACTCATTATCGAACGGATGGCGACCCGCTATGGCTGGGCCATCGAGCCCGAATGGCTGGTGTTCCTGCCGGGCGTGGTGCCGGGGCTCAACCTTGCCTGCAAGGCGTGGAGCCAGCATGGCCGCGGTATCATCACCCCCAAGCCGGTCTACTACCCCTTCCTGCAGGCGCCGGGCTTCAATGATCGTCCCCTGCTCACCGTGCCGATGATTGAAGAAGCCGGTCGTTGGGTGCTGGATCTGGCAGAGCTTGAGCGTCAGGCTCCCGCCGCAGATCTGCTGCTGCTCTGCAACCCCCACAACCCGGGCGGCACCATCTTCACCCGTGACGAGCTGCTGGCCATCGATGCTATCGCCGCGCGCCACAATCTGGTGATCTGCTCCGATGAAATCCACTGCGATCTGCTGCTGGATAAAAACGCCCGCCACATTCCCTACGGCGCCATCAGTGCGCAAGCGGCCGAGCGCTGCGCGGTGATGATGGCCCCGAGCAAGACCTTCAATATCGCCGGTCTCTGCTGCTCCTTCGCCATTATCCCCAACGCCCGTCTACGCTTCAGGCTGCAACAGGCGATGCGCGGCATCAGCGCCGACGTCAACCTGCTGGGCTTTGTCGCCGCCGAAGCGGCCTATGAGGGTGGCGAACAGTGGCTGACCGAGCAGCTCGACTATCTGGCAGCCAATCTGGCCCTGCTCCAGCAGGCGGTTGCCCGCTGGCCCGGCGTCAAGCTGGCCAACCATCAGGCGACGTATCTGGCCTGGATTGATGTCAGCGCCCTTGGCCTTGCCGATCCCATCGCCTTCTTCGAGCAGGCCGGCGTTGGTCTCTCCCCCGGCGCCCAGTTTGGCGACGGTCAGTTCGTGCGGCTCAACTTCGGCTGCACCAGGGCACGGCTGACCGACGCGCTGGCGCGGATGGAGCGGGCAATCCTCAACAACAAGCCCTGATCAGCCAGCAACGGGATGGGCAAGCCCCATCCCTTTTTCACTGTGTCATCAGCCAGCGGTCAACTCAGTCAACGGTCAATTATGTCTCTACGGATCTTGCATCACCTTCTGCTCCCCCTCTGTGCACTCTCTGCGCTGCTCCCCTTTGGCAGCCAGGCGCTGACTATCGGAACGGGCCCGCTCAACGGGGTCTACTACCCGACCGGTGGCGCCATCTGCCGGGTGCTCAATGCCGGCCATGCCCTGCATGGGGACAGCTGCACCGTGCAGAGCACCCGTGGCTCGATGGCCAACCTCAAGGCACTCGACAAGGGGGACGTACAGCTGGCGCTGGTGCAATCCGATGTGTTGCACCACGCCCTGCACGGCACCGGCCCCTTCAGCGGGCAGGGGACCAACAATGAGCTGCGCAGCCTGTTTCGCCTCTATCAGGAATCGTTAACCCTGCTGGCCGCCCCCAATAGCGGCATCACCACCCTGGCAGATATCGAAGGGAAGCGGGTCTATCCGGGCAACAAGGGCGCCGGTGAGCAGATCACCAGTCAGGCCCTGATGGCAGCCATGGGATGGCAACCCGGGCAGTTTGCTGCCTATGAGCTCAAATCGGACAGCGAACCGCTGGAAGGGCTGTGCGATGGCTCGCTGGATGCCGCATTTGTGGTTGCCGGTCACCCCAGTCTGGCGGTCGGCGACCTGATCAGCCGCTGCAAGGTGCGCCTCATCCCCATCGAAGGGGAGCAGATCGACAGGCTGCTCAAGCAACACCCCTACTACCAGCGCAGCCGCATCGCTGCCAACCTCTATCCGGGGCAGACCACCGCCATCAACAATATCGGAATGAGTGCCGAACTGGTGGCGCTGGCCAGCCTGCCGGACCCCATCGTCCGTACCGTGCGCGATACCCTGCTGGCCCGGGTCAAACAGTTCAGCCGGTTGCATCCCGCTCTTAGCAAGGTGACTCCCGAGCAGTTGCAGGCGCAAACCGAGCTGCCCCTCCATGCGGGGATGTCGGATCAACCGCCAGCCCCCTTGCCACTGACCCCCGAGCAGTTAACCGCAGAACAGCTGACGCCGGAGCCGTTAACACCAGCGCCATCGACCTCGGAAGCGGTGCCCACAACAGAGCAGGTGAGTGCCGCCGACGGGACGACAACGCCCATTGAGGCGCCCTCTGACGCGACCGCCACCAGCAGTGCCGCAGTGGCAACAGAAGCCACAGAGGTTAATCCCTTGCCCGAAGAGGCACTTGAGGTCACCCCCGAGCTCACTGCTACGCCGACCTCCGAGGGGGAAAGAGTGGCTCCCTCTGCCGCAGCGTCAACGGTTCCATCACCATCGGCTGCCGTTTCAACTCAATGGCCACAAAGCGCCTCTGCGGCCACTGCGCCGCAAGAGCAGGCAACCCCGCCTGCCAGCAGCGCGGTGACTGGCGAAACCCCGCAGCAGGATAAAACCGACACGCCTCCCGCCCCTGCCAGCAGCGCAGCCACACCGCTGCAACCCTGAATGGTCAGCGCCAACAAATGCATCAGGGCAGCCTCGGCTGCCCTGATTGTTGATATGCGCTCGATAGTGACGCAATTGATGGCGGCTTAGTCACCCCGATAGGCCTGTTCACCTGGCCGCCCCGCTACGGCTCCATCACCCGAGTCAGATAGGGGTTGGGCTTCTGGATCTCCTCCTCCACCCAGTGCAGCAACTGCTTGATGGCCCGCGATAACACCTGATTCTGACGCACCACATAACCCAGACTGGTCCCGGGAAAATCGCCGAGGCTGGTGACCGGCGCGGTGAGGTTGAGGCGCGGATGCAGGGAGAAGTCCGGCACGATGGCGACACCAAAGCCCGCCTCGGCCCAATCGAGCTGGGCGTCCACGCTACCCACCTCCATGATGCGACAGGGGGGCAAGGCCAGCAGCGGCAGGGACGGGTCGATCAGCGCCCGGGTGCGGGTGTCGTGACCGAGCAGGATCAGGGTCGGCTCGTCGAGGGGGTCGCTCTCTCCCGCCACCGCCCGCGCCTGCCAGCGGGCAAGGCCGTGGCCCAGCGCGCACCAGGTCACCTGTTGCAGCTCGGTATAGAAGAGCGGTTCGCTGCGCTTTTGCGCCATGACAAAACCCAGATCCGCCTTGCCCGCCTTGACCAGCTCGGCCGCCTGATCCGAAGTGGTGTTGAACAGGGTAAGGTCGATGCCGGGAAACTCCCGCTTGAAGCGCTGGAACGGCTGGATCAGCAGCAGACGGGAGATGATGTCGCTGGCGGCGATAGCCAGCGTCCCCTGACTCAGCTGGTTGAGGGCATTGAGATCGGACTGGCAGAGCTGCAACTCGGCGATGGTGCGCTCGGCGCTTTGCAGCAGCCGCTCCCCCGCCTGCGTCAGGCGAAACGGACTGCGCTCGATCAGCCGCACCCGGGTCGCCTGCTCCAGCCGTTTGATATGCAGGCTGACATTGGGCTGGGTCATGTGCAGTTCGGTGGCGGTCTGACCAAAATGTTGCAATCGGGCCAGAGTGACAAAGGTTTGCAGCCAGTGAATATCCAGCATAAGAGTCCCTCAACCCGCGAGGTGCGGGGCTTGCCAGGAAAAATCGGACGGTTTGCCGCTTAATTGTCCATAATTATATGGTTCTCTTATCGGAATTATAAAGATAATTAATTTTTCTAATCCGCATCAGGCTCCTAGGATGGACGCCTAACGTCTTAGGAGAAAGAGTCATGTCGTCTATCGTAGTCGTAGGTGCTAACTGGGGTGATGAAGGCAAAGGCCGCATCGTGGATTATCTGGCAGGTCAAGCTGGCGCCAGCATTCGCTTCCAGGGCGGCAACAACGCTGGCCACACCGTGGTCAACGACCTTGGCACCTTCAAGCTGCACCAGGTTCCGAGTGGCGTATTCAACCCGGATTGCCTGGTTGTCCTCGGCCCGGGCATGGTGATCAGCCCCGAGAAACTGACCGTCGAGCTCGAGGAAGTCAAAGCCTCCGGCGTGACTCCGAAGCTGGCCATCTCTGACCGCGCAACTCTCTGCCTGCCGCTGCACGCACTGGAAGATACCCTGGAAGAGCAACGTCTGGGTGACGGCGCCTATGGCTCCACCCGTCAGGGCATCGCCCCTGCCTACGGCGATCGCGTGATGAAGAAAGCGATCCTGGTTGGCTGGCTGAAACAGCCGGACGTGCTGGTCGAGCGCATCCAGTTCATGCTGGACTGGAAACTGCCGCAGATGAAGGCTATCTACCCCTCCTTCGAATTCACCCAGACTGCCCAGGAGATGGCCGACTGGCTGCTGGAAGTCTCTGCACCCTGGATCGACGCAGTGTGCAACGTCAGCATGCCGCTCAAAGCGCTGCAGGCTGAAGGCAAGACCCTGCTGTTCGAAGCCCAGCTGGGCGCTGGCCGTGACCTGATCTACGGCGAATACCCCTGGGTGACCTCCTCCCACGTATCCGGCGCCTACGCCGGTATCGGTGGCGGTCTGCCGGGTCTGCGCCCGGAGCGCGTCATCGCTGTGGCCAAGGCATTCAGCTCCTCTGTCGGTACCGGCACCCTGCTGACCGCCATGGAGAACCAGGACGAGTTCCGCAAGATCACCAATGAGTTCGGCGCTACCACTGGCCGTCCCCGTGATGTCGGTTACTTCGACGCCGTCGCCACCAAGAACGGTGTCGAGCTGCAAGCCGCCACCGAAGTGGCACTGACCAAGCTGGACTGCCTGACCGGTCTGCCGGATCTGAAGATCTGCGTGGCCTACGAAGGTGCCCACACCGAGAACCCAATTTGGCCGCAAACCGCTGCCCTGAAGCCGGTTTACGAGCAGATGGAAAGCTGGAGCGAAGACATCACCGGCTGCCGCACCTTCGAAGAGCTGCCCAAAGCGGCCCAGCAGTACGTGCTACGTATCGAAGAGCTGCTCGGCGTACCGGTTCCGATGGTTTCCGTCGGCCCGGGCCGTGACGAGATGATCCTGCGCTAAGCCGCACCTCTTATCGTCAAACAAAAAACCGGCATCCCTGATGCCGGTTTTTTTATGGCTGCTATTTACCTTATCGCCATAAAAACCACTCAAAGGCTCAATTAACTCAACAATCGACCTCACCTTGAGCCGTTCTGCAATATTATTCTGCCCTGCTCTCGCTAAAGTGAACCCGTTACCACACGAGGAGTCACCCGATGAAATTGCTCAAACAGAGTGCCCTGTTGCCACTGCTCTGCCTGACGGCCATGCCAGCCTTTGCCATGACCCTGAAGAGCACAGATATTCACGAAGGCCAGCTGATGGACAAACAGTTCAGCTTCAACGGCTTTGGCTGCAGCGGCGACAACCACTCGCCCCAACTTAGCTGGCAGGATCTGCCGGCAGGCACCAAGAGTGTTGCCATCACCGCCTATGACCCCGATGCCCCCACCGGCAGCGGTTGGTGGCACTGGCTGGTGGTTAACCTGCCTGCCACCCAGAGCGAGCTGGCCAGCAATGCCTCCGGCAAGCTCAAGCAGGGATTGGAGATCCGCACCGACTTTGGCAGCCAGGGTTATGGCGGCCCCTGCCCGCCTGCTGGTCACGGCATGCACCGCTATCAGTTCACCGCCTGGGCCCTGCCCCATGATCTCGAGGTAAAGGCTGATACCCCGCCGGCTATGGTAGGCTACATGCTCAACAGCATGGCGCTCAGCAAGGCCACCCTGACCGCCACCTTCGTCACCCCCTAGGAGCCAACCGGATGAGCACTTCCCTGCTGCAACAGAGCCACTATCTCGGGATCCGCCAGCAGCCCCTACACCGGGTGCTCATCTACGCCCCGACCCTCATCTGGGTCACCCAGGGGAGCAAGCAACTGTGGTGGCGCGAGCGGCGTCTGTCGTTTGACAGGGAGCGGTGGCTGCTGATCCCGGCAGGCCACCAGCTCACCTTCGTCAATCAGCCGGAGCAGGGCAAGTTTCGCTCCCACGCCATCACGCTGCTGACTCCACCACCGCCGGAGTGGCTGGCCGAGTCATCCCCTTCCCACGCCGATCTGGAGGAACCCGCTGTCAAGGTCACCCCCGGGCTCGCCTTCTGCTTTGAGCTCATCAGTACCATGGCCGAACGGGGACTGAGCGAAGCAACACAGGCCGAACTGCTGCGCGGCTTCTATGCCGAACTGCGGGCCGCCAACGCCCTCGGATTGCTCTTTCCCGCCAGCACCATGACCCTCGCAGAGCGGCTGGCACGCTACCTGGCGGTGGAACCCGGAATCGACCACACCCTGGAGGCGGTGGCCCCCCACTTCTCCATGAGCCGCGCCTCCATGGTGCGCAAGCTGGCCGCCGAAGGTCGCAGCTTTCGCCAGTTGCTGGCTCAGGTGCGCATGAGCCACGCCCTCAACCTGTTGCAACAGGGCCTAACCCCGCTGGAGGTCGCCCTCGCCTGCGGTTATGACTCCCCCAGCCGTTTTGCCGCCCGCTTCAAACAGGAGTTCGGCCTGACACCCCACCAATACCTGCACACCTGCCCTGCCAGATTGGCGAGCAATGACAAGTAAAATATTACTTAAAGACCATTCTATGTAACCTGATGTAACCCGGTGAACCCGCTCACATTGCCGCCTCTTCAGAGTGTGATCTCGCGCCAACGCTCCCTTTCCCCTTGCCATACAATGGCTACCGAACACATTTTCACTAAAAATAAGCGTAAAAAATCTTCCTTTTAACCTACATAAACGGAATTGGAGCGAGAAATTTTTCGTAAAACTTTACTCTCGGTAGCCCTCGGCACCGCCCTGTTCGGACTGACCGCCTGCAACGATAACCAGACAGAGAGCAGCACAGTCGCCAAACCGGAGCTGGCCATCCAGTACAAGGACGTGATCGACCGTCGGGGAACACCGACCCAATTCCGCGACTTTGACAGCTACTCCAACCTCAAATACAACCCGCTGCTCGATCTGGGGGCATGGCACGGTTTCCTGCTGCCTGCCAGCGACAAGGAGTGGGGGGGCTTTACCGGCCCCATGGTCATCTCCGAGGAGTACAGCCTCTTCTTTGCCAGCGAGCTGGACAAGCTCACCCTGAGCGATGCGAGCGGCCGCCCGTTCCCGCTCACCAGCGCCCGCAAGCAGGAGGTGTACGCCATTCCCGGTGCGCTGGTGCAACGCTTCGAGTTCGAGCCCTTCACGCTGGAGCTGGAGCTGCGTTATGGCGATGCCCGCACCGCTCTTATCCGCACCCGACTCATCAATCAGACCGATGCACCGCTCACCCTCAACCTCAACTGGCAGGGCGAGTTGCTCAATCAATGGGATGCCAAGGATACGATTGCCAGCAAATATCCAGGCTGGACTCGCACCATCAGCGAGAGCGACAAAGGAATCGAATTCCAGTTCGGCAAACTGCGCAGCACCTGGAACATCATGCAGAGCGGCAGCGCCCGCTATCGCATCGACCGCACCCTGCCAAGCCGCACCACCCTCGACCAGAAGATACTGGGCTACCAAAGCGACGCCAGCATTACCCTGGCCGCCAAGGGGAGCGAGGATATCTACACCCTGCAGAGCTATCTCCACTCCGCAGATGACGCCAGCCGCCATCAGCAGAGCCGTCAGGCCCTGCTGGCCAACCCGGCCAGCTATTTTGCCGACTCCATCCGCCGCTGGGAGGACTACCTTGCCAAGGGTCTCTCCAATCAGGGTATCCCCGAGTCGGAGCGTCGCATCGCCGTCAAGGCGATGGAGACCCTCAATGGCAACTGGCGCTCCCCGGCTGGCGCCATCCTCCACGACGGGGTAACCCCCTCCAATACCGCCCGCTGGTTCGACGGCGTCTGGGCCTGGGACAGCTGGAAGCACGCCTATGCCATGGCACACTTCAACCCTGAGGTGGCCAAGAGCAACGTGCGCGCCATGTATGACTATCAAGTACAGCCGGATGATCCGGTGCGACCACAGGATGCGGGCATGGTGATCGACGCCGTCTTCTACAACAAGCTGGCGGATCGCGGTGGCGATGGCGGCAACTGGAACGAGCGCGACACCAAGCCGCCCCTCTCCGCCTGGGCCATCTGGGAAATCTACAGCGCCACCAAGGACAAGGCCTTTATCGCCGAGATGTATCCCAAGCTGCAGGCCTACCACGACTGGTGGTACCGCGCGCGGGACAACAACCGCAACGGCATCATCGAATATGGCGCCACCAAGCATGTGGAGCACAACGACGAGTACGGCAATATTACCTTCAAGGTGCAGTACTCCAACGGTATTCCCGCCGGGCTGGATCTCTCAAGCTGTACCAGTGAGGGGGATGGCTGGTATGCCTGCGCCGGAATGCCGCTCTATCAACAGGTGTTGAACGTGGGCGGTTACAGCGACATGGATATCGGTGCCCAGCACGGCGCCGGTTGGGAGTCAGGCATGGACAACGCCGCCCGCTTCGGCTTTATCGAGCCGGGCCAGCTGCAACGCTATGCCGACAAGACTTATGACGGAGATTTGGCCAAGGCACGTCAGGACTGGAACGTCGCCTTCTTTGAAAACCATCAGGACAATGGCGATTTGATCGGTTTCTCCATCGATCAGGAGTCAGTGGAGCTCAACGCCTTCCTCGCCAAAGAGAAACGCATTCTGGCAGACATGGCCGACCTGCTTGGCAAGCCGAACGACGCGAGCCGCTACCGCGATGGCGCGACCCAGCTGGCTGGTTACATCAACAGTTGCATGTTCGATGAGGCATCAGGCTTCTATTACGATCGTCAGATTGCTCAGGGGGATGTTGCTGACGGCAACGGCTGCGTCGGCAAATTGCTGACCGCCCGCGGCCGTGGCCCGGAAGGGTGGAGCCCGCTCTGGGCAGAGGTCGCCGACAAGGAGAAAGCAGCGCGGGTGCGCGAGGTGATGCTCAACGCCCAGGAGTTCAACACAAAGATTCCGCTGGGCACAGCCGCGCTGACCAACCCGGCCTACGACCCCAATATCTACTGGCGCGGC
>NZ_JBGLRC010000004.1:0-265008 GCF_041402345.1 Aeromonas sp. S11(2024) | reverse complement strand
ACGACCTGACCACCATCCCTACGAGCTGTTCCTGCAACTGGAGGGGATTGAGCACCGAACCACCAAGGTGCGCAGGCCACAGAGCAACGGCTTTATCGAGCGGCTACATCGAACCTTATTGGATGAACACTTCCGTATCAAGGGGAGAACGACCTGGTATGAGTCGGTAGAGCAGATGCAGACAGACCTGGATAGCTACCTAGAGCACTACAACACCCAGCGGCCACATCAAGGCAGGATGATGGAGGGGCAGACCCCTTACAGCATGTTCAAAAAGGGTCTGAAATTGATACCGAAGGAAGTGCGCTCTAAAGTAGCGTAAACAAGACACCGGCTTGAGGCCGGTGTCAGGTGATAACTAGATCTGTACATCCGGGACTGTCCGATCTTGCCAGGACACCTCATCCCCCGGTCAATGGGTTTTTCATGACACCAGACATTGGGCTCTTGCTGTGGTGATGGCCTATGGGGAATCGACCCCGCCCTTCCTGCCTCTCTACGCAAGATTGCTTGTCTGGAGACATTGATATGGTTCCATACGGGGTTGCAACAAGAAAGGGATGAGGATGTTCACGCTGGCAGCGCACGCCGTTTCCTCCTAAGATGGCGCCATCTTGATGACCCAAGTCCCAACCACGGAACCAATCATGTTAAAGCACCTGTTTTTGCTCCCCTTCTGCCTGCTGCTGGGAGCCTGCTCCCTGACCCAGTACAACGTCAGCGAGACCGAAATCAACCAGTACCTCAAGGATCAGGTCTCTTTTGAAAAACAGCTGGGGATCCCCGGTATCATGTCGAGCAAGATCCGTCTGGATGAGATGCAGAGCCGTATCGGCCGCAAACAAGCAGATCGCATCGAGCTGGATGCCGCTGGCGACCTGCAGGTGAGCAGTCCCCTTGGCAGCCAGCAGATGAAGATCCGCTTTGCTTTGAGCGCCCGTCCGGACTATGTGGCCGATCAAGGCGCCATCTATCTGCGCGACCTTGAGCTTGTCTCGGTCAAGACCGAGCCGGCCGATATCGGGGCCGCCCTCACCCCGCTGCTGCCCACCTTCAATCAGTCCCTTTCCCTGTTCCTGTCGCAAACGCCGGTCTACCGCCTCGACAGCAGCCGCAAGAACGAAGCCAGGATCAAGGAGAAGGTCGAAGCCCTCAAGGTAGAGCCGGGCCGTCTGGTCATCCCGTTCAAGCTGCTCTGATCCCCGCAGCGCTGGCACTTTCATCGCAATAAACAGATAACCGTCCTCTTCGACAGCGCACATCCGGTTTAACGTGCAGCCGAATGGGGCGGTTTTTTACTTCTCAAGTCCCCGTGAACACAGCATAATGCAGACCATTCTCATTTAGATTCGTCATGAGAAGCGTCAATAATAAAACCAATGGTGAGAAGGGACATGAGAAAAACCGTACTGGTTCAGGCGATCGCCTGCGCACTGATCAGCGGCGCCGCACACGCAGCCGTCAAAGTCGAAGACAAGACATTCAATACCGCCGCCAACATGCTGGCTTATACCGAATTCGAGCTCTCCGGTGAGCCGCTTGCCGAAGCGCTGGGGCTGGATCTGGATGTGCTGGATGCCAACCGTGCCGATGAGCCGACCCCGTTCGACTTCGCTGCCGGCATCGAATCCTACGAATACTCCGAAGAGGCGATGTACGCCCTCAACTACCAATCCGGCATGGGCCCGCATCTGGTGAACGGGCCGCAAAACCTGGCCCGTGGCGGCACCATGGCCTCTCTGGGGCAACGGGTGCTGGCCATGGCCGACGCCGTTGGCTTCCCGGCTGATGAAGTGCCGCAGGGCATGTATCCCCTCTCCCTGCCCTACGCCTCCGCCAATCCGGAGTTTGCCCAGGCCGTCAACGCCACCCCGGTCAATGGCGACCAGATCACCATCAAGACCGCCAAAGGGACCGAGAAAACCGTCAAGACCCAGGTGCCCGCCTACTTCCGCGACTACAGCACCCTGCGCTGGAGCGGCAGCGACAACCTGCTGGTGCCCGCAGCGGTGGGCGGTATCCTGCTCAAAGAGGTGATGTGGTCCCAGGACTTCCTCGGCGGCATGCACGTAGCCGAAACCGATGAAGAGGTAGAAGCCGCCTCCGCCACCATGGATCAGGATGGCAAGCACAAGCTGGGCGTCTCTGCCGCCGATGGCTTCAACGGCATGATGCTGACCGAACAATCCATCGACAAGCTGGCCATCATGCAGAACCAGCTTGGCTTCGATGGCAAGCAACTGGGCGCCCAAATCACCCCGCAGTACGATCCGGCCAAGGGCGTGATTTACTTCCCCCATCAGGTGAAAGTGACCGAAACCAGCAACAACGATGCCGGTGCCATCGGCAAGCTGGAGGTGGTGGATGGCTCCGCCCAGCTGCGCGATGCCTGGATGATGCTGTGGCCACTCTCCGAGTTCTATGCCTTCAGCGATCAGCGCAGCGCCAACACCAACCAGAACCCGGCCTTCCACGCCGTGTTTGACGGTGCGCCGTTTGCCGCCGCACCGGCTGCCAACCAGGTCAATGACCTGGGCAAAGCGGTTGCGGGCAGCGATGCCTTCTCGCTGGCGATCAATCTCTCAAACCTCACCTTCAAGAACCTGGCAGCCCTGCACTTTGATGCCAAGGCTGGTACCCTGGTCGACAGCTGGCAGGCAGGCAAACAGGGCAAGCACGTCACCACCTTTGACGCCGCTTACGCACTGGTCGCCCTGCAGATCTTCCAGCGCGCTCAGGACGCGCTGCCGGTCGGTTACGCCGCCGGTGACAATGGCGAGCTGAACCTCAAGACCAAGCAGGGTCAGCAAGCGCTTGAGCTTATCCGCAAGCAGGCCGATTTCATCCTTGCCAACCTCAAGGGCAAAAATGGTCTGGTGCATGACGGCATCACGCTGGGTGGCAAGCTCGATGCCGGCCACTCCATCGATGCACAGTTCGCCGCCATCCGTGGTCTGACCGCTGCGTTCCTCGCTACCTCCGATGCCAAGTACCGCACTGCCGCCCGCGAGCTGTTTATCGCTGCCGACAAGGCCTACTTCAATGCCAAGGCGGGCACCTGGCTGGCGGGTAAACAGGGTGAATACACTCCCTGGACCCAGGCTGCCATCTCCGGCGCCCTGCGCTCTGCCATGCTGAACCTGCGCAACGAAGGGGCCGAGAAGGCGCCCGAGCTGGAGCTGGCCAAGCTGACCGGTCAGTACGTCAGCTGGTTCCGTGGCACCGTCAACGGTGGCATGCAGATGGCTGAGTGGATCGGTGACTCCGGCGAGAACATCATCGAAGGTGCCGGTAGCGACACCGACGAAGATGGCGTACCGCAAGTGACTGCCGCCGGTGGCAAGCACGGCACCGCCATGGTGATGGCCGCCAAAGCGGTGGTCAGCGAGTAATCTTCGCCATTCACCAGCATGAAAAAGGGAGCCAGATTGGCTCCCTTTGCATTACAGCGTCTGACACAGTTTCAAGGGCCTTCCTCAAACCAGCTTGTCCAGCATCTCCTTGGTCACCAGCACAATCCCCTGCTCGGAGCGGTAGAAGCGGCGGCTATCCTCATCGGCATTCTCGCCCACCACCAGCCCATCGGGCAGCACACATCCCTTGTCAACAACCACCCGGCGCAGACGGCAACCGGCGCCGATCTCGACCCCGGGGAAGATGATGGCCTGATCCAGGGTGCAGAAGGAGTGCACCCGCACATTGGTAAAGAGCACCGAGTTGAGCACAAATGACCCACTGACGATGGTACCGCCCGAGAACATGGAGTTGATGGTCATGCCATGCTGACCATTGCGATCCTGCACGAACTTGGCCGGTGGCGTCAGGGTCTGGCTGGTCCAGATGGGCCAGTTCTGATCGTAGATGTCGAGCTCGGGCAGCACGGAGGCGAGATCCATGTTCGCTTCCCAGAAGGAGTCCAGCGTACCCACGTCTCGCCAGTAGGGCTTTTGCCCCTCGCGCGCCCCGACACAGGACATGTTGAAGGGGTGAGCAAATGCCATCCCCTCCTCCACGATGCGGGGGATCACGTCCATCCCGAAGTCGTGTTTGGAGTCCTGATTGTGAATATCCTCCTCCAGCAGTTGATAGAGGTACTCCGCCTCGAAGATATAGATCCCCATGGAGGCCAGCGAGCGATCTTCGCAACCCGGCATGGCGGGCGGATTGGCCGGTTTTTCGACGAAGGCGCGGATCTTGCGCTGCTCGTCGATATCCATGATCCCGAAGGCGGATGCCTCGGCCCGCGGCACCTCGATACAAGCCACAGTCACCTTGGCGCCAAGGCGCACATGGTCGAGCAGCATGGCAGCGTAATCCATCTTGTAGATGTGATCCCCCGCCAGCACCACCAGGTATTTGGGGCCGTAGTCGCGGATGATATCGACGTTCTGATAGATGGCATCGGCGGTGCCGCGATACCAGTGCACCTCGTCCACCCGTTGCTGGGCAGGGAGCAGGTCGATGAATTCGTTCATCTGGTAACGCAGGAAGGACCAGCCCGATTGCAGGTGACGCAGCAGGCTGTGGGATTTGTATTGGGTGACTACACCAACGCGGCGGATCCCCGAGTTGATACAGTTGGAGAGCACAAAATCAATGATCCGGAATTTGCCACCGAAATGGACGGCAGGCTTGGCGCGGTTGTCAGTCAACTGCTTCAGGCGACTACCACGTCCACCCGCCAGCACCAGTGCCATACTCTGGTTCAATAATTGTCGTGCTTTGGCACTATTTTCGGGCTCTAACAACATGATTTACCTCTGCCTTGTTTGATCTATTTTCAACTCATCTTCGCCTGTTTCGGCACCGGTGAAAGTGGTTTCACTCACATTTAACCGATCTCAATTGACCCTTTTCACCGAGTTGCGAGGAATAGCATGCTTTGCTCCGCCAGCTTGGTTAAAATTCCCCCACAAAGCAGCCACTTCAAGGATGACAAGATGGTTCACAAGCTCGGACGTACCCTCTTTCTGATCGCCACCATAGTGACCATACCCCTGCTGCTCCTGCAAGCAGTTTGGTTGGCCCTTCAGAGCACACCGCTCACTTTGGCCATTATTCTGGCCACCACACTGCTTGGCATGATCCTGCTGTTGATGCTGGCCATCCGCACCATGGATGGCATGCTCCAGCATCAGGAGCTCACCTGGGTCAAGGCGATCAGAGGGCGGGATCCCTCACAACTCGATGAGCCCGCCTCCCAGGAGGTGCTGCAACAGCTGCTGGAGCAGTTCGAAAGCGCCGAGCAGAGCGCTCATCGCCAGCTGACCGAACTCAGCAATCTGGCCACCACAGACGAGCTGACTCAGCTTCTCAACCGCCACGCATTTCGCCGCGACATGACCGAGTTGCTGCAGCGGGATCAGGACACCCAGACCGCTACCCTGGTGCTGATCCGTGCCACCGAGCTTGGCAAGATCAACGCCCAGCGCGGATTCCAGTCTGGTGATGCCTACATCAAGGACATGGCCGCTCTCATCAAGCGGGTGGTAAGCCGCTTCCCGGGCAATCAGGTCTACCGCATCTCGGGGGCCGATTTTGCCGTGCTGGTGCAACCGGTGGCCAATATTCCCCCCCATCTGCTGGGGCAGGATTTGAAGGTGGCCTTCGATCACTATCAGGATCAGCACGAGCTGGAGAGCACCGGTTACTCGGGGCTGACCAAGCTCAGCAGCGGCCAGAAAATCGAAGCCGTGCTGGCCAGAGCGGATCTGGCACTGGCTCGCGCCCAGACCGAAACCATCAACGGCTGGGCCATCCAGCAGGATGACAGCGCCTCCGATCTGCAGGGGCAACACCACTGGCGCGACGTGCTGACCGAAGTGCTGGCGCAGGAGCGACTCAGCTTTACCTATCAGCCAATCCAGCCCCTGCACCGCAGCATGCTGGCTTACAACGAGATCTACACCCGCTTCAGCGGCAATGACGGCACCGCCCTGCCCACCGACACCCTGTTTGCCATGGCCCAGCGGCTGGATATGGTGATGCGGCTGGAGCAGCTGGTCATTACCCACATCATGCGTCAGTACCGGGCCTTTGGTGCCAACCAGAGTCGCTGGGGGATCAACCTCTCCCCCAACCTGCTGCAAAACAGCGCCTTCCTGATCTGGCTTGACCGCCAGCTGCTCAAAGATCCCAATACCAGCGCCAATCTGGTATTCGAACTGGATGAAGAGCATCTGGAACGCAACCTCACCGGCGCCAAGCGGGTGTTTGAATTGCTGCGCCGCAACGGCAGTCGCTCGGCGATCGCCAATTTCGGCAAGGGGATCGGTTCCTTTACCCTGTTTCGCGAGCTCAAGCCCGACTACATCAAGCTGGATCCTGCCCTTATCACCGGATTGGAGCGGGATCAGACCAACCAGCAGTTCGTGCGGATGATCGTCGATGTATCACATCGGATGGGGTGCCAGGTGATTGCAGAGGGGGTAGAACAGCTTGGCCAGAAACAGCTGCTGCAGGGGATGTACGTGGATGGCTTGCAGGGCTATCTGATCGCCCGGCCGCAACCGCTGCGACCGGATATCAGCCAGCTGGGGCTCTTTACTGAGGATGCTTCAGCTTCAAAAGGGTCAGAATGATGTCATTGAGCTGGCGATAACGCTCCAGCTCCTTCTGATCGTAACGGGTAGCCAGTGTAGTAGGATTGTGGCGGTTTTTGAGGTAACGGTTGATCTGCAACCGGTTGAACCCCGCCACCTGATAGACCTGGCCAAGCAGGGTATTGAGTTCATCGTGTTCCAGACCGGCTCTGGCCAGATAGTCCCCATCGGCGGGACTCTCGGTCTGATGGCTCCACTTGCCAATGCGACCACTCTCCTGCAGATAGCTGAGCCACTGTTCGATATAGAGAGGTTTACACCCCGCCAACAGGTTGAAAAAGCCCACCGCGTCGCAACGACAACCGCTCAGAAGCACGACCGCCAGCTGATCATCATCGCACTGGAAGGTCACTGGTCCGGCTTGCGCCCAATCCAGGGCCTGCACCCGAATGCTGGCCTTCTCACCCGCAGCTCCCGTTACGTCGAATACAAACATGGCGCTCCTCCCTTGGCAAAAGGTTGATGATGGACCATCCCCCTGACAGGTGCAAAGGCAAATCGGCTTTTAACTCATCAATCGGGCCATTCGACCATAAAAAAGACCGGCACCCTCACGGATGCCGGTCTTTGTCCCGATGGCCTGTGTGTTCAGGCCATCAATGGAAGCGCTTTCAGGCGTCCAGTTCAACCAGTGCCTTGGCCAGCTCGATGGGTTCGAGCTCCTGGCCTTCCAGATCTGCGTTCCAGTTCGGGCCGACCAGTACATCGTCTTCATCCAGATCGTTGATCCAGATATCGAGAAACTCTTCCAGATCGATCACTTCCGGCTCGTAATCGGCCCACTCGTCGACGCAGTGCAGACGAGCGTCCTCTTCGGCAGACCAGAGCGGCATCACGTCGGCATCTTCAAATTCGGCTGAGCGGCAGACGACCCAGTCTTCCCCATAGCGCAGACCCCACACCTGACCCGACTCGCGGACTTGTTCGATAAACAGTTGGAAATTGGCGTCAAGGTTGTCGTTAAGCATGCTCATGGGGTTCTCTCTTTCTTTCGGGTGCTGCGGCATTGTCGGGCGACAATACGATGGCCAAATGGTGTCGTAAAAGTGACATGGACTCAAGCATATTGGGGTTATTCCGGGAAAAAAGCCGGGATAACTCATATTTGCCTGCAAAAACGCCTCCCGATGGAGGCGTCTTGCAGATTCAGGAGATCAACGCTCCCAGTAAACCTCTTCCAGACTGTCCTCTTTCTCCGGCAAACCGCGGGAGAGACGGGGACTGCTCTGGGCCAACACCTCGTAGCTGACGCGGTTGGCGTATTTGCACACCTGGGCCAGTGAGGAGTAAGTCAGGAACTCGGAGATGTGTTTGGCGGAGTTGGGCACATTCATCCGGTGATAGGAGTTGGCCACCATGTCGTGCAGCACGGCGGAAAGGGCGCCATCCCCTGCCCCGTTGGTGTTCTTGATCTTCTCCGGGCCACCCATGTACGGGGAGATGTGGGAGTAGATACGGGCCGGTTTACGGCACTTGGCACGGGCCATCGGGCGGCTGAACTCATACATATTGAACTCGGGGATAACGCCCGGCAGCAGGGTATGAGTGGTCTCGCGCTTGTAGTCCTCGTCGGTGTAGCTCGCCATGTAGAGGCCGATGGGGCCTGCGGTACAGAGCACCATGTCGGCCCAGTCGAGCGCCTTGTCGGCCGCACCGAGCGGATCAGCGATACCGGTCAGGGCTTCACCTTCGTCTTCGTTCATCGCCAGCACAGTCACGTTCTCGGCAATGAAGTCGCGCCACCACTGGGGGTTTTCGTCGATGACGAAACGGGTGCCCAGGGTCAGCACCACGGGAATACCGGCCTCGCGGGCATAACGCACAGCGGTCATGGCCGCCTCTTTCATCGGATCACCATCGTCACCACGCACCAGATAGGCGGTGATCACCAGGGCAGATGCCCCTTTGATCACATCTTCCGGGATGTGCTGCACATCCAGCTGGTTCATCTTGCCGGCGTTGATGCCGAAGCTGCGCTCGCCGCACTCGGTAATGAAGGTGAAACAACGGCCGATGGGGCCATCAACCGGCTGCAGATAGTCCAGATTGACGCGGGAAGAGGTGTTGCACAGATAACGGTAGGCGTAGCAGCCGATGCGAATGTCCTGACTCATCACACCCAGCAGGATGGAATGGGAATCGGCCAGTACCGAGTAGTTGTGTACCGTGTTGCCGATGGTGCCACCGGCAAACTCGCTCACTACCATGTTATTGGCCTTGAGCTCGTCATAAATCCGTTCGGCCACGTCGTCATTGATGACGACGGAGTGCCCCTTGCTCAGACCATAACGGGTCAGAAAGTCTTCATCCACATGGGCTTCAATATCAACCAGGGTCTGATCAATCCCGACGACGTAGGCTTTGCCCAGCTCGGTTAACAGGGGATTTTGCGGAACCAGGGGATCGCGTCTGTCGACAGGGAAGTAGTGTTTGGACTTGCGCTGACCGGGAAATTTCATGGCAATGTTCTGTGCTCTGGGGGAAAGAGGGGCGGGATTTTAACACAATCCGCCGCCCCGAAAAGTCGCCCTGTTTAAATAATGGAGTCAGTATAGACAAGGCCCGCAAGGAAAAACGTTTGCCTTTTCACCATAAAAAAACCACCCCGCCCGAGGTGGTTCAATAGCATACAAAGCACCTGTTTTCAGGCGGCCACCATCCCCTGCAACAGAGCCAGCACCGAGAAGAGGCCGAGGGCGAGCCAGAACAGCAAGGTGCCCAGAAAACGGGGCACATTGGGGGCTTTGGGGATCTGGATGCCAATGGCATGCAGGATGCGGCCGACCAACAGCATGGCGCCACCGGCATGCAGCCAGAGCGCACCAGCACCGGATAGCTCGCACAGCGCCATCAGCAGCAGGGTCAGCGGCACATACTCGGCAAAATTGCCGTGGGCCCGGATCGCCGCCAGCAGCTCGGGGGCCTCCCCCTGCCCTATCATCACCCCGAACTGGGCACGACGTCTGACCACCCAGAAAGATAGCCCCAAAAACAGCAGCCCCAGCAGGCCTGCGTATATCAGCGTGATATGTACCATGACTCGACTCCTTGTTTGACTGACTGCCGGTCACTCATGCCAATTCGCGGCAAATGAGCGAGACCATCATCCTGATATGGGCCTGATCGCTGTTGAGGGCCGGAATATATTCAAAGCGCTCGCCACCGGCCTCCATGAAGATCTCCCGGTTCTGTACCTGAATTTCCTCGAGGGTTTCGAGGCAGTCGGCGGCAAAGGCAGGGCAAATCACATCGAGTCGCTTGACCCCGGCGGCCGGCAGGCCAGCGATAGTCACGTCGGTGTAGGGCTTGAGCCACTCCTCCTTGCCAAAGCGGGACTGGAAACTGGCCGTCCACTGCCCGGCCTCCAGCCCGAGCGCCTCGGCCAGCAAGCTGGCGGTATGGCGACACTGGTGACCATAGGGGTCCCCTTCGTTCTCGTAGCGCTCGGGAATGCCGTGGAACGACATCAGCAGGTGATCACCCTGACCGTGCTGCTCCCAGTGACGGCGAACGCTCATGGCCAGCGCCTGAATGTATTCGGGGTGGGCGTGATAATCACGAATGAGCCGTACCACTGGCAGATTGCGCTCTCTCTTCATCGCCTTGCCCCAGGCATCGAAGACCGAGGCGGTGGTACTGACCGAATATTGCGGATAGAGCGGCAACAGGATCACCCGGTTGACCCCTTTGGCCTTGAGCGCCTGCCAGCCATCATTCACTGACGGGGAACCATAGGTCATCGCCAGCTCCACCGGCACTTCGACCCCCTCCCGCTTGAGCTCCTGCTCCAGTGCGGCGCGCTGCTGCTTGCTTATCACCATCAGCGGCGAGCCCTGCTCGGTCCAGACCTGCTGATAGAGCTTGGCCACTTTGGGCGAGCGCGTCGGCAAGATGATGAAGTGGAGCAGCGGGCACCAGAGGTAGCGTGGCAGGTCAACCACACGGGGATCGTGCAGGAACTGGCTGAGGAACGCTTTGACGGCAGCGGTGGTCGGTGCGGCTGGGGTACCCAGATTGACCAGCAATATTCCGGTTTTCGTGGTCACGTTGGCTTCCTGTCTATCTGTCATTATGCAAAAAGGGCCCGACAGGGCCCTTCTCTTTATTTATCTGATGGCACGGGAAACAGTGCCGGCAGCAAAGATCAGCCCAGAATGGTGGCAAGCTGCTTGCTGACCAGATCAACCGGCTGGGTGCCGTCGATCTTGACGTAACGGGTGTGGCCCGCTTCCGCCTCTTTGCCGTAGAAACCGATCAGCGGCGCGGTCTGCTGATGATATACATCCAGACGCTTGCGTACTGTGGTCTCTTCGTCGTCGGCTCGGATCACCAGATCTTCACCAGTCACGTCATCCTTGCCTTCCACTTTCGGCGGGTTGAACACCACGTGGTAGGTACGGCCGGAGCCGGAGTGAACGCGACGGCCGCTCATGCGCTTGACGATCTCTTCGTCCGGCACATCGAACTCCAGCACGAAATCAACCACGACACCGGCGTCCTTCATGGCTTGCGCCTGGGGAATGGTGCGCGGGAAACCGTCCAACAGGAAGCCTTTGGCGCAGTCCGGCTGAGCGATGCGCTCTTTGACCAGACCGATGATGATGTCGTCAGAGACCAGCTGACCTGCGTCCATCACAGCTTTGGCTTTCAGACCGAGCTCGGTGCCCGCTTTGATCGCCGCACGCAGCATGTCGCCGGTGGAGATCTGGGGAATACCGTGTTTTTCCATGATGAACTGAGCCTGGGTACCTTTGCCGGCGCCCGGAGCCCCCAACAGAACAATGCGCATACACGCTCCTATTGATTGGTTATTCAAATCTTGCGAAGGCAAAAAAGTACACGGTTTCGCCCGTTTCTACAAGGGTGAGCCACTTGAATGAGCACTTTATCACCACAATAACCGGCTGATCGAACAGGATTTCATCGCAAGGGGAAGACGCAAAAATAGCCAGGGATTCAGCATAGAGCGCCAAAAGCAGGAAGGAGGTACGGCAGAAAAAAAGATCCCGGCTCAGGGCCGGGAATTGCGCTCAAAAGTAACTACTTGTCGCTCGTAGTAGGAACAGGGCAATAGTAGTTTGCCCCCTGTGCGTCAACAACTGTCAGATGTGACAGGCAGGCCGCTATGGAACCGGAACTGCGGATCCGGCGAGCAGATTAGCTCGGCTTCCAGCTTGCCAAAGAAGGCCACCCGCTCGCTGATATCCTCCCCTGCGTACTGTTCGGCCAGGCTCAGGTAATCCTGATAGTGGCGCGCCTCGGAGCGTAGCAAAGAGACATAGAAGCGGCTCAACTCCTCGTCCAGATGGGGCGCCAGCTTGGCAAACCGCTCGCACGAGCGGGCCTCGATGTAGGCGCCGATGATCATCTTGTCAACTATGGTGGCCGGCTCATGGGTGCGCACATGCTGCATCAACTGACGGGCATAGCGGGAGGCCGTCACCGGCCCGTATTCGATGCCGCGGGCCTGCATGATCTCCAGCACCTGCTCGAAGTGATGCAGCTCCTCCTGAATGAGCCGCACCATGGGAAACAGCAGCGGATTGCGTTCCAGCTCGGCAAAGACGGTGCGATCAGACTCCCCCATGCTGCGTTTGCCCAGGATCTCGGCCTTCTCCGGGATGGCATCCAACTCGCGATAAAACTCCAGCTTGGGCAGCAGATGGCGCTTGCCCTTGGGCAGGCAGTAGCGGCGCACCAGACTGTGGGCAGTGAGTGCGGCCTTGGTCTCGCAGTTGGCGTGATCGATGAGCAGGGTCGGTAAACGGGCCGGATCCCGCGCCATCTCCACCCACTCATCCGGGGTCTCGCACTGCAAAAACTGGCGCACTGGGGCTAGCAGATCATCCATCTGAACTCTCGTCTCTTAAAAGCGTATCGATCATATATGTTGCCGCCTATGCTAGCGGATCCCGCTGGCCATGCCCATATCCGGCAAAATAAGCGGATATTTTTCAAACAGATATCTCCTCCCCCTTCTGCCGGTGTGAGGCAAAAACGACAATGGGGGCCACTGGCCCCCATCTCGCTATCCCATCCGGAAAAACCGCAAACGTTTAACTGCCTTCGTTAAAAATTTCCAGATTGCTGGTGCCTTCCTGCCATTCACGCACCGCTTTGGTGTCATCGTTGCGCAGGGCGTTGAGGTGATCCAGATAGGACTGGTCCACGTCGGAGGTGACGTAGTGGCCATTGAAGACCGAGGTCTCGAAGTGACGCAGATCCGGGTTGATCTCCCGCACGGCGGCTTCCAGATCTTCCAGATCCTGGAAAATCAGACCGTCAGCGCCAATCAGCTTGCACACCTCTTCCACTTCACGGCCGTGGGCGATCAGCTCGTTGGCTGTGGGCATATCGATGCCATAGACGTTGGGGAAGCGAATTTCCGGCGCCGCCGAGGCGAAGTAGACCTTGGCTGCCCCCGCTTCACGGGCCATCTGGATGATCTGCTCGGACGTGGTACCACGCACGATGGAATCATCCACCAGCAACACCTTCTTGCCCTTGAATTCGGAGCTGATGGCGTTGAGTTTGCGGCGCACCGACTTCTTGCGCTGGGTCTGGCCCGGCATGATGAAGGTACGGCCGATGTAGCGGTTCTTCACAAAGCCCTGACGATATGGCAGATCCAGGGTGTGAGCGATCTCCAGCGCCACGTCACAGGAGGTCTCGGGGATGGGGATAACCACATCGACGTCGAGATCTTCCCACTCGCGGGCAATCTTCTGACCCAGCTTGCGACCCATGTTGAGGCGGGCGGCGTAGACCGAGACCTTGTCGATGCACGAATCGGGACGGGCGAAATAGACGTATTCGAAGATGCAGGAGCTCATCTGCGGGTTTTCCGCACACTGCTCGGAGAAGAGCTGGCCCTGCTCGGTGATGTAGATGGCTTCACCCGGCGCAATATCCCGCACCGTCTCGAAACCGATGGCGTCGAGTGCCACGCTCTCGGAGGCGAGCATGTACTCCACCTGGCCCTGCTCGTCCTGACGACGACCGAGGATCAGTGGGCGAATGCCGTTGGGATCACGAAAACCGATGAGACCATGGCCGATCACCAGCGAGACCACCGCATAAGCACCGCGGATCTGCTGATGGGTTCTGCGCACCGCGGCGAAGATATCTTCGGGACGCAGGGCCATCTTGTCACAGCGATCCAGCTCGTGGGCCAGCACGTTCAGCAACACTTCCGAGTCGGAGGTGGTGTTGATGTGACGGCGGGCGACCTTGAACTGCTGCTCCTTGAGCTCCTTGGCGTTGGTGAGGTTACCGTTATGGGCCAGCACCATGCCGTAGGGAGAGTTCACATAAAAAGGTTGGGCTTCAGCGGCACTTGAGCTGCCTGCGGTGGGGTATCTGACATGACCTATGCCGATGTTCCCTTGCAGACGCTGCATGTGGCGCACTTCAAACACGTCCTTCACCAGGCCATTGGCCTTGCGTTGCCGGAAGTTTCCACTATCAATGGTCACGATCCCGGCGGCATCCTGTCCCCTGTGCTGCAACACCGTCAAGGCGTCGTAGAGGGCCTGATTGACGGGGGTGGTGCCAACTATACCGACAATACCACACATGTCTTTGCTACCTCGAAGTCACTATACCTGTTTAAGAAAACTGGATGAGTTCAA
The DNA here is from genome assembly GCF_041402345.1 of Aeromonas sp. S11(2024). Classification (NCBI taxonomy): domain Bacteria; kingdom Pseudomonadati; phylum Pseudomonadota; class Gammaproteobacteria; order Aeromonadales; family Aeromonadaceae; genus Aeromonas; species Aeromonas sp. S11(2024). The sequence goes on along the minus strand of NZ_JBGLRC010000004.1, from coordinate 250,775 downwards.
CATGAACCCGAAAAACCACTGGATCACCGGCTTGAACTCCGGCACCAGCTTGGACGCCACCCACCAGTCGCTCTGGGAGAGGCTGGTGAAGGTATCCATGAAAAAAAGCAGGGCACTGACGATCAGCACCCCGCGAATTGCACCGAAGCAGACCCCGAGCACCCGATCGGTACCGGAGAGACCCGTCTTGTCCACCAACAGGCCCACCACATAGTTGACCACGCTGCCGAGGATCAGGGTCGCCACAAACAGCGCCGCGATGGCCAGACCGTTGCGAACCAGCGCGTCGGAGAAGGAGGTAAAATAGACGGCGAGATCGGGATAGAAATGGCTGGCAATAAAGAAGGCGACGAACCAGGTGACAAGAGACATGGCCTCCTTGACGAAGCCGCGCACCAGGCTGATGAGAGCAGAGAAACCGACGATGCCGATGATGGCGTAATCAATCCAGACCATAGAAAAAGATGTCCTGCGAAATTGCGGCGCAGTCTAACAAAAACGATTGCGCATTGCTTGATAAAAATGTGTTAACTGTTCAAAGCGACGCCGAAAAGCCGCATTTTTTCAGCACTAAAACGGTTGATCGGCGCCAGAATGCACAACGCCATGGCAATGCCATGGCGTTGTGGTCTGCGGTGTGAGCTTACCCGATGTGGGTCAGGCCACCCATGTAGGATTGCAGCGCAGCCGGGATGGCGATGCGGCCATCTTCCTGCTGGTAGTTCTCCATCACGGCAACCAGGGTACGACCCACCGCCAGACCGGAACCGTTCAGGGTGTGCAGCAGCTGCGGCTTGCCGTCGATGCGCACGCGAGCCTGCATGCGGCGCGCCTGGAAGTCGGTGCAGTTGGAGACGGAGGAGATCTCGCGGTAAGTGTTCTGGGCCGGCAGCCACACTTCCAGATCGTAGGTCTTGGAAGCGCAGAAGCCCATGTCACCGGTAGAGAGCGCCATCACGCGATACGGCAGCTCCAGCAGTTGCAGCACCTTCTCGGCGTGACCCACCATCTCCTCCAGCGCATCCCAGGATTTCTCCGGGTGAACCAGCTGAACCATTTCGACTTTGTCGAACTGGTGCATACGGATGAGGCCACGGGTATCACGACCGTAGGAACCGGCTTCAGAGCGGAAGCAGGGGCTGTGAGCGGTCATCTTGATTGGCAGCTCTTGCGCGTCAAAGATCTCGTCACGGGCCATGTTGGTGAGCGGCACTTCGGAGGTCGGGATCAGAGAGAACTTGCGCAGCTTGCCCTCTTCTTCCCCTTCACCTTCGATACCGGTGTTGAACAGGTCCTGAGCAAATTTCGGCAACTGGCCGGTGCCATAGAGGCTGTCCGGGTTCACCAGATAGGGCACGTAGCACTCGGTGTAACCGTGCTGCTGGGTGTGCAGATCCAGCATGAACTGAGCCAGGGCACGGTGCAGACGGGCAATCTGACCCTTCATCACCACGAAACGGGTACCGGAGAGTTTGACGCCGTTCTTGAAATCAACGCCCTTGGCCGCTTCGCCCAGATCGATGTGATCGCGTACCGGGAAGCTGAACTCGCGCGGGGTACCCCAGCGGCGCACTTCCACGTTGTCGTTCTCGTCACGGCCCACCGGCGTGGTCTCGCTTGGCAGGTTGGGGATGGCGTCGGCAATGGCTTTCAGCTGGGCCAGCAGGGCATCCAGCTCGACCTTGCTGGTTTCCAGCTCGTCGTTGATTTTGGTCACTTCGGCCTTGAGCGGGGCAACATCTTCACCACGACGGGCAGCTTCACCGATGGATTTGGAGCGGGCGTTGCGCTCGGCCTGCAGCTCCTGGGTACGGGACTGCAGATCCTTGCGTTTCTCTTCCAGAGCGTTGACAGCCGCTACGTCCAGAACGTAGCCACGTGTCGCCAGACGAGCGGCAGCCTCTTCGATATCGCTGCGCAGATATTTGGGATCCAGCATGGTTTACCTACTTTTTTAAAATGGGATCTGGGCCTGAGTCGTCATGACGGGCTGGGAAACAGATCCGGAAGTTAACATCGGTTGGCGCACCCCAATCGTCTTCAGAATCGGGCCTCAACAATCAGGCCTTCGAGATCAAGAAGATGGCGCAAGGCCAAGACAAGCGGGGTCAGACGGGCAGTGTAGCAGACCGCCCCCCCGCCCGAACAGGGACTATTTGTGTCGTTTTTACCGACTTTGGCATGCAAACCGTCCTGCATATTCAAACGCCTGACCAATTTTCAGCCATGCGAGGTAACAAAGGGGCTATTTGCCCCGTTGCTGCGGACTTTGCCTGTCCAGTTCATGGAGGTAATCGAGCTTCTGGCCAATCTGCTTTTCAAGGCCGCGATCGGTGGGCTGGTAGTACTGCTTGCCGGCAAGCTCGGGCGGGAAATACTGCTCGCCCGCAGCATAGGCGCCCGGCTCGTCATGGGCGTAGCGATACTCGGCGCCATAGCCCAGATCGCTCATCAATTTGGTCGGCGCATTGCGCAGGTGTACCGGCACCTCGAAGTCAGGCAGGTTTTTGGCATCATGAAGCGCCGCCTTCCAGGCGGTGTAGACCGCATTGCTTTTCGGGGCACAGGCGAGATAGACGATCGCCTGGGCGATGGCCCGCTCCCCTTCCGCCGGACCGATCCGATGGAAACAATCCCAGGCCGACAGGGCGACCTGCATGGCGCGCGGATCGGCATTGCCCACATCTTCCGAGGCAATCGCCAGCAAGCGGCGGGCAATATAGAGGGGATCGCAACCGGCGCTCACCATACGGGCGTACCAATAGAGCGCCGCATCCGGCGCCGAACCGCGAATGGATTTGTGCACCGCCGAGATAAGGTCGTAGAAGTGATCCCCCCCCTTGTCGAAGCGGGCCACGTGCTCCCCCACCACGGCGGCGAGCAGGGCACTGTCGATCACCCGCGCCCCTGTGCTGTCGGTTTCGGCCATGTCGGCCAACAGCTCCAGATAGTTGAGGGATTTTCGCCCGTCCCCATCAACTGCCTTAGCCAACGCCTCTTTGACGCCGGGGGCGAAGGTGAGTGCCGGATCATTAAGACCACGGGGATCGGTCATCGCCTGATCGAGCATGGCGAGAATATCGCTCTCCTCCAGTCGCTTGAGCAGATAGACCCGGGCTCGTGAGAGCAGTGCGTTGTTGAGTTCGAACGAGGGGTTTTCGGTAGTGGCACCGATAAAGGTGATGGTGCCATCTTCGATGTGAGGCAGGAACACATCCTGCTGGCTCTTGTTGAAGCGGTGCACTTCATCCACAAACAGGATGGTGCGCACCCCGCGCCAGCTGTTCTCCTTCGCCTTGTCGATGGCGGCGCGGATCTCCTTGATGCCAGAGGTGACCGCAGAGAGTCGCTCCACTTCCGCCTGACAGTAGTGAGCCATCAGCTCCGCCAGCGTGGTCTTGCCGGTACCGGGCGGCCCCCACAGGATCATCGAGTGGCAGTGACCCGCCAGAATGGCTTTGCGCAGGGGCTTGTCAGCCCCCAGGATATGTTGCTGACCGATATACTGGTCGAGGTTTTGCGGCCGCATCCGGGCCGCCAGCGGACGAAAGTCCGATGAGAAATCCAGCGACAAGTTGCTCATCTGTATTGACCACCCAGCGTCACGCCACTCGCCTTTGACTGGCGCTGTGGCGAGCAATCCAACGACCGCTTGCTCATTAGCGCTGGTCGTCCAGCTCGACCCCCTTCGGGATCTTGAAAACAAATTCGTTGCCCTTTAGCACCGGCTTGCGGTTGAAGCTGCTCAGGGTGAATTCACTCCACTGCCCTTGCGCCTCTTTCACATCGAAACGACTGATGTTGTCTTGTCTGTCGAAGGTGACACGGAAGGAGGCGATCAGCTCATCCTTGTTGCGGCTGGTGACGGTATAGACATCCCCCTCCTGAGTCACGTCATAGTTCTTCCAGAACTTGTCGTCATTGCCGGCAATCAGAATAAAGGGGGTGTTGAGCACCGCATCTTTCAGCTTGAGGGCGGTGACCTGCTCGACGAAGGGATCATAGACCCAGACATCCTGACCATCGGCCACGATCAGGCTCTCGTCCGGCGAGGTGGTGTGCCAGTTGAAACGGTTTGGCCGCTGCACCAGCAGGTCGCCGCTGGCCTTTTGCAGCTCCTTGCCCTTGCTGTCATAGACGGTCTGGGCAAATTTGGCGGAGAAGAGGCTCACCCCCGCCAGCTTCTGTTTGAGATCGCTGGCCGCATCGGCCCACACCTGGCTACTGGCCATCAGCAGCACGGTACCCATCAACAGTTGTTTTTTCATCACGCTCTTCATAAAGACGTTCTCGATAAAAGGCCACGCCCGCGGAGGGCATGGCCAGGGATAGTATGAAACGGTGAGGCTTAGTCCCGCACCGGAGGCGGTGCCAGCACGTCGCGCTGACCATTGCCACCCGGTGAGCTGACGATGCCCTGATTCTCCATCTGCTCGATGAGACGGGCTGCCCGGTTGTAACCAATCTTGAACTTGCGCTGGACGCTGGAGGTCGAGCCACGGCGGGACTCCACCACAAAAGCGACCGCCTCGTCGAACAGGGGATCGAGCTCTTCATCGCCACCACCGCCATATTCGCCGCTGCCACCTTCGCCACCCGACTCACCGGAGAGGATCTCCTCGATGTAGTTCGGCTCGCCGCGCAGTTTCCAGTCTGCCACCACCTTGTGCACTTCGTGATCATCGACGAACGCACCGTGTACCCGGGTCGGGTTGGAGGTACCGGCCGGCATATAGAGCATGTCGCCCATACCGAGCAAAGATTCGGCGCCGCCCTGATCGATGATGGTACGGGAGTCGATCTTGCTCGATACCTGGAACGAAATACGGGTCGGGATGTTGGCCTTGATAAGACCGGTAATGACATCCACCGACGGACGCTGGGTCGCCAGAATGAGGTGAATACCGGCGGCCCGCGCCTTCTGGGCGATACGGGCGATCAGCTCTTCCACCTTCTTGCCGACGATCATCATCATGTCGGCAAATTCGTCCACCACCACCACGATGTGGGGCAGTTTCTCCAGCTCTGGCGGCATCTGATCCATGGAGTCACCCGGACGCCACAACGGATCCAGCAGGGGTTCCCCCTCCTCGATGGCGGCCAGTACCTTGTCGTTGTAGCCCTTGAGGTTGCGCACCCCGACTGCCGACATCAGCTTGTAACGGCGCTCCATCTCCCCCACACACCAGCGCAGAGCGTTGGCGGCATCCTTCATGTCGGTCACAACCTCGGTCAGCAGATGCGGGATCCCTTCGTAGACCGAGAGTTCCAGCATCTTGGGGTCGATCATGATAAAGCGCAGGTCATCGGGGGATGACTTGTAGAGCATCGAGATGATCATGGTGTTGACCCCCACCGACTTACCTGAACCTGTGGTACCGGCCACCAGCAGGTGCGGCATCTTGGCCAGGTTCACCACCACCGGCTCCCCTGCGATGTCCTGACCCAGGCCCATGGTGAGCGGGTTGCGGCTATCGCGGAAGGCATCGCAGTCGAGGGTTTCGCGCAGGTAAACGGTCTGACGCACCCGGTTGGGCAGCTCGATACCGACATAGGTTTTACCCGGGATCACTTCCACCACCCGCACACTGCTGGCAGAGAGGGAGCGGGCCAGATCGCGCGAGAGGTTGGTGATCTTGCTCGCCTTCATACCCGGCGCCAGATCCAGCTCGAAACGGGTAATAACCGGGCCCGGATAGACACCGACCACCTTGGCCTGCACGTTGTAGTCGGCAAGCTTGGCCTCCACCAGACGGCCCATGCGATCCAGCTCATCCTTGCTCATCATCTGGGTCTTGGCTGGTGGACGGTCGAGCAGCTCGATACTCGGCAACGGCGGCAGCGTAGATTGTGGACGACGCTTGGGCTTGGTTGGTGCGACGGCTACCGGCGCGGCAACCTCGTCGTCCCCTTCGGCCCAGGGCAGATCCAGATCGTCCTCATCATCGTCATCGGCCACAGCCAGTACCGGCTGGCGGCGACCATTGGCGGCCGCCACCGCACGTTTCGGCTTGGCAGCCGGAGCCGGCTCATCATCTTCATCATCAAACTGTGGGTCGAACTCGAAGGTATCGTCGTCGAGTTCCGGCAGCCACTCTTCGGAGGCAGCCTTCTGGTTCTTGCCCTTGGGCTTGCGCGTCCAGCTGGTGTGCGGCTCATCTTCCTCGTCATCAAACGCGATGGCCCCTACCCCGCCTTCCAGCAAGGGATCCGGCCCCTCGTTGCGGGGTTGACGCCAGCCACCGGTCAGCCAGCGGCCGAGGGTGGTCGGGAAGTGGTAAACAGCACTGACAGAACCGGTACAGGCCGCGCCGATCTGCTCGACGATGGTGAGCCAGGACCAGCCGGTAAACAGGGTGATGCCGGTTGCCACGAAGCAGAGCAGCATCAGGTTGGCCCCGACGCCGCCAAACAGCGGCACCACCGCGGAGGCTATTACATCCCCCACCAGACCACCGGCGGAGAAGTTCTGCATATCGTTGAAGTTCATGCTGGCAATGGCCGACATGCCGAGCACAGTCAGGATAAAGCCGATGATCCGCACCCCCAGGGTGAGGTAATCCACATCGAGCAGACGGCTCGGGCGCCAGAACAGACTCCAGCCTAGCAGTACCACCAGCGGCGGCACCAGATAGGAGAAAGCACCAAAGGTAAACATGGTGATGTCGGCGAGCCAGGCACCGGCACTACCGGCGAGGTTCTTCACCTCCCCTTGCCAGGAGGTCTGGGACCAGCCGGGATCAGCGGGATGATAGGACAACAGGGCAAGCAGAAGATAAGCAGCCATCAGGGTGATGGCGATCAAGACGGCTTCGAAGATCCGTTGTGTACCTGATAAAGGAGTAAACAGCTTTTTATCGGCCAAACTCCGGCTCCTTTCTGAAAACATGTAATGCAGGAAATAAGGGGGCCTAGTATCCCCGAAAAGCCCATCGATTGTCAGCCAGAGCCTGATGGGACGGGGCCATATTTGCAATTATCTTTACAAGAAGAAACGAGCGGACCGGCCGCTCGTTTCTGACTGTCATGGTGTCTCATATGGAAAAGATACCACGGCATAACCTGCTTTATCGGGTGCTGATCACCAGACGACTGCTCTGCTTGACCTCTTCCATCACCACGTAGGTGCGGGTGTCATTGACACCGGGCAGACGCAGCAGGGTTTCCCCCAACAGACGGCGGTAAGCCGACATGTCGCTGACTCGGGTCTTGAGCAGATAGTCGAAGTCACCGGAAACCAGATGACACTCCTGGATCTCTTCGAGCACCTGAACAGCCTTGTTGAACTGTTCAAACACATCAGGCGCCCCGCGATTGAGGGTTATCTCTACAAACACCAGCAGAGATGCGTCCAGATAATGAGGGTTCAGAATAGCGGCATATCCTTCGATATAACCTTGTCGCTCGAGGCGACGAACCCGTTCCAGACACGGTGTAGGACTCAGGCCAACTCGCTTGGACAACTCAACATTCGAAATCCTGCCATCCTTTTGCAGTTCATTAAGAATGTTGCGGTCAATCCTGTCCAAATCCTTTAGCCGACTCTTAGCTTCCATCATTTTATTCCATCCTTTGGCTATTTTTTGGTAAGAATCACCAGTCATTTTATAATTATGGTCACAAATCCTGTCAATACCTGAATATACTAGGCGCAAATGTTGGTTAACATTTTGGCAACATGAAACACCAATCTATAGACGAGGGATAGCATGATTATCGGTGTACCTAAAGAGATAAAAAACCATGAATACCGCGTAGGCATGGTTCCGGCCAGTGTACGTGAACTGACAGCACGAAACCATACTGTTTTCGTCCAAAGCGGTGCCGGAAACGGCATTGGCTTCAGCGATGCAGATTATATCGCTGTTGGAGCCGAAATTTTGGCCTCTGCAGCAGAGGTTTTCGCCAAAGCCGAGATGATCGTCAAGGTCAAGGAACCTCAGCCTGTAGAATGTGCCATGCTGCGCCCGGGTCAAACCCTGTTTACCTATCTGCATCTGGCGCCAGACTTGCCCCAGACCGAAGCCCTGCTGAAAAGCGGCGCCATCTGTATCGCCTATGAAACCGTCACCGACGGCCGTGGCGGCCTGCCCCTGCTGGCCCCCATGTCGGAAGTGGCCGGACGCATGTCTATTCAGGCGGGTGCCCAGGCGCTGGAAAAATCGCGCGGTGGTAGCGGTGTGCTGCTCGGCGGCGTACCCGGTGTCGAACCAGCCAAGGTGGTGATCATCGGTGGCGGCGTGGTCGGCTCCAATGCAGCCCGCATGGCCATTGGCCTGCGCGCGGATGTCACCATCCTCGACAACAACGTCGATACCTTGCGTCGTCTCGATAACGAGTTCCAGGGAGCGGCCAAGGTGGTCTACTCCAACAGCGAGACACTGGAGCGCCATCTGCTGGCGGCCGATCTGGTCATCGGCGGCGTGCTGGTGCCGGGTGCCACTGCGCCAAAACTTGTCCGCCGTGACCATATTGCGCGCATGAAGCCGGGTTCTGCCATCGTCGATGTGGCCATCGATCAGGGCGGCTGTGTGGAAACCTCCCACGCCACCACCCACCAGGATCCGACCTATATTGTCGATGAGGTGGTGCACTACTGTGTCGCCAACATGCCGGGGGCGGTGGCCCGCACCTCGACCGTGGCGCTCAACAATGCCACCCTCCCCTTTATCATCAAGCTGGCCCAGCAAGGATATCGTCAGGCACTGCTGAGCGACCCCAACCTGTTGCACGGGCTCAACGTGATGGAGGGCAAACTCACCTGCAAGGAAGTGGCCGTGGCACATGGCCTTGCCTACACGGATCCCCTGACCCTGCTGAACTGATCTGCGCTGGCCTGCGCCAGTTGGAGATGAGTGAAAATCCGCCCGCGATGGGCGGTTTTTTTATTCCTTTATTTTGTATGTCACCCCTTGTGAACACGATTAGTGCAATCGACTCACCAGCCTTTGACCCCGGATCACGAATTACCTACAATCGCGCAAACTCATCACATCCCGGAAATGACATCATGAGCCAAGTCACTCACAGCAAATTGCTGATCTTAGGGTCAGGCCCGGCCGGTTACACCGCGGCCGTCTACGCCGCCCGCGCCAACCTCAATCCCCTGCTCATCACCGGCATGCAGCAAGGAGGTCAGCTGACCACCACCACCGAAGTGGAAAACTGGCCAGGTGATCCGGAAGGGCTGACCGGCCCTGCCCTGATGGAGCGCATGAAAGAGCATGCAGAGAAGTTCGATACCCGCATCCTGTTTGATCACATCAACAGTGTCGAACTGACTCAGCGCCCGTTCCGTCTCAAGGGCGACAACGGCGAGTACACCTGCGATGCCCTGATCATCGCGACCGGTGCCTCCGCCAAGTATCTGGGTCTGCCCTCCGAAGAGGCCTTCAAGGGGCGCGGCGTCTCTGCCTGTGCCACCTGTGACGGTTTCTTCTATCGCAATCAGGAAGTGGCGGTGATCGGCGGCGGCAACACCGCAGTTGAAGAAGCCTTGTATCTGGCCAACATCGCCAAAAAGGTGCACCTGATCCACCGCCGCGACGAATTCCGTGCCGAGAAGATCCTGATCAAGCGTCTGCACGACAAGGTTGCGAGCGGCAACATCGTGCTGCACACCCACCAGACCCTGGACGAAGTGCTGGGTGATCAGATGGGGGTCACCGGTGTGCGCCTGCGCAACACTCAGGACAACAGCACCAGCGAGCTGCCGCTGATGGGCGTCTTCATCGCCATCGGCCACCAGCCCAATACCCAGATCTTCGATGGCCAGCTGGAGATGCAAAACGGCTATCTGAAGGTACGCGGCGGCCTCGACGGTTTTGCCACCCAGACCAGCATTGAAGGTGTCTTCGCTGCCGGCGATGTGGCCGACCACAACTACCGTCAGGCGATCACCTCTGCCGGTACCGGCTGCATGGCAGCCCTCGATGCCGAACGCTACCTTGACGCGCAATAAAAGCACGGCTCTCTAACAACGCAATGACTGGCAAAAGGTATACTCTGGTATACCTTTTGCTTTATTGGATAGAATGTCGCTCTCGCAGGGAACTCGCGTAATGAATAAACTTCTTCTGGTGGAAGATAGTCAGACCATAAGCCGTATGCTGACACAAGCCATCCGCCAACATCTCAATCTGGAAGTGGATGCTGTATATACCCTGACCGAGTGTCTAGCCAAGCATCATGGTGACTATTTTGTGGCGTTAGTCGATTTGACATTGCCCGATGCACCAAATGGTGAAGCGGCCAGCGCATTATTAGCTCGTGGGGTGCCTGTCATTATCCTGACTGCTAACCTCAACGAAGATTCCAGACGCTATTGGCTCGAACAAGGCGCACTTGACTACATCATCAAGGATTCCCGCTTCAGTGCTCAATACACTGTCAGTATGGTAAGACGCCTCTCTAATAACCGCGCTATCGAGGTCATGGTAGTGGACGATTCAATGATGTCACGCCACCATATTGCCAACCTGCTACGTCGTCAGTTATTGACCGTCTTTGAAGCCGAATCTGGCCAACAAGCGTTACAACTGCTCAGGGAGCATCCTACCATTCGTCTTATCGTGACCGATTATCTAATGCCACAGATGGATGGTATAGAGTTGGTTCGGCGACTACGGGACATCTTCGATAAACAGTCTCTCGCTATTCTTGGACTCTCCAGCTCTGAAGACAAAACGCTTTCAGCCCGATTCATCAAACTGGGGGCAAATGATTTTTTGAGCAAACCGTTCACCCCCGAAGAGCTTTACTGCCGGGTTGGCCATAATCTGGAGACACTGGAGCTAATGGATACCATCCGTGATACAGCCAATCGCGACTATCTAACCAATCTCTACAACCGCCGTTTTCTGTTCGAACACGGCAACAAATGGCTGCAAGAACAGCCTACGCTGACGGCCTGTTTACTCGATATCGATCACTTCAAACGTGTCAATGACCAACATGGGCATCACATCGGCGACACTGTACTTAAACTGGTCGCAGAGAAGTTAAAGGAATACTTCAAGGAAGAGTTGGTGGCCAGACTCGGCGGAGAAGAGTTTTGCATTCTCAGTAAACAACCAAGTTTCTCATGCCTGCTTGAGAGACTAGACCAGTTTAGAGTGGCAATATCACAGGAAGAGATCAGGGTAGACAATGCTGTCTTTTCGATAACCATAAGTTTTGGCATCACCAACACCCCATCGGATGAGCTAGGTAACCTACTCAACGATGCAGACCAACTGCTCTATCAAGCCAAGCATGCTGGCCGCAACTGCATCATGCAACATGAGCATCAATAGGTTTTATCCACCCGCACCCCATCATCGAAGTAGAGAATGCGCACCTTGTCCCCATTGGCAAAGACCATGGCGGGATCATAATCCTGGATCACGTTGATAAGAGCATTTTGTTCGTTGCGGATCAGCAGCTCCACCAACTTGTTTTCCACCACGGTTCCCCCGGACTGGTATTGCTGCGCAGCTGCAGCACCTGCGAGCGCGCCGACGGCGGTGGCGATTTCACGGCCATGACCGCCGCCAAACTGGTTGCCAAGCAGACCGCCCAACACGGCACCACCCAGCGTCTTCCAGCCAGAGTGCTCGGACTCCAGGATCTGGCGCTGGGTAATATTGCGCACCGTTTCGACCTGACCAAACACCACCTGATTGACCGGCCGTGCGGTATTGCGCTGGTAGACCTCCGCCACGGCAGGCGCCGTGACAAAGCAGAACAAGCTGGATACTATCAGGATAATGGCCTTCATCTATGAACCTCGTTGCCTTATGTCTCGCTATCTTACCCAACTGGATGATGAGCTTTGCTGGTTTCCCGACCCCGGCCATGCGCTGGAAGAGCCCAACGGCTTGCTGGCGATCGGCGGGGATCTCTCCCCTGCCAGATTGCTGGCAGCTTACCACAAGGGAATCTTCCCGTGGAATGAACCCCACCAGCCGACCCTGTGGTGGTCACCGGATCCCCGCGGGGTGATCCGTCCCGACCAACTCCATGTGGGGCGGACACTGCAGAAGATTATCCGCCGTACCCCATTCGATATTTCTGTCAATCGCGCCTTTAATGAAGTCATTACCGCCTGCGCCGCCCCTCGTCGCACTGCCGATGGCACCTGGATCAGCCAACCCATGATCGAGGCCTACCAGCAGTTGCACCAACTGGGTCATGCCCACTCTATCGAGATCTGGCAGGAGGGAGAGCTGCAAGCGGGACTGTATGGCCTCTCTATCGGCCGACTGTTTTGCGGTGAATCCATGTTCAGCCGGATTGATAACGGCGCCAAACTTGCCATGGTGGCACTCTGTCGCCACTTCGCCCGCCATCACGGCGCCCTCATCGATTGCCAGATGCAAAACCCGTTTCTGGCGACCCTGGGTATCGAGGAGTGGCCACGGGCCCGTTTTCTGGCTGAGCTGGCGCGCCTTGGCCATCAACCACTATTGGCTTCCTGCTGGCAAGAGGGGGAGATCAGCTTATGACTGAAGAAGTGATCCTCAAAGTAGGGCTGACTCCCAAGCATCCCTGCAGTTATCTGGACCATGAACAGGAGCAGTTGCTGGTGCTGATGGATCACAATCTGCTCAACGCCAACGGCTACGAGCGATTGTTGACTGCCGGTTTTCGCCGCAGTGGCAACGACATCTATCGCCCCCACTGCCCGGCGTGCCATGCCTGCCAATCCCTTCGTATTCACAGCGAGCGCTTTCGCCCCAGCCGCGGCCAGAAACGGATCCGCCAGCTCAACAGGGATATCGAGATCGTCCTGAGCTATGATGACAAACCCGAGTATTACCTGCTCTACGAACGCTATATCCGCGAACGCCATCACGATGGCAGCATGTATCCCCCCAACCGTAGCCAGTATCGCGGATTTCTCCATTGTGACTGGATGCCGCCACTCTATCTGGAGATGCGCAAGGAGGGCCGTCTTATCGGCGTGGCCACCACAGACCTGCTACCCCACTCCTTGAGCGCTATGTACACCTTCTTCGATCCGGATTATGCCGATCGCTCCCTGGGCACCTTTGCCATCCTCTGCCAGCTCGATCTGGCCAGGCGAACCGGGCGAAGCTGGCTCTATCTTGGCTATCTGGTGGAGGCGTGTCGCAAGATGAATTACAAGCGCAATTATCTCCCTCATGAGCTGTTAATTCAGGGGGAATGGAAAAATATCGACACCAAGCCCGAGTAAACTTTACACATAGCCTTAAATCCGGCATGATCCAGCGGTTTTTTGTTGTGGCTTATCAAGAGGATTCAATGGCTAAAGAAGACAGTATTGAGATGCAGGGCACTATTCTCGAAACCCTGCCCAATACCATGTTCCGTGTGGAACTGGAGAATGGTCACGTGGTTATCGCTCATATTTCAGGCAAGATGCGCAAAAACTACATTCGTATCCTGACTGGAGACAAAGTAACGGTAGCACTGACTCCCTACGATCTCTCCAAGGGACGTATTGTTTTCCGCTCTCGCTAAGCCAGGAATTCAGCAAAAAACCCCAACCTTTCGGTTGGGGTTTTTTGTCGTTTTCTGATCACTGACGCTTAGTGGGAAACAGCTTCAACATTGACCTGAAAATCAAAGCTGAGGCTGTCATTTACCAACTCAACCTTTACTATCCCCCCGTCAACCAGTGAACCAAACAGGATCTCGTTGGCCAGGGGTTTCTTGAGGTGCTCCTGGATTACCCGACTCATCGGTCTGGCCCCCATGGCTCTGTCATACCCCTTCTCCGCCAACCAGTGGCGGGCACGCTCGGACACCTCGAGAGAAACTCCCTTCGCATCCAGTTGAACCTGCAATTCGACAATGAACTTGTCGACCACCTGATGGATCACCGTCATATCGAGATGGTTGAACCAGATGGTGTGATCAAGCCGGTTACGGAACTCCGGACTGAAGGTCTTGTTGATCACCGCCATGGCATCGTGGCTCAAATCCTGTTGCTGGAAGCCAATCGATTTGCGTTGGGTCTCCTGCACACCGGCGTTGGTGGTCATTACCAGGATCACATTACGGAAATCTGCCTTGCGTCCGTTGTTATCGGTCAGGGTACCGTTGTCCATCACCTGCAACAGCAGATTGAATACGTCCGGGTGAGCTTTCTCAATTTCGTCAAGCAACACAACGGAATGAGGATGCTTGATCACCGCATCAGTCAGCAGACCACCCTGCTCAAAACCAACATAGCCGGGAGGCGCACCAATCAGACGTGAGACGGTGTGACGTTCCATGTACTCGGACATATCAAAGCGCAGCATCTCGACACCCAATGCCTTGCCCAACTGCTGGGTCACCTCTGTTTTACCAACACCGGTAGGACCGGCAAACAGGAAGCAACCAACCGGGCGACGCTCGTTACCCAAACCTGAACGAGAGAGGCGAATCGCATCGGTCAGCACCTCGATGGCTTTATCCTGACCAAAGACCACCATCTTCAGATTGCGCTCCAGGTTCTTCAGTACCTCTTTATCCGAGGAAGAAACTGATTTCTCCGGAATGCGGGCGATCTTGGCTACGATGGACTCAATTTCCTGCACATTGATCACTTTCTTGCGCTTGCTCGCCGGCAGCAACCGCTGACCGGCACCCGCTTCGTCGATCACGTCGATCGCCTTGTCGGGCAAGTGACGATCGTTGATGTACTTGGCAGAGAGCTCGGCAGCTGCACGGATCGCCTTGGCGGTATAGCGCACGCCGTGGTGAGCTTCATAGCGACTCTTGAGCCCCATCAGGATGCGAGTGGTGTCATCGATAGTCGGCTCGACAATATCGATCTTCTGGAAGCGACGGGCCAACGCACGGTCTTTCTCGAAGATCTGGGCGTACTCCTGATAAGTGGTGGATCCCACACAGCGGAGCAAACCATTGGAGAGCAGCGGCTTGATCAGGTTGGCGGCATCCAGCTGACCACCGGATGCCGCACCGGCACCGATGATGGTATGGATCTCGTCGATAAAGAGGATGGCCCCTTCCTGACGCTCAATCTGCTTGAGCAGTACCTTGAGGCGCTTCTCGAAATCACCACGGTACTTGGTGCCAGCCAGCAGAGAACCCATATCCAGCGAATAGATGGTACTGCCCGCAATCACCTCGGGCACATCGCCTTTAACGATACGGTAAGCCAACCCTTCGGCAATGGCGGTTTTACCCACGCCAGCTTCCCCCACCAGCAGCGGGTTGTTCTTGCGACGGCGGCAGAGCACCTGAATGGTACGGTTGAGCTCCTGATCACGACCAATCAGCGGATCGATACGCCCTTCCAGCACCAGCTGGTTCAGGTTGGTGGCAAAGCTTTCAATTTGGGCGGCCGAGACATCATCATCAGACTCGGGATTGTTATTGCTGCCGAGATCAGGCTTGCTGTCCTTGCGCACCCCGTGGGAGAGGAAATTGACGACGTCGAGACGGCTGATCTCGGCTTTTTTCAGGAAATAGGCAGCTTGTGACTCCTGCTCACTGAAGATAGCGACCAGCACATTGGCGCCGCTGACTTCGGTATTGCCGGAGGATTGCACATGGAAGACGGCACGCTGCAACACGCGCTGGAAGCCCAGTGTCGGCTGGGTTTCACGATCTTCATCGTCGCGCGGTATGAGCGGAGTAGTTTGGGTGATGAATGCGCGGATCTCTTTGCGCATCTGCTCGACATCGGCACCACAGGAGCTCAGCGCCTCATGGGCTGAACTGTTATCCAGAAGGGCTAACAACAGGTGCTCGACGGTCATGAATTCGTGGCGCTCGTCACGGGCCAGTTTGAAAGCCTCGTTCAGCGTCTTTTCTAGATCTTTATTCAACATAGGCACCTCCCCTAGTACAGCTACAATGTGGTGTCACACTCGCCATCAAGTCATCAGATTCAAGCCTTTTCCATAGTACAGAGCAGTGGATGTTCGTTGTTACGTGCATAGGTGTTGACCTGGACAACCTTGGTTTCGGCGATCTCTGCGGTAAACATGCCGCAGACACCCTTACCACTATAATGCACACTCAGCATGACCTGAGTCGCCTTGTCCAAATCCATACCAAAGAACTTTTGCAGCACCTCCACCACAAACTCCATGGGCGTGTAGTCATCGTTGTTCAACACAACCTTATACATGGGTGGCGGCTGCAGCTTTGTTTTCTCTGCTTCTGCAATCTCTTCATTAGCAAAGAGTTCTTTCTGCTTGCTCATAATCGCGCTTTGGTACCTCTAGATTACTACCGTCTAACACAAGGTTGTCAATAGACTTGTTAACCAGATCACATCAGCTGTTAACAACTTCTTGACTCGCTCAAAAGTTAGACTAGATTGGTTACTTGCTAATCTGTGCCCGTCTGCTATGGGCCCATGTCCCTAGTTATAAAGGGCTGGCGCAGGTTACTCAACGACTTCTGGGTAATCAATAAAAGGATGTAGAAGTATGGCAACCGGCACAGTTAAGTGGTTTAACAACGCAAAAGGATTTGGGTTTATCTGTCCGGAAGGGGGCGGTGAGGATATCTTCGCTCACTACTCCACGATTCAAATGGAGGGCTACAAGACCCTGAAAGCGGGTCAGGCTGTCAATTTTGAACTGCAACAGGGGCCGAAAGGAAATCACGCCTCTGTGATTGTGCCAAACGAAGCACAAAATATGTAAATAACGCCCGTTGGATAAATAAAAAACCGGTTCCTCTCTGAGCAACCGGTTTTTTATTGTCAGATTTCTGGCGAATCCTGCCTCCTCACGGGATCACAGGGTTATCACCAGCCATGATCAGTCGTGATATTCACTACAGGCGATCAGGGTATTTTCCATCAGGCTGGCGACCGTCATTGGGCCGACGCCACCGGGTACCGGGGTAATGAAGGCGGCATGGCTGCGCGCCGTCTCAAACTCCACATCCCCGACCAACGAGCCATCAGCCAAGCGATTGATGCCCACATCGATTACCAGTGCCCCCGGTTTGATCCACTCGCCAGGAATGAAGTTGGGCTTGCCGACAGCAACAACCAGCAGATCGGCACGGCGAACCTGCTCTTCCAGATCCCGCGTAAAACGGTGACAGGTCGTGGTTGTGCAGCCCGCCAGCAACAATTCGAGGGTCATGGGACGCCCCACTATGTTGGACGCTCCCACCACGACCGCATGCAGACCGTGCGTCTTCACGCCGGTGGTCTCGATCAGCGTCATGATCCCTTTCGGGGTACAGGGGCGCAGCGCCGGAATACGTTGGGCCAGACGGCCGACGTTATACGGGTGAAATCCATCTACATCCTTGTCAGGCTGGATCCGCTCCAGCACCTGAGTGGTATCAAAGTGATCCGGCAACGGCAACTGAACCAGAATGCCATCTACGTGGCTATCCGCATTAAGCTGGTCAATCAGCGCTAGCAGCTCTTCCTGACTGGCGGTTGCACTCAGATCATAGGAGCGGGAGAGAAACCCCACCTCCTCGCACGCCCGACGTTTGCTGCCGACATAGACCTGAGAGGCGGGATCCGCCCCCACCAGAATGACTGCCAGCCCAGGAGCCCGTTTCCCTGCCGCCAACCGCTGTTGGACTTGCGCCGCGACCTGGCTGCGAATCGTTTGCGCAACCTGTTTTCCATCTATGATTTTGGCAGACATCGTTCTCCACTCACCATGTGTTCAACTGCCGCGCATTGTCGCATTTTTTTAGCCGGGATGTTAGCGGCAGACGCACGCCAGACCTGTAGCGGGCAATAAGTAGGCACTTGAATTTACTGGGGGAAAAAGTCGTTGACGCTGGCCCTTACGCTTGGCTATGATGCCCGCCCGTTGCCCAGTACGACTCTTGTCGATATGCTGGTCAGGGATTTTCGGTGATTAGCGCAGTCCGGTAGCGCATCTGGTTTGGGACCAGAGGGTCAAAGGTTCGAATCCTTTATCACCGACCATGTTCATCGACTCGTCCTCAAGACGTGTTGGTACAAAGCGCCCTTAGCTCAGTTGGATAGAGCAAAACTAACCCCCAAAGTGTTACCACTTTTTGAGGTGACTAGAGTAGGCAAGGGCTGGAGAGATGGTAAGGTTACCTAGTAAAGCCTTGCTGTTACTCCTTACAAAAAAGAGTTACCATTTTGCATAGCTCTTAAGATGTTGTTGATTTGTAAAATTTGTCCCGTTAGCTCAGTCGGATAGAGCATCCGCCTTTAAGTTATTAGGAGCCTGTACAGGGAAACCTATACAGTGGAGAGGGTGAATTCAAGGAAGCCTCAGCGCGTAATGGCGGTGGTAATCTTGAGCCAAGCTCTACAAGCGTGTAGAGAAGGTGCAGAGACTAGATGGTGCAATGCGATCTCATTGCGGAATACATCATTAGCGCCCTCCACCCAAACAGATAATGCTGTGGGTGAAGATATAGTCCAGACCACAAACACCCTCGGGTGGCAGTGAAAGCTGTAGTGGTAAGCTAAGCGGATGGTCGCAGGTTCGAATCCTGCACGGGACGCCATTTTCAGAAGTAAAAAAGCCAGCATTAGCTGGCTTTTTTACTTCTATAACCTCTCAATTAAATCCCCCCCTCCCCCATTGGACAACCAATGACGACCTTATTGGTCTTTGGATGAGTACGCCCTCATCACCTCCTCCACGGCAAAGTGTTGGCTCATGACAACCTTATCGATCGGATCTATGTGTGTATGGCTCTGAGCAAGATAGCGGTCTGTTTTGTGACAGCCAACGGGCGTGGCATTGATGTCGCCAAGCGCCTGCTGGAGTTCTGCACGAGTCTGCGCCTGCTTTGCTGGGCCCATGTACTGCGCAACGTGGCTATTATCGCCCTGAGTGGGGAGCTGTTTCGTCAACGCTTACTTTCGTTGGTTGAGACGACCAAACACTTGGGACATTGACCCCAAGAGTGACTGCATACAATTATCCGAGCCCGCATCGAGAAACGGATTACCCCATTCACTCCGAACTGTGTGCATCAATCCCCTGACGCTGAACGGTTACATCAAGAGGCGCTTCTAAACGCCATCAGCCCCCTCAAAAGCCTCTCCACGGCCTCCAGCCTGCCCCGCAAATCGCGACTTTCTGCAACGGTATGGTTGATGGCCCTTTCAATCGCTAGATCCAATATGGAGAAGTCGGATCTTAACTCCTGGTACTCAGTGAGCATTGAATCACATTCCTGCAACGCTTGACGGTAGTGCTGTGCTCTCGCACTCAGCCCCTCCAAGACAGACTCATACGTTTCCAATTCTCGCTCCTTACCCGATTCCGTTACAAGCGCATCCGGCCCAATAAATTCCTCTTTGAAATGCACTTCATCGAACTTGGGAGTCCTGATGAAATGAGAAAAGCGCCTCCCATCATCAACGTTCTTCCTTTTTAGAAGTCCCTGATTTACGAGCTTAATCAGATGCCGATAAATGAAGGTATAACGCCGCTTACGTATCTGCGATTCTGCTTTGTCACCAAAAATGGCATTTACAAATCCTATCGCAGTGAAGTCATCCATCTGCAATCGAATGAGTGCGGTGTAGAGCGCGGTTGGTAACCACACAGTCTGGGAGCTCATAAGCAATACTCAGCCTCGAACGAAAACATTTAGTGGAAATCTAAACTCGATTGCGGATTATAATCCGTGGTCGTTAGCCAGACAACCAGAGATAGTGCTCGCCAGTGAGAGGCGAGACATGCAAGATCTAGCAAAAAAATTTGGTGATGCTGTGCGTGATAGACGGCTTCAATTGGGCGTATCGCAAGATGCACTCGCATATGCGGCCGAAATTGATAGAAGCTACGTAGGACGAATTGAGCGTGGTGAGGTTAATATCACCCTGGAAAAGGCTTATCGTCTTGCCAGAGTAATGGGGTGTGACATTCGCGAGTTGCTGCCATAGATATATTTGCCAAGTAATTATCTCTTTACCCAGATAAAACCAAATTTCCCTATAATTATTCACAGTGATGGCAATTAGCATCATTGCCATCCTTAGCATTTGTCTATTAGCTATTAATCCCCCGCGTCCATCGATAGAAAGCGTCACAAACTGCCGTTTTCAGAAAATGCCTACATGGTCTCGATTGGCGCATTGATGATAAAGTGATCCTCTCACTACTTTTCATCGAGCCCTCTATACATGCAGAAACCAGACCTCAGAGACATCAGCCAACTCACCAAGGACGAGTTCAAGCGCATTCTAGGCCCTGTGGCAGGAAGCCTTGATGATGGTTCAAAGGTCGTATTGGGGATGCAATCTGATGTGTTTGCTTGCTGTACTATTCAGGGAGACCAAATCTCGGTGAGAGGGACGCCCAGGTTTGAGCAGGCCATCAAGTCGGCATATGCCCAGGCCAAGCCAACAATGTGGTTTGGTTCGGCAGAGAAAGAGCGTCCGAAAACAGAAACCATACCTCCTGCTCTCAAGCCAAAAACCGATACAACGTCAGCCACAACCTATCGTGTGCCTGTGCTCATTTACAAGTCGAAGCGTGAGCCAGGTAAGAACGTTGATGGTAGCCCTGCCGAAGATATGACCTATGGTACGATGACGGCTGAGCAGATCAAGGCTATCCCCATGTTCGTAGGGAAGATGGGAGATGACGGCTTTATTGGCGATCTCGAAAAGAGTGACCCCAAGGTGTTCTTTAGTAGCTTCCGCAACATGGCCACATTGTTTGCAACTGGTGACTTGAAGATGAACATTCTGGCCATGATCGCCAAGTTCGAAAAATCTGAGGGGGGTGAATACCGGAACCAAGCATTGACGAGAGCAGCGCGAGCTCACCCGACCACGATCAAGTTCTCAGATACCCTTATCAAGGAAGTGAAGGCAAAGCTGGCCGAAGTTGATGGTGATGTGAATAAGCTTGTTCTGAGTGACTTGATGCAGCAATACAGCAAGACCTCCGGCTTTCGGTTACCCATCTTCAACTCTGCGGTAGATAAGGTGCAAGGCCTCACAATTGCGGTGAACGATGTCTGGGCAGGCAAGGCGGAAATCACGACATATGAAAAGTTTGGCGATTTCTACAAGGGCACGATCAAAGTAACGCTATATGACCACTTCGGTCTCGATTATCCTGACATTGGCCCTGACCCCACAACCGGAAGAGTCAAGTTCTAGGGCCTGGCGTCCGGTTTCAGAAGCTGGTTTGTTCTTCAACACTACAAGCGCTTTGCCTACAAGCCATTTTTGACCGTCATTGAACTCAGCTATCCATTCCAAGGGGAACTAAAGTGAGCGCAGCAGTGAAGACAGAGAGAACATGGGTATTCGTGTTGTTCATGCTCTATCACCTCTTGAATGCATCGATCCTGTTCATTCAGCCTGTCTATGACTGGTTTAACGATGAATACTCCCTGACTGGCCTATATGTACTGCTCATGCCCTATCTCTGGGGTTTGATAACAATACTGGGGGCGATTTTGTTCTTGTCAGATCGATCTTGGAAATACCTCGCAGGCAATCTACTCGGTGGTTCAATTCTTCTCTTCTGGTGGCTTAGACTGGCATTCCAATATTAGTGAGTATCGTCAGGCATATGAATGAGTAGACCGAACGGCATTATCTTGGGGGTGGATTCATGCAGCGCAAGCTGCAAGCTCACAAGAACCATTCGAAACGAAAACGAGCTTCCCGCCTCGTCTATCTACTGGTTGCTGTAGCGCCACACAGCAGCAATAAATCCAGTTTTTCGTCAGCTCCGGTCTGAGATTTTCAGCCTGGATCTCCATCCTCATTTCCAGCTCTGCTGGTCTGCTGCATGTGTTATATTCGGCTCAGATGTTGAGCCGAATTATGGGCTGGGTCGGCTCATTATTGAGACCCTAGCACGTTGGATGAGGAAATAATGGAACCATTTTGGATTTGGCAACAAGCAGATTGGCCCCATTTTCGTTGGCGGGATAGCGAGATATTGCCCAGATTACGGCAGGTTCAACGCAGGCAGGGAATTCTAATCGGTCGTCATTCCAGGTTGGGGAACCCCGACCAAACGTTGGACACGTTATTGGCTAACATCATCGCCTCGTCCGCTATCGAAGGCGAACGCCTCAATGCACAATCCGTGCGTTCCTCTCTGGATAGGCGGTTAGGAGGCTCACAAACTCAGTCCTATCCAGTATCAGAGCGCTCAGAGGGGCTCGCGGCCATGATGCTGGATGCCATCGACAATCATGGACAGCCGTTGACGATTGAGCGGCTTTACCAATGGCATCGTTGGTTGTTCCCCGTCAACGAATGGTCGGTGAAGCGGCTGCATGTAGGGCAGTTGCGAGGAGATGCGCCGATGCTGGTTGTCTCTGGACGTGTAGATCGCCCCACCGTGCATTTTGAGGCACCGCCCAGAGCAACTCTGGACGATCAACTGGCCGAGTTCATCCCCTGGTTTAACCAGACTCAGCATGACCCCACGATGGATCCACTGCTTCGTGCGGCGATTTGCCATCTCTGGTTCGTGACCCTGCATCCCGTTGATGATGGTAATGGGCGGCTCACGCGGGCATTGACCGATCTCGCGCTGTCACAGGCTGACAGCCACAGCATCCGGCTGTATGCCATGTCAGTTGCGATTCTAGAGCTGCGGGGTGACTACTATCGAGCGCTTGAGTCAGCGCAGAGGGGCTCGCTAGATATTACCTCCTGGATCTGTTGGTTCCTCGACACACTGGATTACGCCATAGAGCTGGCATTACAGGTTATTGAGCGTTCTCTTGCCAAAAAACATTTCTGGTTGCAGCACTGTCATGATGGTCTGAGTCCAGAGCAAACCAAGGTTATTAACCGTTTATTGGATGGCGGCCAACAAGGTTTTGAAAATGGCATCAACGCCAGCCAATATCAAAAAGTCACCGGAGTCAGCAAGGCGACGGCTACACGCCATCTGGCCGAATTGGTGGGTAGGGGGTGCATTGAGAAATTACCTGGTGGCGGACGCAATACACGCTATCAGATCCGCTTGCACACCGAGGGAGTTTGAAAAAGCATCGCCATGGGAGCGTTAATTTCGTTTGGTAGATGAGATCTGCGATTAACGTACTAATGACGCACTTTAGTTAAATGTTGACGCCATGATGCGTACCATCTGGCATATGGACGAATAAACTTAGCCGACAGTCTTGGCTCTCCACTGACCTTTTGAGCGACAACAAACCATCGAGAACATCGGCATCAATTTCAGGAACATCACCAGCCATGAGATTTGAAAGCAATTTGGTCAGAGCGATACGGACTCTCAGCACTTCGGCAAGCTCCTTTGTGCTCTGAGCTACCTCAAATGGTTGTGATTCGATTAAATCTTCCAATTTTTTACTCATAGACATCAGATACCTTATAATAAATGGCTAGGCCATTTGGCAGAAAATGCTATCCATTAACAGTAGAAAAGGCATCTCTTACATGTTTCACTATCACAGCATCTTGAGAAACTAGATGATTTAGACTCGATAACTTAATATATACCGGATTGTTTATTAAGTCAGAGTTGCGAGTATACATTTCAAGTGCTTTAATCGCCCATCCACCCAGTGATATATAGCCAGCCCCCATAACATTTGAGTATTCCATTACAGCCCCAGCAGCTGCGGGAATAAATGCACCAGCAAAATCCAGAGATGCTACTCTCGTTTGATTTTTTTCAATCCTTTGTATTTCTTTGTTTAAGCAGTAGAGCTTTTCTGTTCTTTGTTCCTCACTAAGCCTAGAAAACTCACCTATAATTTTTGGTAGAGTTCTAATAAGACTGCGTGATAATGCATCATCGAGTTCCAGTACGCTCATGTCATTATTAACTGCAAACACTTTACTCAAAATTGTCGATATCTCAGACTCTCGTATGGTTTGTGATGTACTAACAACTCCGTTATATAAGCCACTAATAATTTGGCAAGCATTAACCTCTGAGTAACCACTAGAGTCGAATGGAAAGTGATGGGCCTTTAATCCTTGGGAAAACTCGTAGCTAGAGCTCGCACTAGATAATTCTATAGTATAGTCTTTTCCTTTTTCTTTAAATCCCATTATGGCCATTCCAGATAGTCCCAAATAATGTGCACCTACCGCACCTTCTTTATTTGTAATATACTCTCCGAATTGCCATTGTGCCGAAAGCATATCCGCTAGTCGCTGCAATCCTATATTTCCAGAACGAGAGCAGTGGTGAACGAAATTATATTGTTCATCACTCGAAAAAGTAGTCCCAACAACACCACTCTTTTCTTGGATACCTTGAATGGTTGCTGCGGCTAAACGTCTAGAGAAAATAATAGAATTAGGATTAACTGAAATGATATCAAGGAGCAAGGATTGAGAATACCTAGCGAGATTTTGTGGGACAACAAATAATAATCGCCCACGAAAAATCAATTCACGCAACTCAAACCTATTAATTTTAAACATTTCATAAAAATGCTCATTGGACTGCTCAAGCGGCAATGCGATAACCACCTGTTCATATAGCGTCAAATAGACCCTAATATTTAGACGAGAGAAAACTGATGCATCAACAAAACAGCGTGTTCCGATTTTATCAAAACCAGGCAATAAGTAACTCGCTGCCGAATCAGAATGATTCCCACTAAAAATAAAATGTCGATTCTCAAGCCAAAAGTCTTCATCTTCTTCATAGCATGCAAGTAATTCTTTTGGGAATTGCTTATGAATCAGTCCGCTAGCAGCCAATAATAAGTTGCCATTTTGATTTGGTTTATAGTGAACTTCGCCAGGGTAGTCCTTTATTCTATCATTGTGTATAAATACGTAATCATACCCTTGATAACCAAGAGACTCACATATCAACTGAATTTCTTCCTTGTCACTTTCTGTGAAATTACATTTTAAGGTAATCTGGAACTTGTTAGTCCCATACTTAAAGTCAACGTAGAATGGATGATATTTTTTAGGAATATGTAAATTCAGTTCATTAATTGTTTCGTGCATATTCATAGGATGACCATGAAGATGACTTTTCTCAATTGAATTTCGCAGCGCTATAGGCTTATAGCTATCTAAGATCTCCCCAACAATTTTTGCGGCTGGAATTCCAGCTGTTTTAAAATGATGATACTGCTGACTTAGCTCCTCTAGAAGCTCCTTGTTACTGTTTACTTCTAGTATCACAGCAAATAATAAATCACCATCTGTAAACAATCCCTTATGTGTATATTTATGAGTGTCAAACCTAAATCTCTCATAGTCATGACGGATCACATCCATTATTGGAAGACTATAAGGAAAGCTATCACTCATAATTAACCTCTACACATATCTATGGTAGCTAGAAAGAGCCCATACCACACAGGCATGGGCTCTCAGCATTAGATCAGGAAATCTTCCAGAGTCTTGCCAGCCGCAACAGCTTCTGCGATAGCCTTAGGCATGCGCCCCTGACCCGTCCAGGTCTTCTCCTGACCGTTTTCGGTGTACTTGTATTTTGCAGGACGAGGAGCGCGTTTGGCTTTAGCTGAACCCTCAGATTTCGCTGGAGCCGCAGTGCCAACCAGCTCGCTCGGATCGATGCCAGCGTCTTTCAGCATCGCGGTAAACTCAGCCAATTTTTGCAGGCGCTCGGCAGATTCCTCTCTCAATTTGGTTTCTTGCTGCTCACGCTCAGCAAAAACCTCATCAAATTTTTCTTTAACTTCGACCAGTTGCTCAAATGACAACTCACGCAATGCAGCTCGCAGACTACGGATATTCAACAAGGTTTTCAAAAAATCGTTCATTTTTATCCTCATGTATCACATTTTTATATCAGTGAAATTATCTCTCAACCCCAGTATTAGCACCACTGTTTTTGGCACCAAGACGATTATAGAAATAGCATTATTCAAAAAGACGTGAGCGAAATCGCGTTTGGAGTCGCTTGGTGACCAAGCTCCAATCTTATATGAAACTATGTAGCCAAAAATTAAATCTAGGTGGTAGTGAGCGTTGAGACCACCTCACCAGATGAGCCGATGAACGATCTTGATCGGCTCACGAAATGAGCCGATAGGACAATATCATTGGCTCACAGAATGAGTCGATGATAAGAAATTTTAGATTTGCCCCTTGAGGATCCAGACACTTCGCCCCTCTTAACTTAAGAGGTAGTCTTGGATGACTAGGCCACTACACATCCATGTCTCCAGAAAGCAAAAAACCCCGCAACGAGGCAGGGTTTCAGCATTTTTTTCAACTTCGCACTCAGGGTAGCGACTCTCCCTTGTTTCAACTTCGCACTTAGGGTAGCGACTCTCCCTATGTCTTGATTTTATGAGAAGGTGAAGCCGCTAGTCAACATTATTACTGGCATAACCAGCATTGAGCACTCATTTGATATGTTATTTTTGGATGTCTTTGCACTCAAATTTTGGAGGTGTTTTCCAACCTGTAACGCGCCCGCTGCGTTTGTTGATCCTGCGGTATTCATTCCCCAACAGGATTTCCCATTCAGAGCCGTTCTCCGATAGAACCTGAAAAGTAGTCCCCAGCTCAATGCCTAAACCTGGTTCAGTACAGACCAACTCGGTCATCAGCCCTCCTCAATGCAGGGGCATTTGGTTGTTAATTTTCCACTCAAAACGACAGTTTGGGGTAGGATAGCTCATGAGAGGTCGTGTTTGTACAATGAGGAGTGCTACATGATGCCCTATGCAACCTATCATCCTAGTAGTGACGCAGTTACTCCGAACCGTCTCCTAGAAGGTCTTGGTATTCCTCGTGACCCACTAGGAGCACATCTATGGATCGTGGCTGGCGTTGCTCCTGGCATCATTCATCGACTGGCTGAATTGATGAGTGCAGACATAGGTTTGATATGCCGCTTAGCAGGCATTAGCCGCCACACTGTTGCTCGCAAGCTGAGGATTGGGGCTCCCCTATCAATCTCTCAGGGTGCCAGGGTATACGGCGTTGTACAGGCCCTCAATGCGGCACTATCCCTCAACAAGAACGATACTGCCAAGGCGTTGTCATGGATAAACAGACCAGCCTGGGGCCTCGGTGGCGTGGCTCCAGCCACATTGCTGAATACACCGATGGGGGTTCAGGCTGTTGTGAATTTGGTGGGGCGGATTCAGCATGGGGTGTGCAACTAAATCGAGGGTTCTGATAGGCGAATCCCCACAGAATGCTTCAAAAACAACCAATCTCATCATTTTTTGAAATTTATTTCATTTACCCCACTTGAAAAATTCGGAAAACTGTCCATTTACTAATTATGAGAGCTTCAATGAAATTTAAGCCGCTCACCATTATTCCGCTGCTACGCAGCGAAGATAAACCAGTTTTGTACACCCACGGCTATTATTTCATCAATAAACACTCATAATTGAAGGTCATAACAATCTAATAACGAATTCTATCGAAGGAGATACCCTTACAATAACTGGTTAAATTAGTGCCTAAGGCACTGAATAGTAAAACTTCAATTTATTTCTTGCATATATATCAATCATATGGGATTCACGCTACATGGTGTCATGAAGAGTAGTTATTGATATGCACTCGTAAATTCGATTCTTACCATCGCGTTTAGCGTTGTAAACCTGAATGTCAGCTGCATTTATAAGCTCTTTTGCACTAATATCTTTTTTACTAACAGCAACCCCACCACTGAGTGTTACTCGAAGAGCATCTTCACGCCAGTCCAGATGCTCAACACCATGCCTTAATGCCTCCAGTAAAGATATCGCTAAGTTCCCTGAGCCCACTTCAAACAATACAGCTAATTCTTCTCCACCATATCGACAGAACCAGCCATACTCATAAAAAATTGAATTTCCAAGTTTCGCTACTCTTTTTAATACAGAGTCACCAGTTTGGTGTCCGAACGTATCGTTCACTTTTTTAAAGTCATCTAAATCTAACAGTGCTAAATAAAATGGCTCTTGCTTTTTTAATAGCTGAGAAAGCTTTATGTCAAAAAATCTACGGTTGTATAAACCTGTCAGTTGGTCAACATTAGCCTGTAAGCGAGCTTCTGATAATTCATGTGTCGATTTTGCCACTTCGTCATACACATGTGATAACTCAACCATTCTATTCTTAGGTGATTTTAATGAATTGTTACGACTTGACCTTATAACATTGTATAGCTCATTGAGCATGCGTTGAAAATAACGAGACCATGACAATGCGAGTAACAAATAAAGGATGCATGTTAGCGCGATGACACCTTGAACATTAAGCGACACACTCTCAATGACACCTTGTAATGTAGATTCTGGAACAACACTAACCAAGATCCAGTCTTGACCATCGACTTTGTTATATGCCACAAACATCCCAGATTCTTTATCATGGAATACGCCTTTTTCTTTTGTGAACTTTGAAAGCCAGGTCATATCTTTCATGGGAGTAAACATTAGTTCTTTATCAGGATGAACTAGCATCTTACCAGCCCCATTCACCAACATCTGATACCCAGCATCTTGCTTATAATTAAGCCACTTTGATATAGGTTGAAGTAATGTATCAATTGAAAAGACACCAACTAACTTCCCTGTCGGGTCTTCAATTGTTTTAGCTAATGAGAGGGATAGCGTTCCGTAAATGTAGTCATAATATGGTTCAGTCCAAACCATCTTGCCTTTATTTTTAACGGCAAGTTGATACCATGGCCTTATGCGTGGGTTAAAATTTGAGTCTGGTTGCCATTCAGGATGAACAAGCAATTGTCGATGCTCTGTGCCAACATAGATGTATTGTAGCCCAGCAGTTTCCTGATAACGCCGCCAGTCGTGTAAGTATTCAGATTGATGCGTGATCTTATTATTTATAAAGTCTTTATAATCAACCTTGCGATAGATAAGCTCAAACTGTGTTGTGAGGGTATCAAGATATGGCTTAATCAAAACATTATGAAGTTGATCATTCTTGGATACTAACTGTTGCTGTAAATCACGTTGCAGAGTGACGGTCATATGATAGTAATAAATGGCCCCGAGAATTAATATGGGGACGAAAAGCAGAACTAACCCAAGACGCATGCGGGAAATCAATGACCATGTTTTCCACTGGGTTTTATCACTCATTACACAGACATCCTGTCTGAAAAAATCTGATGGGCTAACCATACCAGAAAGCTTTAAATGAGCCCATCATTGTGATCACCCTCCTCGAACCTGAACGAGCCCCTCAGGACGACTTGCTCGATAACTACTTACTACCGTTCATACAATCTGAACGTTAAGGTTTGTCTACGATGAAGACGATGGCCTGAGCTTTAAAGTCATAAGTGTCTGAATATATTATATTTTCAATGGTATGTGTCACACTGCATCAAATTTATAGTAACAATAGCCAAAGCCCCGAACACATCTACAGAGACACCTTCAGGCACAGTGTTCAGATCTAATCGCCTGGCCTCCCCAAACAACCTAGTGGTGTGCTGTTCGAGAATCTCATCCAGCTCTAAAGATGAGATGGATCTTCTCCAGCGAGGGTGAGCCTTAAAGTCCTCTATAACGCAGTGTTGCAAGCATAAATGTGGGACTTCGACCCACCCGCCTGAGTCAACGGAGGTATGTACCTTGGCTTGAAAAATGACTCTGACCATCGTGAAACATCCAGATGCAAAAACTGGGAGACTTGATGATATGAGGTTAGTTCATTAATGACAAACAAGTTAACTGCGGAATGGCTTTTTGCTAGGATGGTCGAATAAAACTAGGGGGATTCTAGGCGAGCTCTTGTTTGTCGAGCGAGCGACAACCACGCTACCAAGAGTGCAAACACTGCTCCTGTCATCAAAGATGAGATGGCTCGAAATCATAGGTCTACCTACTGTAATATACTGTCAGTACATCAGATCTACAGATGCACAGTATATGTTGGCAGCGTACAGTGCCCACACAACAAGGAGATGTTGATGCAAAGCCCTGTAGTACCGGATAACGAACCGCTTCGCTTAGACGCATTGCGCCGTTTAGCGATACTTGATAGCCCCGCAGAGGAGCGTTTTGACCGGATTACCAGGATGGCTCGCAACATGTTTGATGTGCCCATCGCATTGGTTTCATTGGTGGATGAAAACAGACAGTGGTTCAAGTCATGTTGTGGGTTGCCGGTATTGGAGACACCGCGAGACATTTCTTTTTGTGGTCATGCAATTCTCGGTGAAGAACTGTTTGTAGTTGAAGACGCGGCCCAAGATCCACGATTTTCTGACAACCCCTTAGTCACGGGGGAACCACACATTCGCTTCTATGCAGGCCATCCACTAGAAGTTGGGAACGGTTTGAAGCTGGGTACATTGTGCATCATAGACTCTAAACCCAGGGGTTTTAGCCCACGAGACCAAGCGCTGTTAGCTGATTTGGCATCCATGGTTGAGAGTGAGTTACAAGCCGTTCAGAGAGCAACCATAGATGAATTGACGGGGATAACTAACCGTAGAGGATTCATGCTGCTCGCCGAAAAAAGTTTGAAATATGCATTTCGTGTAAAACACCCAGCGGCCTTACTTTTTTTAGATCTAAATCACTTCAAACTAATTAACGATAAGTTTGGTCATGACATTGGCGATGACGCGTTGCGACATATGGCCGAGTTGTTATGCCGAGTATTCCGCGATGCTGATATATTCGCTCGCCTTGGTGGGGATGAATTCGTTGTCCTTTTACCTGGCACTGGTAGTGAACATTGTCAGAGAATTAAAGAGCGGCTGAATCATGCAATAGATGACTTCAATAGTCATAGTGGTAAGCCATACCAGTTGTCATGCTCCTTAGGAATTGTTATTTACGATGCTAGTATTCCACCTGATTTAGATCAACTACTCCGGCAAGCAGATGAGGAGATGTATGTATGCAAAGGGCAGCGTTCATAATAGGCATCGATTCATTCTATGTCGTTCGGCGTTGTAACTCTAGATACAGGGCGTGCGAGTAATCTTTAAAGTTAAATATGTAAATATTACAAAGCAATCCAGTAGTCATCATATATTTTTCATTTAAAAATGAAGAAAGTTTAATTTTGAGCTATATAGAGCGTATGATATGTCAATGTGAGATCTATATGTTTTCACAAAACCTTATAAAAAACATATTTTATATTTTTTTCATTATATTCTCGCTAGGTGTAAGTGCTGTTGAAAACACTATAGTTTTGGTGAGTTCAGATGACACCTTCAAATCAAGGTATGGATGTTGGCTTCATAATATTTACAGCGAGGCATTCTCCAGACTAGGATATAAACTAATTTATCGTGGCGTTCCTGGTGGACGAGCCCCAATTCTGGCTGAGAATGGAAGTGTCGATGGAGAGATACATCGACCATTAGAATATCAGCAACAAACAAAAAATATGATTAGAGTGAACGAGTCACATTTTTATGTGACTATCGAGGCATATGTATATGATAAAAAGTTAGAATTTAATTCTTGGGATGACTTAAACAAAGATGGTTTAAAGATTGAGTTTAGAAGAGGTTCTAAGCGCGCAGGAGAGGTTCTCTCAAAGTTGATTAAACCATCTTTACTTACTGATGTGAATACGACAGAACAGGGATTGAAAAAACTGATAAAAGGGCGTACAGATATATTTATTGAGCAAACCCTTGTATTTGATAAAAACAAAAAAGACCTACTTGAAAGCTCACCAGAATACGAAAAAGTACATTCGGCTGGCGTTGTAGATAAATTAGAAGGCTATGCCTATCTTAATAATAGGCATTTTACGCTAGCACAAAGATTAGCCTCTACGCTAAACATGATGAAAGTGGAAAATAAGATTGAACAGTTGAAAGATAAATATTGCTACCATGATTAACTAGAAATATTTTTTGCCGCGCATTGTAATATCATCCTCCATGGTCTCCCCTTAGCCGCAAGGCTTCCATTGAGGCCGCTCATGATGTGATGCTGGCTTGGTCTCCTGTCGAGTTGAATCCCATGCGAGAAGCTAATGTGTTAACGATCACACTACAACTAAAATCCGTCATATGTAATGCTACATTCCATTCTGTTGCATCTCAAAGAATGCCATACTATTTGCGTTTAAAACCGATATGAAAAAAGGAAGCAAGGATGCAACCTCTTCATGAAACCTCAGATCCCGACTTTCTACGCCTAGATGCGTTACGCCGTCTTCAAGCACTTGATTCCCCTACAGAGGAACGTTTCATTCGTATAACAAGGATGGCTCGTAATATTTTTGACGTGCCTATTGCCCTAATATCCTTTGAAGATAATGAGCATGGATGGGCTAAACCTTGTTATGGTCTAAACATGCATGAACCACTTCCGAATATCTCCTTTTGTAAAAAAGGGTTTCTCACAAAGAGCATGCTTGTTATAGAGGATACAACTCAAGATCCCCTATATGCTGAGAATCCGATGGTTATTGGGGAGCCATATATTCGCTTCTATGCTGGACACTCATTAGTCATAACGAATGGACTGCACATTGGTTCCTTGTGCATTATAGATCGGAAGCCAAGGGTTTTTGGTGACAAAGAGAGACTTTTATTTACTGACTTAGCATCTACAGTTGAGAGCGAGTTACGTGCTGTACAAATGGCTACAATAGATGAACTTACTGGGATCACTAATAGACGAGGGTTTATTCTTTTAGCTGAGAAATATTTGCAGCATGCATTTAGAACAAAGAGAAGTCTTTCATTATTGTTTATCGATTTGAATAATTTTAAATCGATAAACGATCGCTTTGGTCATGATGTGGGAGATGATGCATTGTGCCAAGCTGCCAGACTAATAAATATGGTTTTTAGAAACTCTGATATTTGTGCAAGATTAGGTGGTGATGAATATGTAGTTTTAGTTCCTGAGACAAACAATGAGTATTTACAATATATGCGTAGTAGGATAAATATCTCATTTGATGAATTCAACTTACACAGCGGTAAAGCCTACACCCTATCTTGCTCAGTAGGTATAGTGAGCTATAATCCCACGACTCCACCAGATCTAAACATGTTACTTCGATTAGCAGATGACGAAATGTATCGTTGCAAGCAAGATGGATAAATTAGATGCTAGCCATGGGTAAATTAATTATGTGTTCTCAGCAGGAGATTAATGAGTTACAATGATAAGAGCAACATGAACTTTTTTATCTGTGCTCATTCAGATTATTAAATCTACTTAATAGTTCTGTTGTGCGCCCATATAGTGACGGCGACTCTTGATTTTAGATTAAGTTTTCTTAAAATATTTTTCACATGTATTTTTACAGTCCCTGGTGATATGAATAAAAGTTTGGATATAACTTTATTCGAGTGGCCCTCAGCAAGAAGCTTTACTACATCAATTTCCCTATGGCTTAATGATTCGATAATGCCAACATTTATTTCTGATGATAAACTTAACATGAGTTTATTTTTTGGCTGAGGGCTTTCAACTGATGCATCTGCACATATACTCTTAATGTAGCTGATTAAATCAAGCGGTTCAATATCTTTTAAAAGATATCCATTTGCTCCGAACCTAAACGCTTCTACAACATCAATTTCCAAATCTGACTCGGTGAAGATAACGACCTTGCTTTTTATTTTCTTTGCTCTGATTCTCTTCAGCGTTTCTAATCCATTAAGCACTGGCATTTGAAGGTCAAGCAATATTAAATCTGGTTCATATTCTACTGCCAGATCTAATCCTTCTTTACCATTGCCAGCCTCTGCAATTACCTTCATAAGGTGATCTGTTGAGAGTGTAGCTTTGACTCCTGCCCGCAATATAGCGTGGTCATCTACAAGCAATACTTTTAATGCTTGCATTTCTTCGATTGAAACTTTGTTATCCATAACTACATTCTCAATACCATGCTAGCGTCACATTACACCATACGCGCATAAAAAACACTATAAATCAACACGTTAACCAATATGCAGGATGCAACTCTATAATGGCCCATAGCTATGTATCTTTATCATTTTAACCCCAGTCGTTTGGCTAGACGATGTAAGTTACCACAATCAATGTCTAAGGCTCGTGCTGTTGCAGCCCAATTATCATTATGATCTGCTAGTACCTTTTTAATTAACGCAGACTGAAATGCATCAGTTGATGCTCTCAAACCCATTTGGTTACTAGCGAAGTCATCCATATTTTCGGTAGGACTTATGCCAGATTGAGGCATTGGTGGTATAGCTATACTGAAATGATGGGTTGCAAGCGTCAGAACCGGACTTCGTTGCTCTGCTCTAGCCAATACGGCACCACGATGAATGGCATGCTCCAGTTCGCGCACATTACCAGGCCAGTCATAGCCCTTCAAAAGATGCAGTGCTTGAGGTTGGATCCGCAGTTGCTCTAACCCCATACTCACTCGACAGCACTCGCAAAAGTAACCAGCCAGCAAGGAGATATCATCCTCTCTGTCTCTCAAGGCTGGTACATGTATAGGGAAAACACTCAGGCGATGATAGAGGTCTGCTCGAAACTCGCCATCGATGACCGCTTTCTTCAAGTCTCGATTCGTTGCAGCAAGCACACGTACATTGACTTTTAGTGGAGTGTCATCACCAATCCGCTGCAAGTCTCCATATTGAATGACACGTAGCAATTTTGCCTGCAATGATAAGGATAATTCACCAATTTCATCCAGGAACAATGTGCCCTTATCCGCTAGTTCAAATTTACCCGCACGGTTATGAATAGCGCCTGTAAACGCTCCCTTCACATGTCCAAATAGTTCACTCTCTGCTACGGATTCCGGTAGAGCTGCGCAATTGAGATATACCAATTTGCGATCTGCACGTGGCGAGCCAAGATGTACAGCTTTTGCTATTAACTCCTTACCTACACCCGTTTCGCCCAAAATCAGGACGTTTAAATCAGTATTAGCAACTATATCTACCTCATGCTTTAGCTGCTGCATCGCCTGAGAATGCCCGATTATCTCGAACCTATCTGCACCTGTTGGTGTTGAAGGTATTAATGGCTCACTGCTCTGGCGAGCTAAACGCTCTAGTAGTAATGAGTTACTTAACGCCGCTGCCGCTAGCGCACCAACTAAACGCAACTCTTCATCGCTAATGTCATCAAACTGGGCAGGATTCATTCCATCGATGGTCAATGCACCAATCAAGACTTGATCGGAGAACAAAGGTAAACCAACACAAGCATGCACCTTAAATTCTGCATGATCAGGGATCAAGCCATCATAGGGGTCTGGCAAGTTACTATCTGCCGGAAAGCGTACTACGTCACCAGCACGAGCAATTGCCTCCATGCGTGGGTGCTCCTTGATGGCGAAACGGCGTCCTAATACGTCCTGCATTAAGCCATCGATGGCGAGCGGGATGAACTGGCCTCCTTCGTACCGTAGCAAGGCTGACGCATCTGAGTTCAGTAGGCTGCGAATACTCTGGATAAGGCGGTGGAATCTGTCTTGATGTGAAATCCCCAGCTGTATGTCTATAGCAATACGAGCCAAACTGTCTGTCGAAATCATCGTTAGTGTCCAAATGACATTAATGCTGTCATTTAAACAATATCAACGCTATGTCATTTTAACAAATCAATAAATTAAATCTCATAAAAACAATAAGTTATGGGTTGGCATGTTAGCTGCAATAGTTGATATCAAGAAATACCAACTATTACATACTGAGGAATTGCCAGATGACCATTCATGTCAAAAACAACATTCACTGGGTCGGCCAACGGGACTGGGAAGTTCGAGATTTTCATGGTACTGAGTACAAGACAAACAAGGGGACGAGCTACAACAGCTATCTCATCCGTGAAGGGAAGAACGTGCTGATTGATACAGTCGATCATAAGTTCAGCCGAGAGTTCGTTCAAAACCTTGCAGCAGAGATCGACCTTAACCTTATCGATTATGTGGTGATCAACCATGCTGAGGAAGATCACGCAGGGGCACTGACCGAATTGATGGCTCGTATCCCAGGCACTCCGATTTACTGCACTCACAACGCTATCGACTCAATCACGGGACACCATCATCATCCTGAATGGAACTTCCATCCAGTCAAAACAGGCGACAGTCTCGACATCGGTAATGGCAAGCAGCTGGTGTTCATTGAAACACCTATGCTGCACTGGCCCGACAGCATGATGACCTACATGACTGAGGACGCAGTGTTGTTTTCTAACGATGCCTTCGGTCAACACTATTGTGATGAGCATCTGTTCAATGACGAAGTAGATCAAACCGAATTGATGGAGCAGTGCCAACGGTACTACGCAAATATCCTCACCCCATTCAGCCCACTTGTGACAGCTAAAATCAAAGAGGTGCTTGGATTCAACCTGCCAGTAAGCATGGTGGCAACCTCCCACGGTATTGTCTGGCGTGAGGATCCGACCCAAATTATTCTCAAGTATCTGGAGTGGGCAGACCACTACCAAGAAGATCGTATCACCCTGTTCTATGACTCGATGTCAAACAACACCCGTATGATGGCCGATGCCATCGCACAGGGTATTCACGAAGTTGACCCTGGGGTCGCAGTCAAGATCTACAACGTAGCCCGCCACGATAAGAACGAGATCCTGACACAAGTGTTCCGCTCCAAGGGAATACTCGTGGGCTCATCCACAATGAACAACGTCATGATGCCTAAGGTGGCAGGCATGCTGGAGGAGATAACTGGCCTGCGCTTTAGAAACAAGCGTGCTTCTGCATTCGGCAGTTACGGCTGGACTGGTGGTGCAGTAGATCGTATCCAGACCCGATTGATGGATGCAGGCTTTGATATCAGCATTTCTCTGAAAGCCAAATGGCGACCAGATGGTTCTGCACTGGCAGAGTGCCGAGAGCATGGACGCCAGCTCGCTCGTCAATGGGCGTTACATCCTATTGAGGTGCCTCGCCCAGAAAAAGCAGCCCATCAAGTGCCATTCACTGTTGATATCTCCCCTGGAGAGGAGACCACCCAGTCAGTTGTAGCCGGAGTAGACGATGAGCAAGCAATGCTTTGCACAGTCTGCCAGTGGGTTTATGACCCCGCCTTAGGTGAACCGGATCAATTGGTTGCGGTTGGCACTCCCTGGAGCCTTGTACCGGAGAGTTTCCTTTGCCCTGGTTGCGGCATCGGCAAGGAGGTATTCGAACCATGCGCAGTGGAGGCATGTGTATGAGCGCATTAAATGAGCATTATGCTGGTTCCAGCCAGGATATAGTCATCATCGGTAGCGGCTTTGCCGCTCAGCAGTTGGTAAAAAGCTTGCGTAAATTAGATGGTGAAAGACCGATCCGTCTTATTACCGCTGATAATGGCAATGAATATAACAAACCGGACTTGAGTCATGTGGTCAGTCGTGGTTACACCGCCAGCGCAATGACAAAGTTGACGGGGGCTCAATTTGCTGAACAGCAACGTATCATTCTGTCACCTAATACGATTGTGCATAGCATTAGTCCGAATAACAAAATGGTACACACAAATAATGGCGATTTTTCTTATGGCCAGCTAGTGCTGGCAACTGGGGCCAGTTCTATACTGCCTCCCGTTCCCAACTCGGATAAAATGGTAACCCTCAATAGCCAAAATGATTATGCCAATGCCGAACAATTAATTAAGAATGCAAAACGCATTATGGTACTCGGAGCAGGTTTGATCGGCTGTGAGTTGGCTATGGATATGGTGGGCCAAGACCGAATTGTGACGCTTGTAGATCTGGCGGACAGCCCCCTAAGTACATTAATGCCAGCTGCATTGAGTCAACCGTTACTGCAAGCCTTACGGGAGCAGGGGGTTGACCTAAAACTTGGTCGAGGTATCAAGTCGATACAAAGAGGAGATGCCAACGAATCCTTTACGATAGAGCTCACTGACAGCAGTTTCAGTGAACAGGATCTTGTCATTTCAGCTATAGGTCTACAACCGAATCTATCCTTAGCGATGAATGCGGGACTGGCTGTAAGGCGTGGAATTGTAGTGGATGAATACCTGAGAACATCGAGTGAGCACATTTATGCGCTTGGTGATTGCGTTGAGTGGAAAGGTGAATTACGCCCCTTTTTGCAGCCAATTGTTCTCGGTGCCAATGCATTATCTAAAACTCTGATTGGTAAGCCAACACCACTAACGCTTCCTCCAATGCTAGTGAAGGTAAAAACACTTCAATATCCTTTGCAGTTAGCTGGTAGAACAAAAGGTACAGACCTTTCATGGCAGTTTAAGTGGAATAAAAATGGAATGGTCGCAGAAGCTCGCAGCGAGGATGGTGAAATGTGCGGCTTTGTCGTAGGTGGAGACCAAATGGGAGCTGCATTCCCACTTCTACGCCTTCTTTCTAGATGAATAATTGCTGGCTGAGCATATGCTCAGCCTTACTTAATTTCATAGATTATTAAGGATAAAACATGTCGCTACTGCATAGTATACCAGCTCATTGGGTTGTTCGCCGTTCAACCCCATTCTTTACAAATGAAAACGTACCACAGGCTCTATTAACCCATCACAATACAGCTGCTGGCGTATTCGGTCAGTTATGTGTAATGGAGGGGACGGTAACATATTACGGTTTTGCTGATGAAACAGCGGAGATACCTGAAATTACGCTTGTAATCCGAGCCGGAGAGTTTGCAACCAGCCCACCTCAGTATTGGCACAGGGTTGAACTGTCTGAAGATGCTAGATTCAATATCCATTTTTGGGCTGAAAACGTAAGCTCAGACACCCCACTCATTAAGACAAGAGAATAAATTACAATCTTGTCATCGCCACAAACTAGGCCAACTGCCCATCCAGATCAAAATGAATAACTGTAATGTTGTTTATGATTGGCTGTTTTTGCGATGGGAGTTGGCTAGATGAGTGGGATTGAAACCATAACCATGCTGAGTGGCTTGGTGTATCTGTTGTTGTTCCAGTGGCATGAGCGTTCAGGTTGGTCTTGGCAGCTGTTCCTGATGCTAACCGCCGCTGTATGGTTGACGGTAGCAGCCAAGCCACCACTAAGTAGTTTAATCGTGCTTGCTGTCGCTATTGTCATGCTTTATAGATATAAATTAATATCCGCATTTTATGATTCAAGAGATCAACAACTTCGTAGTTTAGTTAGATATTTCTTAGTTACATCGTGGGGATTTGTAACAATACAGTATGGTGTTTATATTTTTCAACTCCACCAGGGTGACCTACCTTGGCTGTCTAGACCTGATATCGTAGATGGCTTTCTACCTATAGCGGGCGGTCTTGGCTTGCGGGCGTTGTTGAGTTTGGGCATTACTGATTACCACCATCCAGCTGCAACAATCACAGTCTTGGTTATTTCCTTATCTGGACTCATTTTAGGTCGTGCCTTCTGCTCATGGTTTTGCCCTCTTGGGGTTGTCGGTGAATGGCTGCATCATTTTCGAAATTTGCTGCTACCAGGTGAGTGGGCTCCGCCAAAATGGCTAGACCTACTGCTCAAATCTCAAAAATTTCTAGTTCTATCATTTCTGATGTTCATAGTTATTCTTGCTGTTCCAAATGTTGCACTGCCAGGGTACTTGATGAGCCAGTATCACCAAGCTGCTGACATGAAAATGGGAGCCTTCTTTTTCAACTTGAACTTTATATCAGGTATTTTTTTTGTTTGGGTATTAAGTATCACGATGTTTTTCAAGCAAGGCTTCTGTAGATACCTATGCCCTTATGGTGGATGGCTTTCCTTGTTGGGGCTTCTGACACCATTACGTATTCGCAGGTCTTCCAGCAGCTGTTTACGAAGCAAGGGATACGATTGTGATAAATGCAGTAGAGCATGTCCATCAAGGATACTGGTTCATGAACTTATATCAGTCAGAAATATTGAGTGTACAAACTGTTTAACTTGTATCTCTGCATGCCCAAAACAAGCTAATGCGATTCATTTTGGTACTGCGAATAAAATGGTTTCAGCAAAAAATCTGCTTACAATGTTGTGTGTTTTACTTCTCTTAATGCCATTGTTTGCTCATATTATTTTCGATTTTTGGACAAGCAACACACCATTAGAACAACGCCGTTATCTATTGAATATTCTGCCGAGTCTTTCACATTAGAGTTGATGTTTTATCTCACAAAAGCATAAAGAATAAATAAGAGAAATTGATGTAACAAGGTGTATCGAGGTTAGATTTCGATAGTTGGTATATTAACTTAGATAGCGTTATGGTATATGTATTCAATGGATAGAATCACTATATACCTAACGCATATCATGGTTAGGTAAGTCACGCCACATATAGCCTTCATTAATATATGCTGGATTAGATTTTAACTTTGATAGCGCTTCATTGATATCAGATATAACTCTATAACCCCACTCAGTTTTCGGTGCAGCTACATAAGTTGATATTTCTTTTGGCTGTCCAGCTATCGGAAGAACTTTGAACTTCCCTAGATAAGCCTTTTTATTTAAATCAGATACTGTTGATGAGCCATACCCAAACTTACTTTCTGTGTAATAGATAATTTCCTCTGGGTATGCGATGGTAAAACCATTTACATCTTTTAATAGCATATCCAGGACATTACCCATCGGAGCATTGAGAGAGTAGTTAACTCTCTTATTTGTTTTATCTTTAATTGCGAGGTCAAATTTACTTCCATATGAACGAGATGCTATGAAATAGCCAAGTTTATCCTTCGATTGAATCAACCGAAGCAAATCAACACCGTCTCCATCAATTATATACTGCTTATAAGTGTTAAGCTCACTGGATGGTATGATTACATGTGGTGCAGTTGATAGTGTTTTATGAAAAGTAGAAAATGTTTGATACTTCTCTCTTTCAGGTGTCTTTATCATATTTCCACAAACAACTTTCTGTCCTTGCTCC
The DNA here is from genome assembly GCF_041402345.1 of Aeromonas sp. S11(2024). NCBI lineage: Bacteria > Pseudomonadati > Pseudomonadota > Gammaproteobacteria > Aeromonadales > Aeromonadaceae > Aeromonas > Aeromonas sp. S11(2024). The sequence goes on along the minus strand of NZ_JBGLRC010000004.1, from coordinate 210,100 downwards.
ATCATATGCCGGATCCTGGCGATGTTAGCCCATATGATCACATGGTTATACTGGGGCAATTCAGCTCTGATCATAGCGTCAGTAACATCAACCACACCTCTACCTGAATAGCTACCATCCTTAATATAAAATGGAGGGATATCATATTGAACCCAATGGATTGTCTCTTTTGCAGTTACATCGACAGATATAATAAAAGAGATGAGTATTAGAAGAATCCTTTTCATGGCAATTTCACCTCTCTATTATACTGATATAAACCATAGTGCGGCGATTAGTCAGCAACACTAACATCTTCACAAGAAAATATTGGCATACGTATGCGCTTTCGTAAACCTACTAACGTAGAAATTTCTGGTTTTCTGTATCGTCAAGGATGGTGCTGAACGTTGATACGCCGAACTCTCCCGCTTGTCGCCATACACGGCAGCATGAGGCTTGATTGTTGCTGTCCCATAGAGCCCATAGAGCTTGTACGCTATGTGGCGTGCTCTTGAGATCAAGTGCTGTCAGTCAATGGTTAGATAAAAAATGGTTTTCAGGTGAGAACCACACCTACACAATCAGTATTTGAAAATCATGGAATTTTGATATATGAACTATATTTTCGCCTTAAATCATCAATATCTTTTTTTGCTTTCCTTTCTTTTTCCTCTAGTGCTTTTATCTCATTTGATTTTTCTTTCAACAACTGCTCAAACATTACTTTAGCCAGCTCTCTTGCTTTAATATCAATGATGCTTGCCAAGTCTTTTGATTTTTCTGTTAGAGCCTCTTCTCGTTCTTGCAGCGAGATGAGGCTATCATTTAAATTCTTCTGTATTAGGTCTAAGGAGGCTGAACGCCTACGTATTTCGACTTCACCAGCATCAAGCTGAGCCTCTTTAGCTTTAATTGTTCTATTTATATCATCAACCTGTGAATAAAACTCTGCCTTAAGTTCATCTAAATTAAGAAGGTCACGTAGTAAATCTTGCTTTTGATCAACTTCATCTTGTATATGATATAGACGGTCTTTCAATTCCATTTCAAAGCTTCTGTATTGATCTTCCAATAGGATTATTTTTTCCTGTGCCTCTAAAATAGACAACTCTTTTTCTTTTAATACTCTCTCCCATCTTCTCAGAATTGCGTTAGCCTTGCCTTCTGCATGCCGAGACTGTTGAATTACTCGCTGCATATCACTTAGCTCAGATTGACTCGTATTTTTTATCGCGTTGTATTCTGCATTAAGCCTTTTAACCTCTGCATCATGTTTTGAACTCAATGATGAATACTGATGCTGTAAAGATAATAACTGCTGCCTATTATGGGAGTACATCATTTCGGAGAAGTTGCCAATAGGAGCCACAGACACCCATTTTTTAGGGCATTTTTTAAGATAATCTCTAATCTCTTCTTTTGAGATTATCTCTCCTTTCACACGAAATAGACTAAGGTCAAGTTCAACGCAGGTTGCATTCACCATTTTTAATTCTTTAATTTTTTCTCGACCACAAAAGTGCGTAACTGCAACTTCGATGAGAACCTTCTCTCCCTCGATGAACCCAATAACATCAGGTATAACTCTGCCTTCATAAACCTCACATACCATCTCATCAAAGGCTATATTTTGATGTATTGGATTTATAGTTCCAATAGGCAGTAACAACTGCCTATCCGTTGCTAAAACCTCTTTAGCTAGGATATGTATTTCCGTTTCCGGCTTCCAGGTACAGGCATTCTGTTCGACTGAATTAGGCTCATGAGAGAAATAATGGGCTTTAACTTGCCCCTTCATTGCCCAGACAACGCCCTGACAACCTATGCATATGCAATTGCATGCTTTTCCACTCACAACGTCTTTGACATCAACTATATGGCCGTTGTCGTCAAGAGCACGAGTCATCAGGATTCTTGCCATATCTATTCAACCTATAAATGAATTATGTAATAGAACGCATCATTTTTTTTAGTTCATTTAGATGCTTTCACCACATGAGTAACTACAACATTTTTATGAAAAATCATATAGTTACAGTTAATTACTTTGAACTTCATCAAGTTCCAATTGGATTTTAGAGATATGACCACTCCCCAGGCGAGCTAATTGGGCCCTAGAGGATGGGCAGGGACAGGCAGACCAACAGGGTCATGCAAGCAGAATCCCCTACAGCACGTTGAATGGGCTCTGGAATTGATACCAAAGGAAGGGCGCACGAAAGTAGCGTAAACAAGACACCGATTTTAGGTCGGTGTCTTGTGATAATTAGAACCTCACAAGTCATTTCTGCTTATAGTCTAAATCTTGACTGTCCAGAATTGCTTCCAACGCCTCTGCTAATCCTGGATCTGAAAGTACTGTTCCTGCTGGAATCGGCCGCTTAGCTATCAGACACCCATCATTGTTGAAAGACAAACTCGGGTTAGATTGATTGAGCAGGTTTGAGATAACTTCCCGATTCAACTCACTCAATATTGTTGCTACCAAATTAGTAGTCCCTATCTCCATAGATACAACTGGTAATTTCTCGATGTTTCTCAATGCGTCATTTTGAGCCTTTAGCGAACGGACTTGGCCAATGAATATCATCATTTTATGCTGAAGAACTGGATCACTAATTTTTGCTAAATCTTGTTCATCAATTTGGATTACTCCATTATCAATTGTCTCAGTAATCTTAACCTTCTTCGCCGCCAGAACCTCTATCCAAGCATCGATTAAAATGGGATAAGGATTTTGGCCATTACGTTTGTTGTAAATAGTTCTAGTCGAGATCTTATACCCTTGTGTTCCTAATATTTTTACTACAGATGCGGCAGAAGGCGTTGAACCCTGTTTTACCAGCTTTGCACAAACCTCATGGATATTCGCAAGCATTTTCCTTTGGTCTGCTTTTCTATTTTTTGATAATTCCTGATACAAATCCTCTACTTGGCTAATTGTTACGGGTGTCATTGATCATTTTCCTTGTGCAAAATCTGACTAGATAACTGTAGTCTTGCCATTTCACGCGGCATACTAGGGGTAAAGCCAAGCTCTTCTAGGGTCACACTACCTGATTGCAATGCTACTATCTCCTCTCCTGTGGCTCTAGTTACAAGCAGTTTTGCCAGGCTATCTGCGACTCTCCGTTTTTCATCTATTGTCAGCGGTAGCATCATGAGCGGCTTATATCCGTTGTTTAGAAGGATAATATTCATCACCTCATCACGTTCTCGCTCATAGTTTTCATCACGGTCATTGATATAAATTCTGCTAGCCTGAACAACGAGATCTAGTGTTTTGAAATTGCTAGGTGACTCAGCATATTCTATATCGAAGTGGCTTTGTGAGTGCACAACAAGATCAATCCCCCCTTCAGGACTTCCATCTGGTATCTGACGAATTTTACTGATGAGATTATGAGTCGCATGAAGCGAACGGATCAGAGTATCTGTTTCATTACTAAGGCGCTCAATTATTGAGTGTAATTTGTTAATATCAGTCCTCAATTTTGCATCAGGCTTTTCTCCAGCCTTCACGGCGGTTCTCAAATTAACCTGAAGTTTATTCACATTTTCGGTGGCATCTTGAGTTGCCTTTATCTTTTTCTCTATCTCAAGTAGTAATTTGTTTCCGTGTACTATCAACTCCATTTTCCAAGGAGAACCGGTAATGAAATGACGGCAATTAATACAGTCTTTATCTGAAACCGCTCCATAAGTATTAGTTTTCCCATTTTTACGAATAACTTCTCCACCATCGTAACACCTCGTACCACCGTATGGGCAAATTCCTAGATGGGTTGCATTCCAAATACCGACAATGGCAGTACAATTTCTGCTTAATGCGATTGCAGCATCTTCACTATTGTATGCTGCATATTTTTTCACCTCATCCCACGAAGAACTCTTAATCCACCGAGCAAAGTCTTCCTGTTCCCTTAGCAGGATATTGTGACTGGCCTCATTCAGTATTTCTGTGACGTGAGCTACCGAATGTTTTATGTAATAGAGGGTCATGGTCAAGCTTTTGTGCCCAGCAACAAGCTTACTAAGCACATCAATTGGAACCCCTTGTTCTGCCAGTGAGGTTAGTCCCGCAACCCTTAATCCGTGAGGTGTAAAGAATACTAATTGGGGTTGTCCAACCTCATTCCAATTAAGAACAAGTTGGATATCCAGTCCCTCTTCATTAAGCTGTTTTTCCAGTTCAGCCATTGCCAGATTCCAATACTGAACTAGAGAACGCTCAGTTGGAGGGACCATGCTAGTTGCAGCACTTCGTTTCGAGTTTATGCCCGAACGGAAAAGATAAAAACGGTCAGGAATACTATCTGCGATAGCCTGATTGGCTGTTTGAGGAAATACAGAATCTGGAATTTCTCTGGCAGAGACAGGATTGTAACACGGATTATACTTTTCCTGCCATGCTCTTAACTCTGTTGCCAGACGGATTATTTCGGGATGCTTCCAAGGAATTTCATAACCAGAGAATTCACTAAACCCCACATCTTTGTCTGCTGTTTTATTGGAGTTTATGTAAAGAACCAGATTCTGGTCACTTTCTTCAAATGAGCGAGATTCTCTCAGTAAACCACGGTCATAAACTCTAGCTTTAGGATCGTTTTTCCAAAAATTAGCGGTACTTGATTTATTTGCAATCCATTTATTTAACTCTGGTGAGAATTGCTTAGTATCGCCCTCTCCAGAATCACACCGTAGCAACTGGATACGCCGAACTGGAATTTCTAACATCATCAGGTAGATATATGTAACTGAAGGTAACCAGAGAGGCTCACCTAGTTCGTTTGTTAAATGGTCACTATATTCACTACTTAATGTTTTTGGCCATGCATAATCTTCTCCTGAGAGCAAATCCCTTAACCTCATTCTAAGCCATAATGGCATAACCTCCTTGGTAGAAGATCCTGGCACATCCAAATCACTTTTATGCGAATTAAAAAAAGATTTAAGTGCTTGCGGACGAACTAATGGGTATGCGGCAGAAAATTTATCACCATTTTCTTCGGTGTCAGATAAATAGGTTTCGATAAACCAGTTGGAAAAGTTCGTGTTGTATCTTACAAAATCGCAGAGAGCGGCCTCACTGGAAAATAACTTTTCATGAAACTTTGCTTCCGACCATGCTATGAAATCTACGGGTGGTTGTGAGCTAAAGAACTCTTCTGGCGATGGTATTTGGGTGCCAAAATAGACATCTTCCAAGAAGATACGAAATCGATGAAATGCAGTATGATAAGTTTTTAGCGTAAAGTTACGAGTTGATTCTATATAGTGGTTCCAACGCTCAACCCATGAAACAAGATGCTCAGGCGGCTTAGCCAGAAGATCCTCGCCTTTGTTGACTTTATCTGAGCGTTTTACGTGAATCGCCTTAGAGAAGTTATACCCTTCTACCATTAAAGTTAGTAGTTGAGCTACCCCCTTTAAACCTGCTTTATCATGAATGCTTAGATCATTAATATACCGGTCCCCGTCGGCGGTTCTTATAGGAGCTAAAAACTCCTCCCAGTCCTCCATAGTGACGTCATTAAGGTATTCCCTTTCCATCAGAAAAAGAAGTTCACTCGCAGCAGTGATAATATTATTGACGAGAGTGGCTCTTGCTTGCTCACTTTTTGGGCTATTAGCAACCCCATGAGAGGCTATATCCTTTTCAAGCCTATCTACTATTGACTTTGGGACAAGTAGCCTTCTTAAATTTTTGGGCATGTACGACTGCCCATATCTAGCGTAAAAAAATTCAGACGTTACCATCCATTTACACGTTTTGTAGTTTTTTATCAAACGCTCAAACGCATTTTCAACCTCTCTTGAAACCTTGGATGCAGCAAAAGGAGAAATGATCATCACAGATAGGGTTATTTCATCATTTTGTTCAATTGCGTTGCCATTTCTTACACTGATACCGCGCAATTTCATTTGACCATTCCTATATTGTTTAGTTGTGAGCTAAGTGTGTAACTGGCCAAGATCTTCTGAACCTTATCTGGTGGTAGTTTTTTGTATACTTCTTGAGCATCAATGGTTCGATGGTGCATTACATCCTTAATTATCTGGGGCTCAACTCCAGCTTCGGCCATTACATGTCCAACGTGGTGCCGTAACGCATGCGGATTGAGTCCATAATCTCGACCACGCGGCAACTTCCGCCCAAGTTTTTTCTCCAACCGCCCTAGAGCCCTCTCAAAAGATTTATCGAATGCAGCCATTGAGTAAGGAGCACCTCGATAGCTGATGCCTGCCCCACGATCTTCACCATTAGATACAAATAAAAATGGATGTTCTGTTCCGTGATTAGCCTTGTAACTCTTCATTAGTGAAGGACGATAGCGGTTCATGTAGAGCAAATACATTTCCCAAAACAGGAACGAGTACGACTCATGTATGAAATAAACAGGCGCTGACAGCGTTTTTTTATCTACGGCCAGAGATTTCCAAGTAGCATGGTGACTTCTGCTAGCACCACTCCGATTTCTAGGTAACATTTTCCTCTGAGCTAGGTACTGCTCTCTGGTTTGTTTGTTGCCTCTAAAACCTGTTTGTGAGCCTGAGGGATGAAATAAGGTTACTGCGCACCCTCTAGCAGGTTCAGGCACGACATCATTAAACCAGAGATGAAATGGTTCCCCTTTTCTAAGCCCACCGCCTGCAAGCAATATAGTGATCATTTTGGCCGTGATGTCCTCTCGTTCAAATGGATCAGTTGCATGAGGATCACGAATAAAGCCATGTGTTATTAGCTGAGGAATTAGCTCTGAAGGGAAGTTGTTGACAGTTCGAATGTTACCTATCGACTCTCGTGGATCATTACCCAATTCCATACCAAAAAACTTCCTCGCCTTATCCAACCCTTCCGCCAGCATGTTGACGTCCTTGGTGTGATATAGCATGGATTTACTGGCTATTATTTTACTAGCCGTCAGCAGCCTCCTTAGGCTAGGTGGGACTTCTTCTAAATACCGAAGGAAAACCGGATCCTCTTTCCTGCTGGTTTCATCTTTCCAAGCGATAAACCTAGTTATGCTAGAGCACATCTTTTTTTGCACAGAAACCGAACCAGGGGCCCAATAAAGACCTGTCTTGTCTTGATAGGTCTCGGGATCAATAGTGCCATGGCAAAGGGACAGCGAGAACCGCCGGAAAAGCTCTTGTCTTGATAGACCTAAATCGGCGACAGCAACGGAGAAATCATATAGCAGGCCCAGCGCTCTAGACGTTTGTCTGGCCCACGACAAGCTAGTATTTGGGCGAGCTTTGAAGTACTCAACAAGAGGCCAGAAAACAGACAGCCCGTTTGGAGTAATCAAGTATAACATTGGTAGCTTCATGGTTGAGACATCAGCCAACTTCTGGATGATCACAACATGAGACCTACCTATTGGAGAATTCTCACCCAACCTCAAAGCAACACTCCTTTAACATGACGTTCCATGTGTTAACTTAATGGTAAGATCTAATAGGGGGTTGGTCAAATCAATAAGCTATAAAATTTTGTTGATTTATGCGACTTATCAGCCTATCATCCGCACCATAAAGCGCTTAGTAGTAACTTGTGGTAACCTAAGTAAAGGGGTTAGAAGAGCAACGGCCTTCTAAGCCGTGGGTCGCAGGTTCGAATCCTGCAGGGCGCGCCATTAATGCTCCCCTTTCCTTTTGGATTGGCGAGCGTTGATGAAAATTTCAGTGGTGGCTGTAGCTCAGTTGGTAGAGTCCCGGATTGTGATTCCGGTTGTCGTGGGTTCGAGCCCCATCAGCCACCCCATTATTCTGTCGATAATCGCCGCAAGGTGATGTCCATCGACTTTGTGCAGTGACCTTCTAGTCTGCTCCGCGAAAAACCGGCCTTGGCCGGTTTTTTGTTTTGCGCTCGACTGTGCCATGCCTTGTCTGCAAGGCCATCCTCCAGACCGATAAACGCGGCTCTGCCCATTTGTCACGATGTGCGCCTCCCCATCGATACACACAGCCACACTTCCCCACGCACCAGCCTGCCCGGTTCTTTTTCTGTATTTCCCAAGCGCCATTGATATGCTGATCGCTCTTCTTCTCTCCTGCTTTCCGTTGGAGCTTTTCTATGCAACGCATTCTTTTTGTCGAAGATGATCCCGAGATTGGCCAGCTCATCAGCAGTTGGCTCGGTCGCCACGATATGGACGTGATCCTCGAGCCCAGAGGGGATATGGCGCTGGCTCGGGTCGAGACCGAACAGCCCGATCTGGTGCTGCTCGATATCATGTTGCCGGGGCAGGATGGCATCTCCCTCTGTCGGGATCTGCGGCCGCGCTTCGACGGCCCCATCGTAATGCTCACCTCGCTGGATAGCGACATGAACCAGATCCTTAGTCTGGAGCTGGGCGCCAACGACTACATCCTTAAAACCACCCCCCCCCCCGTGCTGCTGGCCCGACTTCGGGTGCAGTTTCGCCAGCACCCGCAAGCATCAACCCAACCGGCAGCCACCAGTAGCGTTCCCCAGCAGCTGCAATTTGGTCGGCTGCGGGTAGATGGCCCGGGACGAGATGTGCGCCTCGATGGCGAGAGCATTGCCCTCTCGACCGCCGACTTTGATCTGCTGTGGGAGCTCGCCTGCCACGCGGGCCAAATCTTGAGTAGGGAAGCCCTCTTTCGCAGCTTGCGCGGCCGGGAGTATGACGGCCAAGATCGCAGCATGGATGTGGCCATCTCCCGCCTGCGCCGCAAACTGGGTGATAACCCCGACAACCCGACCCGGATCAAGACGGTGCGCCAGAAAGGCTACCTCTTCGTCCCCCACGCCTGGGAATAACCCTCTTTCGGGAGCACCGCCATGCGCCGCCTCTTTATCCAGTTCTATCTGTTGCTGATCGGCTGCTTCACCCTGGCCATCCTGCTGGTTGGCGTGGTCTATCAGGTGACCGCCGAACGGGCGGGTGATCGCTATCTCGAACGCATGATGCAGGGCACTCTTGGCCTGTTGACCGGCGAGTTGGCAAGAACCCCGCCAGAGCGCAGGCCCGCTCGACTGGCCGAGCAGAGCAGTCAGTTTACCCTCCCCCTCAAGATCGGCGAGCTGGTGCGCCAGCCCCTGACCAGCGAGGATCAGGCCTTTCTGGCTGCCGGCAACATTGTCATCGTCGAGGAGGATGACACCTTCCTGCAGCGCATCCCCGATACCGACCGGGTGCTGATTGTCGGCCCTGTACCCTACCTCTCCTACCTGCACGAGCTGCACTGGGTCGATGTGGGGCTGCTGCTGGTGATCGGCCTATCCCTCGGCCTGCCCATTCTGCTCTGGTTGCGTCCCCACTGGCACGGATTGCAGCAGTTGGAGCAAACCGCACGTCGCGTAGGCGATGGGGATCTCTCCTGCCGAACCAATCTGCCACCGGGCAGCAGTCTGGCCCGGGTGGGACGCACCTTCGATCAAATGGCGACCCAATTGCAGGCCATGATTGCCAGCCGCAAGCAGCTGACCGATGCCATCGCCCACGAGTTGCGCACCCCGTTAGTCCGGTTGCGCTATCGGCTTGCCATGCTCGATCCTGCCCCTGCCGAGCAGGAGCAGCAGGCGCTGGAGCGAGACCTGGGAGCGCTGGACGCCCTGATCGAAGAGATGCTCACTTACGCCAAGCTGGATAGACCCGAACTGCCGCTGCAGCAAGACGAGCTGGAGCTCAGCCACTGGGCACAAGCGCATCTCGGCGACTGGAAAGCGCTGGCACCCGAGAAGAGGCTCACCCTCGATTTGCCGCCACGCCACATGCCCTGGTGCGGCGATCAGCGTCTGCTGACGCGCGCGGTGGAGAACCTCATCGGCAATGCCCTGCGCTACGCCGAGAGCGAGGTTACCCTCTCCATCTCGCGGCTGCAGGAAAACTATCTGCTGGAGGTTAGCGATGATGGGCCGGGGATCGATCCCGCGCTGGCGCCCCAGATCTTCGAGCCGTTCGTACGCCTTGATCAGAGCCGGGATCGTCGCACCGGCGGCACCGGACTGGGGCTGGCCATCGTGCGCAGCATTGCCCGTCATCACGGGGGGGATGTGGCGTTGCTGGCCAGTGACCACGGCGCCCGCTTCTGCCTCACCCTGCCTGTACATTTGGATACAAACCGTCACCAACCGCTCACTGAAGGGCCGCTGCAACCGTCATAGGATGACTGTCATGGAGAACGCTCCATAACATCAACCCGAATAAGGAAATTGAACATGAAAAAGATCATTCCTCTGACCCTGGCAGCCGTCTTCGCCCTCACTTCCGGTTTCACCATGGCGGCCACCCCGACCAAGACAGCCACACCGCAGGCTACCCAGACCAAGGTGGTGAAAAAACACCATAAAGCCACCCACGCCAAGACCCCTGCCGTCAAAGTCGCGCCGAAAACCAAGTGATCCAACCGGTCACTGGATAACACAGAGGGAGGCTGACGCCTCCCTTTCCATCTCTTCCCGAAATTTTCCTGACGAGCGCCTCCCTCGTCCAAACCGGATCCACGACCCGGCTCCCCCTTTGCGGGAAACGGTCAATGACCACAGGAACATGGCATGTGGCGTCATCTGCTTAAATGGCTCGGCCCCTTGTGCAGCTTGCTGCTGCTCGGCACCGCACTGACCGTGCTGTATCACCTGACCCAGGCATGGCACTGGCACGATATTCGTGTGGCCATCTGGTCCCAACCCCTGCCGCGACTAGCGGGCGCCCTGTTGCTGACCCTGCTCAGTTATGGTTGCCTCTGCAGCTATGACATGCTGGCGCTCCATGCGCTGGGCAAGCGCCTTCCCTGGCAGCAGGTCAGCATCACCTCCTTTATCGCCTACACCTTCTCCAACACCCTGGGATTTGCCCTGCTGACCGGCACCTCGGTACGCTATCGCCTTTACTCCGCACTGGGGCTCGCCACCGGAGAAGTGGCCCGCGTGGTGCTGTTCTGCTCCATCACCTTCTTCCTCGGCCTGCTGGCGTGGGGAGGTGGCGCCCTACTGACCTGCGATGTATCACAGTTGCTGCCTGACTGGCCGCAATGGGCAGATACCCTGCTCAAGCTGGCGGGCATGATGGCTCTGCTGTTGGTGGCCTGCTACCTCTGCTGGCCCACACACCGTCTCTCCTGGCGCGAACACAGCCTGATCCTGCCCGGCTTCAAGGTTCGTCTGTTGCAACTGTTGGTCGCGCTGGCCGACTGGATGGCCGCCGCCGCAGTGCTGTTTGTGCTGTTGCCTGCAGATAGCGTCCCCTACCCCGTTCTGCTCAGTGCCTTCGTGCTGGCCAGCTTCCTCGGGGTACTGGCCCACGTGCCGGGCGGGATCGGCGTGTTCGAAGCGAGCATGAGCCTGCTGCTGGCCCACTACCTGCCGGCCGACAAGCTGCTCGCCTCGCTGCTGCTCTATCGCTGCATCTACTACCTGCTTCCCTTTCTCTGTGCCCTGCTGCTCTTTGCGAGTCAGGAGATGCTGCAACAAAAAGCGCGCTGGCAGCGGCTACAGGGGCTGATGAGCGCGGTGCGCGAATTTCTGCCTGCCCTTATCAGCATGGGCACCTTCGCCGCCGGCAGCCTGCTGCTCTGCTCGGGGATGATCCCGACCATGCGCAGCCACATCGAGGTGTGGCTGCAGGTGTTGCCGCTCCATCTGCTGGAGCTCTCCCACGTGCTCGGCAGCGTGAGCGGTATCCTCCTGATCCTGCTGGCGCGCAGCCTCTATCGCCGTCACGACGCCGCGTTTCGCATCACCCAGCTGCTGCTGGCTCTGGGTATCGCCTTCTCCCTGCTCAAGGGCGGTGACTGGGAGTCTGCCCTGCTGCTCGGCAGCGTCCTGCTCATCATGACCCCCTGCCGTTCTCTCTTCTATCGCAAGGGGTCGCTGCTCTATCCCCAGTACACCCCGGGCTGGCTCATCTCGGTCGGCGCCGTGCTGCTGGGGGCGCTGTGGCTGCTGCTCTTCTCCTACCGTCAGGTGGAGTATGACCAGGCCCTCTGGTTCCACTTCTCGCCCCATGGCGGGGCGGCCCGCGGCCTGCGCGCCATGGGGAGCGTGGTGACCGTGCTGGCCGTGGCCGGGGTTGCCCAGTTGCTTGCGCCGCTGCGCGTAGTCGGTGAAAAACCGGACAAGGAGACGCTGGCGCGCGCCCACGAGCTGGTGGTGCGCGAAGGGGGGATCCACGGCTATCTGGCCCAGTTGCAGGACAAGTCCCTGCTGTTCCACCCGGCCGGCGACGCCTTCCTGATGTATGGCATCGAGGGCAACAGCTGGATTGTAATGGGGGATCCGGTCGGTCGCCCCGAGCAGATCGAAGAGCTGCTCTGGCAATTTCGCGAGCGCTGCGACGAGCACGACGCCAACCCGGTCTTTTATCAGGTGTCGGCCCGCTATCTTCCGCTCTATCTGGAGCTGGGGCTGATCCCCTTCAAGCTCGGTGAAGAGGCGATGGTCGATCTGGCTACCTTCGATCTGGCGGGCAGCCGGCTGCGCAACCTGCGCCAGAGTCACGCCAAGGGCAAACGGGAAGGGTTGACCTTCGAGGTGGTCGAGGCCAGTGCCGTAGCCCCCCTGCTGCCCAGATTGCAGACCGTCTCCGATACCTGGCTGCAGAGCAAGATGGGCAAGGAGAAGGGCTTCTCGGTCGGCCGTTTCGAGCCTGACTACCTGACTTTAAGCCCGGCTGCGCTGGTGTGGCACGAGGGGCAGATCGTCGGCTTTGCCAATCTCTGGGTGAGCGACAACAAGGAGACCCTCTCAATCGATCTGATGCGCTACAGCCTGGATACCGGCACCGCCCCCATCATGGATTTTCTCTTTGTCGAACTGCTGCTGTGGGGCAAGGCGCAAGGGTACGCCAGCTTCAATCTGGGGATGGCCCCCATGTCCGGCTTCAACGATCACCCGCTCAACAGCTACTGGGCCCGCCTTGGCAATACCCTGTTTGTGCGTGGCAGCCGTTTTTACAACTTTCAGGGGCTCAGACGCTACAAGGAGAAATTTTCGCCCCGCTGGGAACCCCGCTACCTGCTCTGCAGCAGCAAGCTGGTACTGCCCAGAACTCTGACTCACCTGATCACCCTGATTAGCCGCGGCTCGCTGGGGCTGATCAAGAAATAGGAGCATGGCCAATGAGAGCCTTGATATTGCTGTTACTCAGTTTCGTACTGCCCGTTTCGTCGTTTGCGGCGCACGCCGCCCAAGTCAAGGATGACCTGAGCCTGATTGAGCTGCCGGTCAAGCAGCCATCCGACGCCCCCATGGTGATCTTTCTCAGCGGCGATGGTGGCTGGGCGGCCCTCGACAAGGGGCTGAGCGCCCAGTTTCAGCTGCACGGCATGCCGGTCGTGGGCTGGAGCTCCCTGACCTACTACTGGAAGAAGAAAACCCCGGAGCAGGTGACCGCCGATCTGGAGCGGATCCTCGATGATTACCAGACTCGCTGGCAGCGCCCCCGCTGGCTGCTGGTCGGCTTCTCGTTTGGTGCCGAGATTGTCCCCTTCGTCATCAACCGGTTGCCGGAGCACTATCGTCAGGGGCTGGTCGGGGCCGTGATGCTCTCCCCCTCAACCAGCTCGGACTTCGAGGTCCACGTCAGCGACATGCTGACCCACAAGGCGCGCAGCTACCCGACCGAGCCGCAGGTGAAGACCATCCGCGACCTGCCGATGCTCTGCCTGCAAGGAGCCGATGACGATGACGGCGACCGCCTCTGCCCCCGCCTCAACCAACCCAATGTCACCAGCATCACCCTACCGGGAGGACACCATTTTGACGATAACTACCCCCAGCTCTATCAGGCCATCACCAAGCAGCTGAACGTGCCCTGAATCAGCAGCCTGTAGAGCATTAACCGGTATCACCACGGAATGCCTTTTAAGTACCGAGCAGGGCAAATCAGCGAGCAATAAAAAGGGCCTCTCTTGCGAGAGGCCCTTTAACTGAATTCGACAGCAAGTTTGACAGGATTAGGCTTGGGTTCGGCAACAAGATCACTGCGGCTGTTCACTCCAATTGGCCAATCGGCTCAGCCAGATGCTGGGCTATCAACAATGAGGATTTGCAGTCCTATGCTGACAACTGCTCGGGATTGCGCCATAAAACAAAAGCCCCGATGTTTCCATCAGGGCTTTGCAATGTGGCGGTGAGGGAGGGATTCGAACCCTCGATACTATCCACGATTATGTAAACCACTGATTTCATTGCGATGCAATGACTTGTAACATTGCCGATTGTACCACTAGTTTGTACCACTAGACGCATTAGATCACTTACTGCTAAACCCAATGCAATCCATTAACTCAGGGCCTCAAGTTAGCTACTACGACTCAATTTTTGGGCTGATACTCTTGAAAATATCGTTCTGCTAAAGCTTCAGCCTTGCCTAATTCTTGTTTGTTGAGTTTTTTTTCATGCTCATGGAGCATATGACTACTTACAGAGTCACCATTTGCTGACGCTGTCAATAACCAAGCATACCCTTCAACTAAATTATTCTCACCTAGCAAATAGTAACTAACAGCACGTTGTGCCTGGGCATGACCTTGCTCAGCAGCTTTCCGCCCCCAAGCATAGGCTTGCGTTTTACTCCGAGGAATTCCGTGCCCGTAGTAATACATATTGCTGAGTGCAAATTGAGCATCAATATGGCCTTGTTCAGCGGCCTTTCTATACCACATAACAGCTTGCTTATCATCAACTTGAACAAAAGCCGATGGAGCTTGTTCGGTTAACGGGCCAAGGTCCATCAGAGGAGCTTGATACAAACGTCCCAGTTGATATTGAGCTTGGGCATACCCTTGATCTGCTGCTTTAATGATCAGCTCCACACTCTTCTTTTCATCCTGAGGTATCCCTTTACCTAAAGCATACATCCTAGCAAGCTCATACTGAGCTAGTGCATAGCCTTGGTTTGCGGCGTTACGATACCACTTCACAGCTTGCTTATCGTCTTGGCTTACCCCTTGCCCTTGTTCATACATCCAGCCTAGTGCGTATTGCCCATCAGCTTCCCCTTGCTTGGCTGACTCTTGAATTCGTTGAGCCATTGCGGCATCAATTTCAGTCCCTGTCGCCTCAGTAACCCCGCTCAGAGCTATGCTGACCACTATTAGTAGAGCTGTTAATAATCCCTTTTGGGAGAACATAGAGTTTCCTTTGAACAATGTTTCTAAACATAAACTTGGCGATGGTGGTCGTTACCTCTGACCAACTATTCGATGGACACTCGACACGCTGATACCCAACCGCTTTGCCACTGATGCTTTAGCGATGCCTTGCGATAGAAGATGCAGCACTTCGTCCCGCTTCTCCATCGCTGTCGGCTTGCGGCCTTTGTAGACCCCTTTGGCCTTTGCCAAGGCGATCCCTTCCGCCTGACGCTCCAGCATGATTTCCCGCTCGAACGTGGCGATGGCTCCGATCATCGTCAGCATCAGCTTGCCTGTCGGAGTGGCCGTGTCGATGCCCAGATTCTGGATCTGTAATGTTACCCCTTTGGCGTGTAGCTGGTCTGTGATCTCCAGCAAGTGCCGGGTGTTCCGGGCCAGACGATCCAATTTGGTCACCTTTAGCACGTCTCCAGAGCGGGCAAATTCGAGCATTGCCTGTAGTTGCGGCCTATCCGTCTTGCTACCGCTGACCTGCTCATGAAAAACTTTTTCACAATCCGCCAGAGCTATCAGTTGCTGCTCCAGCGATTGCCCCGTGGTCGAGACACGGGCATATCCGATGATTGCCATGATGGCCTCCCAATAGGCTCAGGACCCTGCAAGAAAAACGTGTCAAAACTCGAAAACCAACCCGTGTGACAGGGGTTGCCGGGGGGCTTCCGGTCTGTCACACGGGCATGGTCTATTGAGCGTCCGGCTCCTTCGGCGGAGGCGGCGGTGTCTGCATCGAGTTGACGGCTTCCTTAATGAGGACGCCCAAGGCTGCCAGCAGTGCTGCCTCCAACGCTTTCAGTAACGGGTTTCCTTGCTGCTCATTCATACGCCTGCTCCTTGCTGGATGGTTCCCGACAAGGTGCCAGATGTGATGTATTCCATGGGATTCTCCTATGGTGTTGGTCTCATCTGGCTTATACCGGCGTTTGGTCTGAATGTTGCCTGCTCGTTTTCCTTGTGCTGGTGGGGTTTGGGATTGTTTTTGCCGGGCAATCAACCGGGCAAGATCGTTGCAATCTTCTCGGAATCTCTCCTTCGGGTGGCTGGTATGCTCCCCCCTCGGTGCAGTAAATAGATAAGTGTCTGAGTAACTAAACGGGTATATATATCGGGTTGGAACAGCTGGAACACCAGACACATGCCGCCGAAAAGCCCATGAATACGCTGCTGGATGTGTCGATGAGACTCAAATCGACCAGACACATTACCCCAAAATGTGTCGATTAGCAGTCACTCGCGGCGGGGTCAGACGGTGATAGGCCAGATTACCGCTATGCCTCTGGCTCAACCGCCAGCCAAGTCGCTCTGCTATCGCTTTAAGGTCTCGCCCCGGCTGAGCTGGATATCGCAGATACCCGGCAGGATCACAGGTATAAGCACTCTGGGCAGACTCCCGTGTGATGTCGAAATGTCGGCTATCGCCCGGCTCTGCCATCGTCCCCAGCAGCCCTTGCAGGTACTCCTCCACGCTTAGGATGCGTCCCTGAGTCCGGCAAATGGTAGCCCACAGCTCTTGCTCCTCATGGCGAATCCTGAGCGGTCTGATGCCCGTCTGCTGCTCGATGTAGGCATCACGCAGGTGGTCTGCTTGGCGGTTCGCTGGCTCCAGATGATAGGCCTCGTCAAACTCCAGCAAGTACGCCTCCTGCCGAATCGGTGTGTCAAAATACTTTCCGTCCGGGTCGAACCACTGCAAATCGACTCGGAAATCTATTCGGTAAGGGTCGCAGTCGAACTGCGGGATCACCTCCATTCGCAAACCCGGTTGCTGCATTTGAAAGTAAGTAACCAGCGGGGCCAAGTATTCCACATAAAATGCAGCCTCATGGCGACTTTGCCTTTCATCGTGTGGTAACTCCAGCCCGGTAAGCTGCTCGATCTCCGCTATTAGCCTCAGGTTTAAGTGAGAGCTAGGGCCATAGGTCAACACGGCCAAGGCTTGTAAGGGAGTCCACGTCCCTAATCCATTATCCGGTTCGGGAACTTCCGGCAGGTCGAGCCCCTGCACCTGCCGGATGTTGGCGATTGCCCGCCTGACGTACTGACTGTACCGCCCATTGAAGCCAGGTATCTGCGAGAGCGTTCCCCGTGGACTAATGAGGCCTAGTGAGGGGTGGCCGATGAAGAGTTGACTGATATCCAATGCGGCCTCCTACTGTGTCTCTGCTGGTAGTTGTTCGTCATAGGTTGGTATGGGAGCCAAAGGAATGGCTTCGACTGCTGCCAGCTTCTGGCTCAACGTATAGGCTCCATAGTTTCGGCCTGTTGCCGTTCTATCGCTATGCTGGCTGTGTCCCGTGATGGCGTTTTGCACGTCCTCACGAACCTCAGCAGTCCGTAGCAGGGTGATAAAGGTATGTCGGAAGCTATGGAACGGCTGAATATCTTCCCGTGTGATCTTGAGCTTTTCACGTAAATGCCGCTGCCACCAGACTCCCAGCCGTACATGGTAGCTCTGCTTTTGGCCAGAGGGGTTCAAAAGGGGGAATAGGCGGCCATCGGCAGGTAACGAACGGAGATAGTCCAACAAGCCTAGCGTCAATAGATGGGGGTGTACCGGAATGTCACGGTTACTGCTGCGATTCTTCACGCTCTGGTCTCCCCGCAACTCCGCCACCCGGAAGAACCAGACGCCATCTTGTTGTATGACATCCGCCACATAGAGCTGACAAACTTCCTCGGCCCGGGCCCCCGTGTAGTAGAGCATCAACGGCACCCAGTAGTGGGCCTCACCGAATCGGGCATGTTGGGTACGTCTGGCGAACAACGGGGAACCGAACATGGTCGCCAGCTCGGTCGAGGTGTACGGACGTTCCGGTTCGGCCAGCGGGTTGATGACGCTTTCCGTGTACTTGGCCCCATGGGCCGGATTATGCTCCAGCAGGCCATCCTCCACCGCATTACCCAAGACTGCTGACAGGGCTCGGCCCAGTTTCTTGACGGTGGCAGCAGTCAGACGAGGCAAATTGTGCTCTTCTGCACAGGCGATCTGTTGGCGTAACGGCATGGCTGACACATGACGCTTAGGGCGAGCGGGGAGTTGTTCCATCAAGTTGCGGAATTCGGCAACGTCACGCTTTGTTATATCTTCGATGCCCTTATCGCCCATCAGCTCGATAAATCGCTCAACAGCCACCTGATACTCAAGGATACGGGTATCAGCTTTCTTTGGTTCCCGCCGTTTGATGGTGGCCTTGTAACGCTCAAACAGGGCAGATAGACGAGTCCCCCGTGGGCTGATTGTGGGGACGGTGATGTTGCCAGTCGGCACAAGGGGGATCTCTGGCTGGCCGATGCGTCTCTGCATGGCGTTAGTACGGGTATTCTGCTGGACGGCCACCGACAGCTGTAGGAATTTGCCCGCAAGAAGCCGAGCAAGAGCCTGATAGTTGGCCGAACCGACAAATAGGCAGAGGCCTGATGCCCGAAGTGCCTCGTCAGTGTAAGGCTTCATCCACGTGAGGAAACGGGCGAGCCTTGCGGCTTTGTCCTTGTCAGAGAGACCCGGTTGGCCTCTTTCCACATCAGCCAGTAAGGTTTGCAAGATATCTGCTGGCTCGATGGTAGAACCTGTATCTTGCAGGGGGATGAAACGAGCACGTACATCCGGTTCGTCAAGACGCTCAATCATCACGTTATACCAGCAGTCCGCCGCGTTGGAGAGGTCGAGGGGTTGCACCACCAGATCAATCTTGGCAGCCTCTAGTAGACGATAAAACTCATCCAGAACAGGCAGGGCAGCCCGGCGAGCTTCAGACTCGATCGTGGTGTTTAGGGATCGCTTGAGTTCACCCTTCTGTATAACAGGGCGGAGTGCTTTGGGGATGACAAGGCGGGCGTACCACTTGCCATAACGGTTCTGGATTAGGTTGCTCATAGACCTCATTTTGTACCACCTTTTTGTACCACCTCGGAAGTTCCGGGATGGAAGGGTTGATCACAAAATCGCTATGAAATCAGGAAGTTTTTGACCTATAACGAAAAACCCCCGCTCGAAAGCAGGGGTTTTCAATTTGGCGGTGAGGGAGGGATTCGAACCCTCGATACGTTGCCGTATACACACTTTCCAGGCGTGCTCCTTCAGCCACTCGGACACCTCACCAAATTTTGGTCTGTGGTTTAACGTGTTCAGCCAACACGGTGTTCGCTGCGCTGTTGCGCTGGAACGGGGCGTAATTTAGGGGAAAGCCCCGCCCGCGTCAACGGCTTTTTTCACCTGGCGAACCGTTCGAACACTTAATGCACAGATTCCGGTGCAACCTGAATTTCCGGCAGGTTGAGGAAGCCGGAACGTTCGCATTCGGCAACCAGTTCGTGGGTGGCGGCGATGGTGCTTTGCACGAACAGCAGGAACTGCTCGACGCTGAGTCCGGCCTTGGTAAAGACGGTGTGGCCGACCACCAGCCGCGGCAGGTTGTCATCGATGATATCGAGGAACACCTTGAGGGAGGGGTACTGCATATTGAGTCGGCCCAGTTCGGCAACCAGCGGCAGCATTGCGGAGGGGCGCACTTCCAGCTCGGAGGAGAACAGCAGGCCTTCCTCTTCCACGAAGATCCGGCTCTCCTGAATACCATCGACCGACTGCAAAGAGACAATGTGGATACCGTGACACTGGTCGCAGACATAGTGCTCGATACGAGCCTGTTGCAACCAACGCATTATCATTTCGGAGCTGGGGATATTCATCATTTCCACGACAAGATTGGGATCAAGGGGCGCAGTCTAAACCAATTTGCTATCAACAAAAAGCACGCCAACCCGATAACCCTGCGGCTCGCTTCTTTTTGGCAAGCGCTATGCATATACTCAGCCAAATCCACGATGACGCTTGCCCCACAGGGGGCCCCATGACTATCCAAGAAAAGTATCGCCTTCATCTGAAATCACTCTCGGATGAGCTGCTCACCCTGCAAAAACCCATCCGCATTCTGGATGCCATCAAATGGCCACGCCATCTGCAGGATCGCTTTCTGGCAAGCGGAGGCAGGGAGCTGCCCGCTATCGACAGGCACTTCTATGATGCCCTCCCCCTCGGCTTCGATCCGCGCAACAAGTATCTGGAGCTCAAGGAGCTGCGGGACCGGATCCGCAGAAAACTGGGGCCACAGGACGATCTTGGCCAGATCCTGCAAGAGACGGTCGATCAGTACATGGTGGTGATCGAGATGCTGCGCCAGCGGGGCCAACCCGATTTTCAGCGTTACAGCCAGCTGCTTTATGGCTCTGCCAGCGATCACCTGCGCGGGGATCGCAAGACTCTCAAGGAGCTGGGCGCCCGCCTGTGCGATATCTTCTCCCTACCCGGCGCCCGCCATCTGGTGCGCCCCTACCCCAAGGAGTTCGAAGGAGAGGCCGCGGTCGCCAAACTGCAGGGCAAGCTGTCGAGCTACTTCAGTGACGGCACAGTGCAGGTGAAGCTGAGCGATGGGATTGTCTCCGATGCCGCGGCCGGTGGCGACTACATCAAGCTCAACTCCCACGCCCGTTTCTCCGAGCTGGACTTGCAGGTGCTGGAAGTACACGAGGGGTGGGTCCATGTCGGCACCACCCTCAACGGTCGCCAGCAGCCTTACGCCACCTGGCTGAGCGCCGGTTCACCGCGGATCACCGCCTGTCAGGAGGGGCTGGCTGTCCTGATAGAGACCCTCACCTTCAGCTCTTTTCCGGATCGGGCCAAGCGTATCTCCGATCGGGTGATGGCCATCGACATGGCCGAGCACGGCGCCGATTTTATCGAGGTGTTTCAGCACTTCGTGCAGCAGGGCACCAGCGAGCACGACGCCTACAAGATCACCCAGCGGGTCTTTCGTGGTGGCATGGTGCGCGGCGGCTCCTGCTTTACCAAGGATCTCTCCTACGTGCGTGGCTATGTGGAGACGGTCAACTTTATCCGCAGCGCCGTGCTGGAAGGGGTGCCCGAGATCCTGCCGATGCTGTTTGTCGGCAAGGTGACACTGGATGACATTCCGGTGCTCTATCAGCACTATCTGGAGGGGCTGATCGCCGCCCCCCGCTATTTGCCGCCGATGTTTCGCGATCTCACCGGCCTCTATGTCTGGTTCGGTTTTGCCTCCGGCATGTCGCTGGTGGATATCGGCCGGGTACAGCACCATTTTCGCCAGCTGTTTCAACGCCTGCCGGTGGCCGACCCCATCATTGCGCCGGTGGATATCGAGATCGACTGAACCACAGCGATAGAAGTTGGGGAAAATAAAAAGGGCGCCAGATTGGCGCCCTGCTCGACGATTCAAATATCGCAGCCGAATTACTTGTAGGCCCGACCTTCGAGATAGTGTTTGCGACAGAGCGATACATAGCGATCGTTGCCGCCGATCTCCACCTGTTCGCCATCACGCATCACCTGCCCCGCTTCGTTGACCCGGGAGTTCATGTGAGCCTTGTTGCCACACCAGCAGATGCTCTTCAGCTCTTCAAACTTGTCGGCCAGACAGAGCAGATGGTAGGAGCCCGGGAACAGCTCGCCGCGAAAATCGGTCTTGAGGCCATAGGCCATCACCGGAATATCCTGCTCATCGACGATGCGGGCCAGCTGGTAGACCTGCTCACGGGTCAGGAACTGGGCCTCGTCCACGATGAAAACATCGATATGTTTCTTCGCATGGCGCGCTTTCACCATTTCAAACAGATCGCAGCTGTCGCTGAACACGTCCACCTTCAGTTCAAGGCCAACCCGGGCACTGATCACCCCGACCCCGAAACGGTCATCGATGGCTGGCGTCATCGCCAGAGGATGCATGCCCCGCTCCAGATAGTTGAAGTGCGCCTGAATGAGCTGGGTGGATTTGCCTGAATTCATGGTGGCAAATTTGTAGTGCAGTGAAGCCATGATACTGTTCCGAAACTGAATTTATGGGGCGCATGCTAACCAAAGCCCCTGACAAAACCAAGGGGCCCGCGGGCCCCTTGCTCTATAAATGTTACGCGGTGGCCAGCTCTGGCCGCGCTTTGGCCTTTTTCAGGTGATAGCTGGTAAAGAGCACGAACCAGAGGGCGCTGACACTGAAACCGGCCAGGCTGGAGTGCATCAAGCCCATCGCCAGGTAACCGATGGCCGCACCGAAGGCAATGGCCAGTGCATAAGGCAGCTGGGTCATCACGTGATCGATGTGATGGCAACCGGCACCGGTGGCAGAGAGGATGCTGGTGCTGGAGATGGGCGAGCTATGATCCCCGAACACCGAGCCAGCCAGTACCGCGGCCAGCATCGGCAACATCAGGCTGATGTCGCTGGCGGCAGCCATGTCGCCGGCTAGTGGCAGCATGATGCCGAAGGTTCCCCAGCTGGTACCGGTGGCAAACGCCATAGCACAGGAGAGGATAAAGACCACTGCGGGCAGCACTTCGATCGGCAGGTTGCCGTTAGCCAGCGAAGCCAGGTACTTGCCGGTCTCCACGTCACGCACCACGGCACCTATGGTCCAGGCAAACAGCAGGATGTTGATGGCTGGCAGCATGGCCATGACGCCCTGCGGAGCGGCCTTGATCCAGTTCTTGGCTCCCAGCTTCAGGCGCATCGCCAGACCGATGGAGACCACCAGACTGCACAGGGCACCGTAGACTAGCGAAGAGCCGACGTTGGTATTTTCGAACGAGCCGAGCACGCTGAAGGGCAGCCCTTTCTCGCTCAGCACCGCAGCACCGGAATCGATCATGAAATAGATGGTGGCCGCAGTCAGGGTCAGGATCGGCAGTACCATGTCGATCATGCCGCCGTTGCTCTCCTCCGGGCTCTCCATATCCATACCGATGGGGCGGCCCTTGGACTCATCCCACAGCTTGCCTTCCAGCGCCCACGCTTCGTGTTGACGCATCGGGCCGATATCCAGCTGACAGGCGATCACCACCAGCACCATGATCAGGGTGAAGACGGCGTAGAGGTTCATCGGGATCATCTCGACAAATGCCGCGATGGGGCTCTGCTCGGTCAGACCGTGGGCCGCCATGATGCCGCCAACCAGGGCGATGATATAAGCCCCCCAGGAGGAGATGGGCATCAGCACGCAGACCGGCGCCGCGGTGGAGTCCAGCAGATAGGCCAGTTTGGCACGGGAGATCTGGAAGCGGTCGGTCACCGGACGGCAGATGGCCCCCACCGACAGGCTGTGGAAGAAGTCATCGATAAAGAAGGCAAACACCATCATCCCAGTCAGGGCTTTGGCGCCCTTGCGGGTCTTGGCACGACGCTCGGCCCACTCGGCAAAGGCACGGGTCGCCCCGGAGACGCTCATCAGGCTGATGAGGCCGCCCAGCAGCAGCATAAACAGGATCATGTTGACATTGTCACGATTGAGCGCGCCATCGACCCAGAAGATCTTGAGCACGGTATTCAACATGTAATGCAGGGATTCGAGGGGTGAAAACTGATTGAGCAGCAAACTGCCGGTGACGATGCCCACACCAAGGGACAGCAGCACGCGGCGGGTCATGATCGCCAGCGCGACAGCCAACAGGGGGGGAAGAACGGACCAACCGGAGTCGGCGAAATGACTAATGTCCATGATCTCTTTGCACCTAAAGATTACAGGTGGAGATCTACCGAGAGGATCTAAAGAAACAAAACCTATGGGGAGGTCATACTCCTCAGCCCCTTCAGGTAGCGCTCCATAGTGGATGACTATGGCAGTCCTGCACCTATTAGATGCAGAACCAGCAGCCCGGTATGATGGCCTGGCCACTTCGGCGCTGACTCCTTTCCTTGTGCATCACAGGCATCACCCTCCGCACAAATACTCATAGGCAGCGCGCCTCTACTTAAAGGTATTCGCCGCACATTTTATCGAGATGGCAGCTTATAGCAAGTTTTTTGATTAAATAGTCACGATAAACATATCAAGGTTGAAAAATGGTAGTCAAATGATGCGACAACGCCTGTTTTGACGCTATTTTCACCTACTGCGGTTTCATTGGCATCCAATCACCAAGCCTATTGCTGGCCATATTAAATATCTGTATTGATGTTCCCCACGGATATAATATTTAACCCGGCTTGACTTATTTAAATCACCAAGCAAGAATCAGCTGGAACATAATATTTTTCTCTGACTCGACGTGGTAACTCCTATGAATGAATTTTTAAAGGTACTGCTTAATATCCGCAGTCTGCGTGCGACCTGCCGCGAACTTTCTCTGGAACAACTGGAAGAGGCACTGGAAAAACTCTCTGCGATCGTTGCTGAGCGTCAGCAGGATGAAGCTGCCGAGCGTCAGGCCCGGGAAGAGCATCTGCGGAAAATTAACGAATATAGCGAAATGCTGAAAGCCGCCGGTATTGACCCGGCAGAATTGGTAAGCGCTGTTGCTACCAACCCCGGCAAATCAGAAAAAGCCAAGCGGGCGCCACGTCCTGCCAAATATCGCTATCAGGATAATGGCGTAGAGAAAACCTGGACCGGCCAGGGCCGTATGCCTTCGGCTATTGCCAGCGCAGTGGCAGCAGGCAAATCACTGGAAGACTTTGCTATCTGATCTCAATCTCGTTGCTAATAAAAAACCTCGCCAAGGCGAGGTTTTTTATTGCCGCTTAAATGTGACATATCAGATAGCCGATTGCGGGCGATCTGCTGCCTTGACCCACAGCACTTCACGATCCCCTGCCACGCAGATGAGATAGCGGGCAACGGTAAAGAACCAGTCACTCATCCGGTTCAGATAGGGCAGCACCTCGGGATTGACCCGCTCTTCCCGGCTCAATGTCAGCAGCAAGCGCTCGCAATGACGCACCAGAGTACGCACCACATGTGCTTGCGCCGCGGCACGGGAACCACCGGGCAATATAAATTGGCGCAGCGGTGGCAATGGCTCACTATAACGATCTATCTGCTGTTCAAGGCGAGTTGTCCAAGCGGCATTAACCTGCCAAATCGATTCATTCTGGGCGTCACTGGAGAATGCCAACTCCCCCCCCAGATCAAACAACTCCTGTTGCAACAGCTGTAAATCAGCCAATAAGCAGAGCTCTTGCGACGGCACATCACAAATCAGCAAGCCAATATGGGAGTTGAGCTCATCGATATAACCGTAGGTCTCGACCCGCAAATGATCCTTTGGCAACTGGATACCATCGGCCAGCCGGGTCATGCCCTTGTCACCCTGCCTCGTATATATTCTCATACCGACATCCTGTTAATAATGGGAATAATCATGGATTCGAGTCCATTGAGTTTGATTTCATAAGCCAACGCCAGCGTCTGGCCCAATTTACCCGCCGGAAAACCGCTGCGCGCCATCCACACCAGATAGGGCTCTGGAATATCGATGATACGCCGCCCCTGATATTTACCGTAAGGCATCTTGTTGGTCAGGGTCAGCAGTACCTGTTCGTCGGATAGCCAATCCATATTAATCGATATCCAGATATTTATGAGTCTGGATTGAGAGTCGCCAGTTACGCGCGATACAGGTATCCATCGCCAATTGGGTGGCCCTTGGCTTCTGGCTGATCGGCTGCAAGGCAATGACCACATCAGGGCGCAGGGTAGCAGTAGCGAGCAGCGTATCCAGCTCTTCAATATGGTGCTCGGTGGCCACCGGATGCTTGATCTCGTTGGCCCGCTCCAGCGCCGAGACCAGCACAGGCAGCCCCCCTTTCATGCCAATTTTGGGGGAGACGGTCACCCAGGTCTGCTCATGGGTCTTGATCTCGCTGGTGCCACTGGTTTCAATCTGCACCTGATAACCCGCCGCCAGCAGGGCTGACGAGAGTTCGTGCAGATCGTAGAGGCAGGGTTCCCCACCGGTGATCACCACATGGCGCGCCTGATAACCCAGATCGCCAAAGCTCTTGATAATCTGCGCGGTGCTGAGTTGGCTCCAGCAATCGGATTCGTTGGAACGATCCAGCACCGCCGCCTTACCCACTTCACGAACCGGATCAACAACCCAGGTATGACGGGTATCGCACCAGGGGCAGCCCACCGGGCAACCCTGCAGGCGAACAAAGATGGCGGGCAGGCCGGTAAAGATGCCCTCCCCCTGGATGGTCTGGAAAATCTCGTTGATTGGGTAGTGCATCTCGATCACGGCTTGTTGCAAAAGGCGCGGATTATACCCCAAGCCACGGCAAGACGCAGGCTCACTCTGCGCTTTTCTCGCCCAGCCCGGTTTTCTCAAACAGTCTGGCCATGATGCCCGCCTTGTCGGCCAGATAGTTGTTCAGGCCGCGACGGCGCAGTTCACACGCAGGACACGTGCCGCAACCGTCACCGGCAATGCCGTTGTAGCAGGTCAGGGTCTGCTGGCGCACCGTGTCGAGGTGACCATAGTGATCCGCCAGAGCCCAAGTCTCGGCCTTGTCGAGCCACATCAAGGGAGTTTCAAAACGGATGCCGCGATCCAACCCCAGCGACACCGCCTGATTGAGGGCCTTGACGAACTCGTCACGGCAATCGGGATAGCCGGAGAAGTCGGTCTCGCAGACACCGGTGATCACCGCTTCGGCGCCCACCTGATAGGCATAGATGGAAGCCAGGGTCAGGAACAGGATATTACGACCCGGCACGAAGGTGTTGGGCAGGCCATTATCCTGCAGCTCGCAGCTGACAGGGATGTCGTCACGGGTCAGAGCAGAGACCGCCAGCTCATTGAGCAGCGTCACATCCATCACCTTGTGGGCGGCGATCCCCAGAGCACTGCCCAGACGACGCGCGGTGTCGATCTCTTCCCGATGGCGCTGGCCATAGTCAAAGGTGATGGCGTGCACTTCATCATACTGAGCCAATGCCTGTACCAGACAGGTGGTGCTGTCCTGACCGCCACTGAAAACCACGACTGCTTTTTTCATCTTGATAACTCCTTCAAATGTCACGCGCGGCGGCCTTCGGCAAAGTCCTGCCACTGGGTATTCAACCGGTTAAACAGGGTCAGCAAGGGCGCATAGTGCTCCGGCCTCCCCTCCCACCGGGACAAGAGGTGATAGCCCGCCTCTATGGTAGAGAGGGCATCGGGAAAGGGTTTCTTGCGAATGGCATATTGACCGGCAATGGCACCAATGCCGATGCGGGGCAAGCGGGCCAGTGCCGGGTTGCTCTGCAACATGCGATAGGCTTTGCGCCAGGTGCCGTCAAGCAAGATAAAGGCGACGGATGCGCAGCCAGAGGATTCACTCTCCCACTGCTGGCGAAGATCGGTCAGCGAAATGGCATCCTCATCCGGCCAGAGCAAATAATAACGACGGGATTGGTCAGCCAGCAGCACATTGAGCCACTCATCGCGGGAAAAGTCCTCCCCCACATGGATCTCGCACTGTTGCAAAGAGGCCGCCAGCAGCGCCGCAGTCCCCTTGGGATGTGCCACCTCGTTGGGGTGCTGCAAGATGTAGAGGGGCGTGTGATTGTCAACCGGCACAATATAATCGCACAGGCAGGCTTTGAGGGCTCGGGTGCAACGTGTACAGTATCGACTGTTCTTGTCGTTGGACTGTTTCATGTTGTCAGACAAATCTGGATTGCTCTGGGTTATCACGCTCTCTCTCACCAGCTTGCTACTCTTCTTTACCGTTCCCAATCTTCAGCTCTCCTTCGATCGGCCCTTGATCGCCGGGGGCGAAGGGTGGCGGATCATAACAGGCAATCTGGCTCATACCAATCTGTGGCACCTGCTGCTCAATCTGGGCGGCCTCGCCATCCTCTATAGCCTGTTTCGCGACTATCTGGGTGGGGCTCGCCTGCCGCTGCTGATGTTGCTGCTCTGGCTGGCAGTGGGCTTGGGGATCTGGTGGTGGTGCCCGCAGACCCAATGGTACATGGGGCTATCCGGCTCGCTGCATGGCCTGTTTGTCTGGGGGGCAATGCAGGATATTCGTCACGGACGCCGCACATCGGGCTGGCTGCTGCTAGCGGGGATGGGGCTCAAGCTGGTGATGGACTTCTACAACGCAGGAGAGAGTCCGATCTCCACCCTGATCAATGCCAGGGTACACATCGGCTCTCATCTTATCGGGGCCGGTGCAGGCCTGTTACTCGGCCTGCACCGCGTATCACTGAGTGAGCCTGTTACGCACCAGCCAGCTCGGCATTGATGCTGGCCAGCATGGTGGCCGGATCGGCAGCCTGCGTAATGGGGCGACCGATAACCAGATAATCGGACCCCGCCTCGACCGCCGCTTTCGGTGTCATCACCCGACGCTGATCCCCGGCCGCTGAACCGGTCGGGCGAATACCCGGGGTCACCAGCTTGAAATCTTCGCCCAGCAAGGCTTTAAGCTCATGGGCCTCGTTGGCAGAGC
Organism: Aeromonas sp. S11(2024); assembly: GCF_041402345.1. NCBI lineage: Bacteria > Pseudomonadati > Pseudomonadota > Gammaproteobacteria > Aeromonadales > Aeromonadaceae > Aeromonas > Aeromonas sp. S11(2024). The sequence goes on along the minus strand of NZ_JBGLRC010000004.1, from coordinate 181,749 downwards.
AGACCACCCCATCCAAGCCGGATGCCTTGGTCAAGGTAGCCAGCCGGATCACCTGCTCGGCAGGGCTCACATCCAGACCAAGAGGGATCATGTCGGACTGCTCCATGCTGGTCAGCACGGTCACTCCGATCAACAATGGCGCCTTGTCGCCATAAGGCAGCAGCGCCTCTTTGGCGGCACGCATCATCCGCTCACCACCACTGGCATGCACGTTGACCATCCAGACACCGAGCTCGGCACTGGCTGCCACGGCTTTGGCAACAGTATTGGGAATATCGTGAAATTTCAGATCCAGAAAGACATCGAATCCCTTGGCCACCAGCTGGCGTACAAACTGCGGGCCAAACAGGGTAAACATCTCCTTGCCTACCTTGAGACGGCACTGGGCCGGAGAGATACGTTCAACGAACGCTAAGGCATCTGCCTCGTGCTGATAATCCAGCGCTACCAGTACTTTGGGATCTTGCATCTCACATCCTATTGCTTGTTATTCACCGTCCAGACCGCGGATCGGCTTGATGGAACCCCACTGGCGACAAGACGGGCACTGCCAGAACAACGAGTGAGTGGCAAAGCCGCACTGCCGACACTTGTGGGTTGACTTGATTTTTATCTGCTCGCCGACCAGCTGTTGCAGAAGCTCGAGGCTCTCCTTGGCAGGCCCCTCCTCCGCACTGGCCAGTTGAAAACCCACCAACTGGTAAAAACCTTTCATCGAGGGATGACGACGCAGCTGACGCAGCACCAGCGAACGGGCCTGACTCAGGCCATCACGCTCTTCAACCAGCTTGGCAAGGGCCAGGGTCACGCTGACACCGGCGTGATCTTCCACTGCCTTCTCAAGCAGCGGGATCAACGCAGGCGTGCGCCCCAACTGCTGATAGCACTCGAGCAATTTGGGCATCGCCTCGGAGGCAAAGTCGATATCCTGCTCGAACACCCGCAGCAGCTCCTTGCTGGCCTGCTCATACTCTCCATCTGTCATGGCGAGCTCAGCGAGGCGCAAACTGGCCCGGGCACATGCCGGATTGATACTGAGCGCCCGTTTGAGCTTGGCCAGCCCCTCCCCTTTATTGCCCTCACGCAGCGCGATCTCGGCTTGCTCGCAATAGAAATGGGAGATGGAGTCGGCCAGCTTCTTGCCCTGGAATTTTTGCAGACGAACCGCCACATCGATGGCCTTATCCCAGTCCCGCAACTGCTGATGGATGATCAACAGCTGTGCCAGCGCCGTCTCTTCATAGTCGCTGTCATCACACAGCTCATTCCAGAGCGCTTCCGCTCGGTCCAGCAGACCAGCAGCCAAAAAGTCGCGCGCAAGCTCCTGCAGGGCAAGCTGTCGCTGCTCCCGGGTCAGTTGGCGGGTTACCAGGTTCTGGTGGATCTTGATGGCACGATCGACCTCCCCACGCTGGCGAAACAGGTTGCCGAGGGAGAGGTGTGTTTCGATGGTTTCACTGTCCACCTCAAGCAGTTGGATAAAGAGATCCACCGCCTTGTCGGATTCATCGGACAGCAAATAGTTGAGGCCCGCCACATACTGGCGGGAAAACTGGTTACTCTGTTTTTGGGTGTCCTGGCGAACACTCCTGCGGCCCATGTACCAACCATAACCGGCGGCGATGGGCAACAGCAGGAAAAGCAGTTCAAGCATTGAGGAACATTATTCCTTACCCGGTGACCGGGCCAGCTCCAACTCGCGGGATTGACGACGCATAGTGCGGTTGAGGGTGCGGTTTTGCATTTTCAGACGCAGGAACAGCAGGCCGAATACCAGCCAGCCCAGCAAAAAACCGCCAGCGAAGAAGAAGCCCAACAGCATGGCAAGCGAAAACTCACCCTGAGCGATCAGGTAATTGAACTGAACCAGCTGGCCATTTTGTGAGCCCAGCGCCAGGGTCAGAACAAACACCAGCACCAGCGGAATGAGGGCCAAAATACGCTTCATAAGAGCTCCCTGTCAGTATCTAATGAGAGGCTGATTATCCTTAAAATCGCAGGCAGACTCTAGAGTGAATGGGAAAAGAGTTTAAGAAACAAGACGATTGGCACAGGAATCGGTGCCAAAAAGAAAAAAGGCATACCCGAGGTATGCCCATTTCTGCATTATTCAATGATGTTGACGCGCTCGCGCAACTCTTTACCTGGTTTGAAGTGCGGGACATATTTCCCGGTCAGTTCAACCTTGTCCCCAGTCTTGGGGTTGCGGCCCACACGGGGCGCACGATAGTGCAGTGAAAAACTGCCAAATCCGCGGATTTCAATCCGGTCGCCGTTTTGCAAGGTCGACGCCATCTGCTCAAGGATCTCCTTGATGGCGGCTTCGACATCCTTGGCCGGCATATGCATGCGGCTGGCTGCCAGTTGTTCGATGAGATCTGATTTGGTCATAACGTTAAATCTCCTTCCCCGATCACATGCAATATTCATTTTGCCAGGATAAAAAAGGGCGGCGCAATGCCGCCCTTTTCTTGCATCAAGGATTACTCACCCTTGGCGGCTTTGAACGCTTCCATCATAGCATTGCTGAACACAACTTCTTCTTGTTGGTTCAGGTTATCGATAGCAACACGCTCATCAGCCTCGTCCTTAGCACGGACAGACAGGCTTACGGTGCGGTTCTTACGATCAACGCCCATGAATTTAGCTTCAACTTCGTCACCAACAGACAGCACCAGAGTGGCGTCTTCTACGCGGTCACGAGCAGCGTCGGAGGCACGCAGGTAGCCTTCTACGCCATCAGCCAGTTCGATAACGGCACCTTTGGCATCAACCTCAGTAACCTTACCCTTCACGATAGCACCTTTCTTGTTGTCAGCCAGGTACTTGTTGAACGGGTCTTCTTCGATCTGCTTGACACCCAGGGAGATGCGCTCACGCTCCGGATCCACTTGCAGAACAACGGCTTCGATCTCGTCGCCTTTCTTGAATTCACGCACGGCTTCTTCGCCCTGGTTGTTCCAGGAGATGTCAGACAGGTGAACCAGGCCGTCGATGCCGCCATCCAGACCGATGAAGATACCGAAGTCAGTGATGGACTTGATCTTGCCGGAAACACGGTCGCCTTTGGCGTGAGTTTCGGCAAACAGCTGCCACGGGTTGGATTTGCACTGCTTCAGACCCAGGGAGATACGACGACGCTCTTCGTCGATGTCCAGAACCATCACGTCAACCACGTCGCCAACGTTAACAACTTTGGACGGGTGGATGTTCTTGTTGGTCCAATCCATCTCGGATACGTGTACCAGGCCTTCAACGCCTTCTTCGATTTCAACGAAGCAGCCGTAGTCGGTCAGGTTGGTCACGCGGCCAGACAGACGGGTGGTCTCCGGGTAACGCTTGGCGATAGCAACCCAGGGATCTTCGCCCAGCTGCTTCAGACCCAGGGATACACGGGTACGCTCGCGGTCGAACTTCAGAACCTTGACAGCGATCTCGTCGCCAACGTTGACGATTTCGGAAGGATGCTTAACGCGCTTCCACGCCATGTCGGTGATGTGCAGCAGGCCGTCAACACCGCCCAGATCTACGAATGCACCGTAGTCGGTCAGGTTCTTGACGATACCCTTAACTTCTTGACCTTCTTGCAGGTTAGCCAGCAGGCTTTCGCGCTCGGAGGTGTTCTCGGTCTCGATCACGGCACGACGGGAAACAACAACGTTGTTGCGCTTCTGGTCCAGCTTGATGACTTTGAACTCGAGTTCTTTGTTTTCCAGGTGAGCGGTGTCACGGATCGGACGCACGTCAACCAGAGAACCCGGCAGGAAGGCACGGATGCCATTCAGTTCAACGGTGAAACCACCCTTGACCTTGCCGTTGATGATACCGATAACGGTAGCTTGCTCTTCGTAAGCCTTCTCAAGCTGCAGCCAGGCTTCGTGGCGCTTGGCTTTTTCGCGGGACAGCTTGGTTTCGCCGAAACCATCTTCGATAGAGTCCAGAGCCACGTCAACGGTGTCGCCGACGTTGATTTCCAGCTCGCCCATGGCGTTCTTGAATTCTTCAGCCGGGATAGCGGACTCGGATTTCAGACCGGCGTCAACCAGTACGAAACCGTTCTCGATAGCAACGACAGTACCCTTGACGATGGAACCTTGACGGGTTTCAACGGCGTTCAGGGACTCTTCAAAGAGTTGAGCAAAAGATTCGATCATTGTTTATGTCACAAATGAAACATCCACTTGCAATCCGGCACAAGCGGGGCTGTTTTAAATAATCTGCGCCATCCTTGGTGCAGACGACCGGATGTCAGCTTGCGCTGGCATCACCAAGTTGTTGCTCTGCATAGGCGAGTACTGTTGCCAGCACTTCATCTATGGTCATGGCGGTAGAGTCTACCACCAGAGCATCTTCTGCCGGTTTCAGGGGTGCAGTAGCGCGATTTCTGTCGCGATCGTCACGTTCCCGAATCTCGGTTAAAAGACGCTCAAAGTTAACATCAAAGCCCTTATCTTGCAACTGCTTATAGCGACGCTGGGCCCGCTCTTCGGCACTGGCGTCGAGGAAAATCTTCACCTCGGCCTCAGGGAAAACCACGGTCCCCATGTCACGACCATCGGCAATCAGACCCGGGGCCTGACGAAATGCACGCTGACGGCGCAGCAAGGCTTCGCGCACCCGGGGGAAGGCAGCGATTTTACTGGCAGCATTACCCACTTCTTCGGTGCGGATGGTGCGGGAGACATCTTCCCCTTCCAGGATCACCTTGACCAAATCGCCTTCTACCTGAAATTGCACATCCAGATTGGCAGCCAGAGGCACCAGTGAGGCTTCATTGTCCAGCTCTACATCGTGATGCAGGGCGGCCAGGGACAACACCCGATAGATGGCGCCCGAGTCCAGCAAGTGCCAACCCAGCTTCTCAGCAAGCAGCTGACACAAGGTGCCTTTACCTGCACCACTGGGGCCATCAATTGTCATTACGGGGGCCATCTGAGGCATAACTTCTCTCCTGCACTGTGTTGCTCCCATCCCGAAGGGGTGGGTTAATGGGCGCCGATTATACCCGAATGTGGTGAGCCTGGCAGTCATCAATCCGCACAAAGGGCCAAAACCCCGCCGGACAGCTGTGCTTGTATCTCATTTGGAGATTTCATTAAGCAATGCAGGGACTTGTTCTTATGGTCGTTCCTGACAAGGCGCGCTAAACTGGCCCCCTTTTTTGAGCCGTTAGTAGTAAGGAGCAACCTATGAGCAGCGTTACCCTCGTGGCCAAATCCAAATTGCCAACCCCTTGGGGCACCTTCACGCTGGTAGGTTTTCAGGAAACCGGCACAGGCAAAGACCACGCCGCACTGGTGATGGGCGACATTACCGGTGACGAGCCCGTGCTGGGCCGGATCCACTCAGAGTGCCTGACTGGCGACGCCCTGTTCAGCCTGCGTTGTGACTGCGGTTTCCAGTTGCAGGCGGCCATGGAAAATATCGCCAAAGCCGGTCGTGGCGTGTTGCTGTATGTGCGTCAAGAGGGCCGTGGCATCGGCTTGCTCAACAAGATCCGCGCCTATCACCTGCAGGATCAGGGGGCCGATACCGTGGAGGCCAACGTGGCCCTTGGTTTCGCCGCCGACATGCGCGATTACACCATCTGCGCCGACATGCTCAAGCAGCTTGAAGTCAAGTCTCTCAAACTGATGACCAACAACCCGCGCAAGATGAAAGCGATGGAATCCTTCGGTATTCCGGTGGCCGAACGGGTTCCGTTGCAGGAAGGACGCAATCCCCACAACGAGTTCTATCTGTCGACCAAGGCCAACAAGCTGGATCATATGCTGAAGAAGTGAGCCAGCATTGACGAATGTCAGATAGTCAAACGCCTCCCATTGGGAGGCGTTTTTCTTGGGATGACCACACATCAACCCAAGCTATCTAAGTGGCACGGTCAAATTGGCCAGCAGAGCTTCAAGCTCATCGCCAGTGCGGGCAGCACAGTATTGTTCGACCCGCTCGCGGGTCAATTGCGGCGCGAGACGTTCAATCAGATCGTAGAGATAGCCGCATAAAAATGCCCCTCTGCGCAACCCGATAGCGGCCACACCGCCTGGTAGCCAGGGCGCCATTTTGAGCACCAGATCGCCATCGCGCTGGGGCTCCCAGGCAAAAGTTGCCATCACCCCGATGCCCATCCCTTGTCTGACATAGGTCTTGAGCACATCGCTGTCGCTCGCACAGCAGGCGATCCGGCTCTCGGCATGAGCGCAATCAGTGCCATGAGCGGCAGAGAGCGCCCTTCCATCGGTCACCAATGCAAACTCCACCAGCTCGGCCGAGGTCAGCGATGTTGCTTTGGCCAACGGATGATCCTTGGGTAGCACCAAGCCCCGTTGCCACTGAAAAGAGGGGAGCATGAGCAGATCGCTCCCCTCCTCCGGTTCATCCGCCAGCAGCAGATCGGCCGCGCCATCATGCACGGCTGCGCGGCACTGCGCAGCACTCCCTTGCATCACAGTTACGGCAACTTTGGGAAAGCGGGCCATGAAACCCTTGAGGATGGCGGGCAGAATATAACGGGCTTGCAGATGAGTGGAGGCAATGGTGAGGGTTCCCTGCTCCGGATGCACATGCTGCCTGGCCATGACCTTGATGGTGGCGACCTTGTCCAGCACCTCCGCGGCCACTTTGATCACATCACGACCTATGGGGGTGATTTGGGTCAAGTGTTTGCCGCTGCGCTCGAAGATCTGGATCCCCAGCTCATCCTCCAGCATCCGCACCTGTTTGCTGATCCCGGGCTGGGAGGTAAAGAGGCTCTCGGCGGTGGCCGACAGATTCAGCCTGTGGTTGGCCACCTCGACGATATAGCGCAATTGCTGCAATTTCATGGTGTAGCCCTCAAGCGAACCCACCGTTAATAGTAACAAACTTTCAGCAATGGCCCGCCACCATCAGGCTGGGCGATCCTTAAGTAGAAAATCGCGCAAGGCACGGTTGGCCATGGAGAGCGGATCGCCACGCCGCCACGCCACGCAGAGATCGAGATAGATGGGCGGGTCGAAGGGCACGCCACTCAGATCCGGCTCCTCTTCCAGCACCATCCGCAAGAAGGTTGTCACCGCAAAGCCTTGCCGCACCACCGCCTTGAGCAGAGGGATAAGATTGCTCTCGAAGGCGATATCGGGTTCAACGCCCAGGCTCTGGGCCAGCGCCTCCATATGCTCCCGGTGATAAAAGCCACGGCGAAACAGCGCCAGCTCCTGAGCGAAAAACTGCGAGAGGGTGACGGCCGATGTGCCACGCAAGGGGTGATCGTCCCCCACCACCATCAACATCTCTTCGCTCAGCAGATGTGCCCCCTCAATGGCGGGGGGGAGATCACTGGTGATGAGAATGGCCAGATCGAGGGAGCCATCCACCATCCGGCTGAGCAGCTCACGGGTGCCGGCCTCTTCGACCCGGATCTTGAGGCCGGGATAGCGATGCTTGAAGGCCATCAGACGAGGGGGGAAATAGTAGGAGCCCATCATGTAGGGGATCCCGATCCGCACTTCCCCCCGCTCCAGCCCCTTGAGCTCGGCCATCTCGGCCTCGGCCTGATGCATCTGCAACAACAAGCGCTCGGCATGGCGACAGAGCACCTCTCCCTCCGGCGTCAGCCGTACCGCCCGATCCTGTCGATCAAACAGGCGCAATTCGAGCTGCTGCTCCAGCTTGGCGATGGCCATGCTGATGGCCGGTTGTGCCACATGCAGACTGTTGGCTGCCTTGGTAAATGAGCCGGCATCCCTGACCGCCAGCAGATAGGTGAGCTGTTTCAGATCCATGTATCAATTCATCTTATGAGATAGATAACTTAAATATATTATATTTATAACCGCAAGGGCTCTACCCTGACCAAAAGTAGTCAGGACAATACGCAATGATTGAAGTTGGAAGTCGCGAGTGGATACGTGCAACCCTGGCCCTCAGCCTGGGCTCTTTTCTGGTGTTTCTGAATCTCTACCAGACCCATCCCCTGTTACCCCTGATCGCCGAGGTCTTCTCGGTCAACTCCCTCTCGGCCAGCTGGACCCTGGCAGGATGCACTGCTGGCCTCGCCGCCTCCCTGCTGATCTGCGCCAGACTGGCGGATCGCCATGGCCGTCGGCAAGTCATGCTGGGTACCCTCACCCTGGCGATCCTGCTCTCACTGTTAATCCCGCTGGTTGAGCAGTTTGGCACCCTGCTGCTACTACGCATCCTGCAGGGCGCGCTGCTGGCAGGACTGCCCGCGACCGCGATTGCCTATATGGGGGAAGAGTTCAGCAAACGGGCGCTCCTCTCTGCGGTGGGTGTCTATATTGCCGCCAACTCCCTCGGTGGCATTGCCGGTCGGGTGGTCGGCGGCCTGTTGGCGGGCTGGTTTGGCGACTGGCAGCATACCTTTCTGGGGATTGGTGTGATCAGCCTGTCACTGCTGCCGCTGGTCTTCTGGCTGCTGCCCCATCAGACCCGCTTTGTGGCGAGCGCCCCCGTTCGCGGCCAATTTGCCCGCGCCTTGCAACAACACCTGACCAATCCCTTGCTGGTAGGGGCTTACCTTATCGGCGGGCTCAACTTTATGGTGTTTCTGAACCAGTTCAGTTATCTCACCTTCCTGCTGGCCAAGCCCCCATTCTCCCTGCCCACCCAGTGGCTCGGCATGCTGTTTCTCACCTATCTCTCGGGGACGGTGGCCTCCTCTCTGAGCGGCCGATTTGCCAATCGCTGGGGGGCACAACGCATGCTGCTGGTCGGGATTGCGCTGATGGCTATCGGCAATCTGTGGCTGCTGCAGGGCAGTCTGCTCGGGATCCTGAGCGGCTTGCTGGTCTCCAGCTTCGGTTTTTTCCTGGCACACGCCTGCGCCAGTGCCTGGGTGGGTCATCATGTCGAACACAACCGGGCCCTCGCCTCCTCCCTCTATCTGGTGGCCTACTATCTGGGAGCCAGTCTGGGTGGGCTTTACCTGCACCCCTTCTGGGAGCAAGGCGAGCTGGGCGGTCTGGTCATGGGTATTGAACTGGTCCTTATCCTGACGGCAGGCTTGAGCCTCTGGCTCGGCCGTCTCAAGCAGCGAAGCCAATCGTCACTGCCCGCCCAGCCCCCCCACCGACACCGGTAACAGGCTCAGCGCAAACAGGGTCACCAACGAGCAGATGGCGCTCTCGCAACCCAGCACCGCCAGATAACAAAAGGGGTCACACCGGTGACCCCTTTTGCTGCGTTATTCAAGAGCCTGTCAGGCCCGCACATTGAGCGCAGGATCACTCCTGATCGAAATAATCCGCAGGCACCGCGACCACAGCACCGGTCACCACCTCTTCGGCGATCACCTCAGCCAGCGAGCGCAGATGAAACTTGATCTGTCCGGAAGGCAACATCAGGCCAATATCGGGGTTGCGGATATCCTGCATGTTGCCCGTTTTGAATGGCAGCTCGGGATAGCACGCTACCAGATCTTGCAGTGAAGCGACCACCAGCTCGATATGTTCCAGCCCCGCCTGATGGACGCGACCCGGTTTCGGTGCAGCCAGCTCGATACAGGGTACCTGTACCTCACCAGCCAACAGCGGCTGATGCAACTGATAAGTCGCAATAGGGCGCCCGCCAATCATACCCTCCACCAGCAAGGAGCCCGCCTCAGCCAGCACAGCACATAGCGCGCGGTACTCCTGCAGGGTAGCCGCCCGATAACAGAGGTGATCGACCGTTGGCCGGGAAATTGTGACGCCAGTGGCGGCCAGTTCTGCCAACAGCTGAGAAACAAATGGGGCCATTGGCCCCAGTGTGGAATCGAGTGGGTGGGACATGCTTACCATTTCTTCTTGGGTTGAAACAGGACATCGAGCTCGTCGGCTTCCTTGTCCTTGATGTTTTGCAGATCCTGCGCGCTATTTTGCTGCTGCAGCTCTTCAAGCTCCTTGAGCCCCTGACGCATATCTTCTTCACGGGCCAGCAGATAGGGATCCTTGTCGCCCACGCTCGCCATGGCCGACAGACCCTTGGTATAGAGCTGGCGGCAAGTACCATATTGGCCCTGAATGCGGGCATCCATCGCCCGCTTGACCAGATTGGAGATGTTGATCTTGAGCTGCATCAGCTCGAGGCGGCGCTCTTCCTGGGCAAATCCCTGAGGGTCAATCTTGCCCTTGTTGTGCTCGACTCGCAGCACGGCCCGCATCTTCTTGACCAGCTGCAGCATCTGGATCGCCTGACGATCGGACTCCGGGGTCTTGAACTGCCCCTCATCCTGCACGCTGTAGTTCTCCTGCACATTCTTGATCTGGGTCTGTACATCAACGATGCGTTGCTTGATCTGATTGTTGGGCATCACCTGGGCGATGGCGCGATAGGCATCGAGGATCCGGTGCTGCAACAGCAACACCATGTTCTTGGAGAAAGGCACCAGATTGACGTTCAGCAACACCTCTTCGGTCTCGTCAGCCACCGTCTTGTGTCTGGCAACGGCGTGACGCTTGTCCGCCTCTGCCTTCTGCTTATATTGCTGCACCACGTTATAGGCGATAACCAAAAACAGGAGTGCGCCAATAGACAGCAATACCAAAGTTAAAATCATAGGATGTCCAAACCCCTGTTCCTATCCAATTGCGTGATCCTACAACAGCTTACCCACTTAAGGTAGCCTGCAGATCCCCCCTTGCCCACGATTTGTCACCAAGCTGTGCCCCCGGTCTCAGGGAGAGATTGCAGGATCAGGGGATGATGACCATGACGGTCACCTCCCCATAGTATCGCCCATCAGCGCCATTACTTGAGGTTAAAGCCCCGCGATTGCAGGAATCCCAGCATAAAAGGACGGGACTCCTTGCCCAGAATGGCGCGGATCTGGCCGCTCCAGGTCTGCTGTTTGTTGTTGCTGCTGCGAGCCTGATAGTAGTCCGCGATTTGCTGATCGTACCGGGCCAGCAGGTCGCGATCCAACTCGTGCTGGTAGCGCTCCTGATGCACCACCAATCCCCTAGGCAGACGGGGTTTCTGTTCCGGCTGCTGGGCAGGATGACCAAGGCAGAGGCCAAACAGCGGGATCACCTGATGGGGCAAGCCGAGCAGTTCGCTCACCTCGGCCGGATGGTTGCGAATGCCGCCGATATAGACCCCGCCCAGCCCCAGCGACTGCGCCGCCAGCAAGGCGTTTTGAGCCATCAGGGCGCCGTCGATGGCACCGATCAGCAGCTGCTCCGCATAGCCGGTCTGGGCATCTGGCACTATCTGGCTGTGGCGGTGGTAATCGGCGCAAAACACCAGAAACTCTGCCGCTTGTTCAACATAGGGTTGATTGCCCGCCAGTTGTGCCAGCTGCTTGCGCGCTTCAGGCCCGGTCACCCGAATGATGCTGGTCACCTGCAGAAAACTTGAGGTCGATGCCGACTGGGCGGCGGCGAGAATGGCATCCAGCTGCTGCGGGGCGATCGGCTCGGCAGTGAACTGACGAATGGAGCGATGGGAAAGGATAAGATCGATGGTCTGATTCATGGCACCTCCAAAATGAGGTAACACCATAGCGAAAAAAACGAGGGAGCCCAAGGCTCCCTCGCACACCCAGCTTAAGGGACAGGATAGACGTAAGGGGCTTGCAACCCGAGCGGGAAGCCGAGCGCCCAGTAGAGCAGCAGGAAAATCGTCCAGCTCACCAGGAAGGCCAGCGAGTAGGGCAGCATCATGGAGACCAGAGTACCGATCCCGGTGCTCTTCACATACTGCTGGCAATAGACCACCACCAGCGGGAAGAAGACCATCAGCGGGGTGATGATGTTGGAGGCGGAATCCCCTACCCGATAGGCCGCCTGGGTCAGCTCGGGGGAGATCCCCACCGCCATCAGCATGGGTACCAGGATCGGGCTGATCAGCGCCCACTTGGCCGAAGCCGACCCCACCACCAGATTGACGCTGGCGGTGAGCAGGATCATCCCGACGATAGTCACCTCACCGGGCAGCGCCAGCGCATGGAGCACTTCGGCACCGGAGAGGGCCAGCAGGGTGCCCAGATTGGAGTCACCAAACGCCTTGATAAAGAGCGCGCAGAAGAAGGCCATCACCATGTAGGAGCCCATCTTGTTCATGGTGGCCGACATGGCATCGATCACATCCTTGCCACTCTTGAAGCTGCCTGCGACAAAGCCGTAGACAATCCCGGGCAGGATAAAGAGCAGGAAAATGAGCGGCACTATGGACTTCATCACCGGTGCGGCGAAGGTGGTCAGGGAGCCATCGGCAGCACGCAGCGGTGAATCGCTCGGGGAGAGCGCCAGCGCCAGCAGCACGATGGCCGCCAGCATGGCAAACGCGGCCCAGTTGAAGGCCCGGCTCTCTTGCGCGCTGTAGCGCCCCATCTCGTCGGCACTCTCCAGATCCTCGTTGAGCGCCACATGCTTGAGGCGCGGCTCCACCACCTTTTCGGTGACGAACCAGCCGACGCAGATGATCAGCAACGAAGAGGCACCGGTAAAGATGATGTTGCACAGGGTGTTGACCATGTAGTCAGGATCGAGCAACTGAGCGGCGGACTGGGTAAAACCCTGCAGCAGCGCATCCCCGCCGGAGGGCAGGAAGTTGGCGGCAAAACCGCCGGAGACACCGGCAAAGGCAGCTGCGATCCCCGCCAGCGGATGGCGTCCGGCAGCGTGGAAGATGATGCCACCGATGGGGATCACCAGCACATAGCCCGCATCTGCGGCGGTGTGGCTGACGATCGCCACCAGGATCAGCATGGGAGTGAGAAAACGGGCAGGCGTCACTTTCAGTAACTTTTTCAGACCGGTATTGATAAAACCGGACTGCTCGGCCACCCCGACCCCGAGCATGGCCACCAGCACGATCCCCAGCGGGGCAAAGCCGGTGAAAGTGGTCACCATGGTGGAGAGAAACTCGGCCAGACCGGCACCGGTCAGCAGGTTGTTGACCACTACCGCCTCCCCGGTACGGGGGTTGACCAGATCAAACTGGAATTGTGACAACACCCAGGAGCCGACCCAGACGATCAGCAAGGCGTAGAGGAACAGCATGGCGGGGTCGGGTAATTTGTTCCCGGCTTTCTCGACGCCATTGAGGAAACGGTTCAGCCAACCTTTGGGAGGGCTGGCCGGACGGTCATTGACAGCAGCATGACTCATTATTGCGATACTCCTTTCCCTAGAAACGAGGTCGCATGCTAGCAATTCCAGCCAATCCGTCTCATGACCGATCGCAAAAGAATGATTAATTTTGATTAAATATTGCGGAATAAAATCCCAAGTTGTGGCTTAACGCACACTTGTTACTCTGCCATCACGGCATCTAGCAGTGGATAACGCCCAACCTGGCACTCCACCACAAAACCGCTCGCCTCGACTTGTGCCACTGTCAGCGGCTTGCTGAACAGATATCCCTGAAACACATGGCACCCCTGGGTCTGCAGTGCGGCCAGCTCGTGAGGCTCCTCCACCCCTTCCGCCATGATCCCCAACCCCAGATTGGTGGCCATGGCCGCAGTCGCCCGGATCACCGGCAAGTTGAGGCCGACCACGAAGGAGCGATCCAGCTTGATGTTGTTGATCGGCAACCGGTTGAGATAGGCCAGCGAGGAGTAGCCGGTACCGAAATCATCGATGGCAATCTTGATCCCCTGCTCGCTCAAATCATCGAGAATGCCGAGGCACCCCTTCATATCGAGCATCAGCACGGTTTCGGTCAGCTCCAGCGTCAACAGGGAGGCATCCACCCCGTGCAGCTCCAGCTGCTGGCGAACTTGCCCGGGCAACGCCGACGAGAGCTGGAAACCGGAGAGGTTGACGGAGACCGGCACCCGCTGATGGAAGCGCTTCTGCCAGCTGGCTACCTGTGCCAGCGCGGTGGAGAGCACCCAGCTGCCGATCTCGCGGATCAGCCCCATCTCTTCGGCCAGCGGGATAAATTCCACCGGCGAGACATGGCCGAGCACCGGGTTGTACCAGCGCAGCAGTGCCTCGTAACCGATCAGACGCCGTTTGGCGGCATCGACCTGCGGCTGGTAACAGAGGCTCAGCTCCTGACGGCCGATGGCCTTGGCCAGAAACTGTTTGAGATTGAGCTTGCGCTGCAGGGTCTGCTGCATGCTGGGGGTGAAACGCTGCCAGCGCAGCCGCCCCATCTGCTTGGCCTGATACATGGCCATATCGGCACGGGTGATAAGGTTGTCCCCGTCATCCGCATCATCGGGATAGATGGCGATACCGATACTGCCACCGATGGTCACCTCCGGCAGCCCGCTCAGTTGCAGCGGCTTGGTCATCTGGGAGAGCATCTGATCGGCCACCTCTTGCGCCCGATCCCCCTGATTGCCCAGCGGCACCAGTGCGGTGAATTCATCGCCACCGAGGCGAGCCAGCTCCACATCCCGCGGGCAAATCTGTTTGAGGCGACCGGCGACCCGCTCCAGCAGGCGATCTCCCGCCTTGTGGCCGTAGTTGTCGTTGACCAGCTTGAAGTTGTCCAGATCCATGAACACCAGCGCGAAACGCTCCCCCAGCCCGCAATAGGCCTCAAGGGATTTCATCAAGCCATACCGATTGAGCAGGCCGGTCAGGGAGTCGTGCCAGGCGAGGTGGCGATGCTCCAGCTCTTCGAGTTTGCGATCGGTAATATCCCGCATGGTGAGCAGAATGCGGGCCCCCTGCTGGATATAGCGGAACTGATACTGGAACCAGCGCATCCCCTTGAGGGTACGGCACTCCCCCTCGGTCACCACTTCATCGAGACGGGAGAGCTTCTGGTAGAAGCTGTCATCATTGCCGGAGAAAACCTGGGAGAGCTTGGCGATCTGGTGGCCGAAACACATTTCGAAGTGATAGTTGCCACTCTCGAACACACCATGGCTATCGAACAGGCAGGCAAGGGTATCGCCGGTTGCCAGCGAGGACTCCTGATAGAGGGTATCGGAGTCGAGCACCGCTTCGGTCATCATCATCAGCCGGCCAGCCAGCTGAATACCGGAGAGGCGTAGATAGATCTGCTTCTTGACCCCCTTTGGGGAGAGGGTCCACCACTCGTTGTAACTGCGCCCCTGCTGAAAATCACCCAGATAGCGCTGCAGCAGCAGATCGATGGCGGTTGCCATATCGGCAGAGAAGTCGCGGGAGCAGAGTTCGTCGAGAGACGTCGCCTCCCACACGGAGAGCGCGGCGCTGTTTGCCCAGAAAATATGGTGATGCTCGATGTCATAAACCCAGATCGGGGTATGCAGAACATCCATCGTCTTCAGTAACCGTTCGTCAAGCGTATTCATCTGGTCAAGGTCATTCATGCTGGATGGTCACTGGTTAACCGGAAAACAGATCTGGCAAACCGCTAGCTGCAGAATGCAAGGTGCAAATACCTCTCGGCCATTATCCCTTTTCACATAGCCAAGAGCGGACAAAACTATTTCAGATATCAACAACAGGGCAGCCTGTACGGCAATACTACAAAGGACTCAGCCAAGGACCCTGTTAATCCAGGCAAATCATATAGTCGATTTTTAACTTTTTTCCCCAGTAAAAACAAGCACTAAGAGCTATCCACTCGAGACCTTGAAAGAGCAATTGCATATTTGCTGCGATAAATTTGTTATTAACATTTAAATCAATGGTGGAAATAGTCATCACTCTCTGTCACAAAGCTTCCATTAATTAACCAAGCGGATGGATAAACAGCCAAAAAAACGCCAAAACGGACAAAAATAGTTCACTAAGGCGGAATTGATATACCCCAAATTCATTTTTCAACAGGCAATGAGCAAAACCCGAATATATGATCTGCATCACATTGGCAGTGGATGGCAAACCACCCCGGCTGAGTACGCAGAGCAACCCGGCGCCCTTCCATCAGGTTGCAATATCGGCCTTCGCCTGCGGTTATAGCGGAACAAATCAGGGAATATGGCAAACATCACTGCCGCAGTACCATTTGGCATCGTGCCGGAATAATCACCAGCTCGGGGAAACTGAGATGACGGGCGGGTGGAGAACTGGTATCAACAGAAATCGAATCCAGATCAATTAAACGCTGAATTAACCTTGCCAACCCGGAACGCTCTTTTTATGGTTGCCCCCTTGTTACACCCAGAACAGCGTTTATGAAGCACATCGAAGAGTTCTACCTGTTCGTCAAGGTGGTGCAAGAGGGAGGATTCTCCCACGCTGCAGCCGCACTGGGCATGCCAACAGGCACCATCAGTCGACGCATTTCCCAGCTGGAAGAGCAACTGGGTTGCTCCCTGCTACATCGCTCTACCCGCAAGCTCCGCCTTACCGATGATGGCCTCAGATACTACGAACGTCTCTGCACGCCACTCGCG
Organism: Aeromonas sp. S11(2024); assembly: GCF_041402345.1. Taxonomy (NCBI): domain Bacteria; kingdom Pseudomonadati; phylum Pseudomonadota; class Gammaproteobacteria; order Aeromonadales; family Aeromonadaceae; genus Aeromonas; species Aeromonas sp. S11(2024). The sequence continues at coordinate 165,482 of NZ_JBGLRC010000004.1, read as the reverse complement.
CAAATCGAGCAGGCCACCAGCGAGATCCAGGGTCAAGAGGCCGACATCACAGGGCTTATCCGGATAGCTGCGCCCATCGCGCTCTCCAACACCATCCTCATCGATATGCTGGCCGAATTCGGGCTGCACTATCCCGAGGTACAGTTCGATATCACCCAGACCAATGATCACCAGCACCTGTTCGACAATGATCGGGATCTGGTGTTCTTCAACGGTGAGCTACCCCAGTCGCTGCCAAATGCGATCTGTCTCGGCCATATCGAGTACGGCCTGTTTGCCTCACCACTCTATTTGACCAAAAAGGGCACCCCCTCCCATCCCAACCAGCTGGAAGAGCACGATCTCATCTACTGCTGGCCTCACCAGCACTGGCAGCTGACCGACAAGGATGGCCAGAGCGTCTGCATCAAACGCAGCGCCAAACTGACCGTCAACCAGACCCAGGCCGCGGTACGTGCAGCCCGGCGTCATCTGGGGATCGTCAACGCCCCGCTGCACTATCTGAGCAGCTTCCTCCATGACGAGCAGCTGGTGCCGGTACTGACCGACTGGCAAACCGGCAATCGCCCCTTCTACATGTTGTGTTGCCAGCACCAGTTCGCTCCGTTGCGTGTTAAGATGTTCGTTGAATTTGTTGAAAAATACTCAGCACGCTATCGCAATCGGCAGTGGGACAACCAATTTTCACAAGGTGATAGCCTCACCCATTGCATCTGACCGTTAGCGGGCCACACTTATAGCATCCCTTGCCAACAGAGCCTGCCTAACGCCATGAATGTATTGATATGTGATGACTCCGGGTTCGCCCGCAAACAGCTGGCGCGGGCGCTCCCGGCCGACTGGAAAGTCAATTTGCACTACGCAGCCAATGGTCTCGAAGGGATCGAACAGGTGCTGATGGGTCATGGCGATCTCATCTTCCTCGATCTGACCATGCCGGAAATGGACGGTTACGGCGTGCTGGAGACCCTCCAACGGGAGGGTCTACGCAGTAAGGTGATCGTGGTCTCCGGGGATATCCAACCAGAGGCCTATCAAAGGGTCATGGGGCTGGGGGCGCTCGATTTCATCAAGAAACCCGCCGCCCCAGAAACCCTGCTCGCCCTGCTCAAAAAGCATGATTTCTGGAGTGCCGCCCCGAGCGGTCAAGCAAGCGTCCCCGAACTGCAGCCAAACGGCGTTGTAGCCGATGCAGGCGTCAAGATCACCCCCGAAATCCGCGATGTCTATCAGGAGCTGGCCAACGTCTCCATGGGTCAGGCCGCCGACTTGCTGGCTCGTCTACTCAACGCCTTCGTGGTACTGCCTATCCCCAACGTCAACGTGCTGGAGGTCTCCGAGCTGCACATGGCCCTTTCGGCCGCTGCGGATTCAGATACCCTCTCCGCCGTCTGTCAGGGGTTTATCGGAGCGGGGATCGCCGGTGAAGCGCTGATCCTGTTCCATGACTCCAGCTTCAAAGATTTGGCCAAGCTGATGAACCATCAGGGGACGCTGGATCGCACCGCCGAACTGGAGCTGTTGATGGATACCGCCAACGTGCTGATCGGCGCCTTCCTGCGCGGCTACGCCAACCAGCTCGACACCCCCTTCAGTCAGGGGCACCCTGTGGTGCTCGGCCAGCACAGACCCATCAACGAGCTGATCAACACCAACAAGAGTCGCTGGCGCCGCACGCTCGCCATCGAGATCAACTACCGGATCCAGGATTACGCGGTGCAGTGTGATCTGCTGCTGCTGTTCACCGAAGATTCCATCGCCACCATGAACAACAAAATCATGCACATGCTCTAGGAGTGACTATGGAAATCCGTGAATTTCATTGGCTGATGAACATAGTCCAGAACCTGGACGTAGGCCTGGTAGTGCTCGACAAGGAGTACAAGGTTCAGGTGTGGAACGGCTTTATGGAGAGCCACAGCGGCCGACTGGCCAGTGACGTGCGCGATGGCGTACTGTTCGAGCTCTTCCCCGATGTGGACAGAGCCTGGTTCGAACGCAAGGCCAACATGGTCTTCAAACTCAACAACCGCGCCTTCAGCACCTGGGAGCAGAAGCCCTATCTGCTACATTTCTCCAACTATCGCCCCATTACCGGCTCTGCCCCCCATATGTTCCAGAATCTGACCCTGGTGCCACTGGCCGATTTCGGCGGTCAAGTAACCCATATCGCGGTGATGATCTACGACGCCACCGATGAGGCCATGCTGATGAGCGGCCAGCGGCAGGCTTGAGCTTGCAGCAAATAACAGAGGGCGCCGCGGCGCCCTCTGTTATTTCGGTATGAACAGGTCTTGGTATAACCTCTACCTCACCAGCCGTCTCAACGCGCTCCGAGATACTCGGTGAAGGCGTCGATCACCTCTTCAATATCGTCATCGTTGATTTGCAGATGGGTCACCAGCCGCAGCTCGCCGTAACCGGAGAAGAGGATCCCCCGCTCCTTCATAAAAGCGAGCAGAGGGGCCGATTCCCCCTCATGCAGCCGCAGGAACACCATGTTGCTCTGCACCAGCGAGAGGTCGAGCTCGATGCCCGGCAGTGCAGCCAACCCTTCGGCCAACCGTTTGGCACGGCGGTGATCATCGGCCAGACGGGTCACATGCTGCTCTAGGGCAAACAAACCGGCTTGCGCCAGAATGCCCGCCTGACGCATGCCGCCCCCCAGCATCTTGCGTAGGCGGCGCGCACGGGCGATGAAATCGTGGCTGCCCACCAGCAGCGAGCCCACCGGTGCCCCCAACCCCTTGGAGAGACAAATCGAGATGCTGTCAAACGGTGCAGCGATCACCTCGACCGGGGTCTCGCTGGCCACGGCGGCGTTAAAGAGCCGTGCGCCATCGAGATGGAGCTTCAAGCCACGTTCAGCAACAAATGCCCCCATCTCCTGCAGATAGGAGAGCGGCAGCACCTTGCCGTTGTGGGTGTTCTCAAGGCAGATCAGGCGAGTCTGGACGAAGTGGGCATCATCAGGGGCCAGCGCAGCCTTGATATCATCGAATGCCAGCGTGCCATCGCGCTGCATCGGCAAGGGTTGCAGGGCTACGGAGCCCAGCACGGCACTCCCCTGCGCTTCATAGCGATAGATGTGAGCGGCGTTGCCGAGGATGGCCCCCTCACCGCGCTGACAGTGGCTCATCACCGCCAACAGATTGGACATGGTGCCGGACGGCACAAACAGCGCCGCCTGTTTGCCCAGCAATCTGGCCCCAAAGGCCTCCAGCGCGTTGACGCCCGGATCTTCACCATAGACATCGTCACCGACTTCGGCGTGGAGCATGGCTTGACGCATGGCGTCAGTAGGCTGGGTGACGGTGTCACTTCGTAAATCGATATAGCGCATGAGATCCCTCCTGAAACAGGAGAGTGACGTTAGCCATGCGCCCCTCGCTTGGCAAGGGGCGCATGAGCAGAATGTGAAGCCAATAGACGTCCATAGAACCCGCAGGCGGGATTTACCAAGGCAGCGGCTGACCGTTGAGATCCAGTAGCTGACCCGATTGGGTCAACGATAACCCCTTGATGAGATTGAGCAGTTTCACCGCCACCTCGGCAGGCTCCTGCAATTGATCCGCGGGCAACTCGCTCAGAAAGGGGGTGTTCATCGGGGAGTCCATCAAGCCGGGCGCAACGGCCACCACCCCTGCTTGCGGGAAACGCTGCGTCCACTCAAGGGCCAGGGTTTTCACCCCCATGTCGAGGGCCGCCTTGCTCATCCGGTAGCTGTAACGCCCCCCCTCCAGATTGGCGGTGATGGAGCCCGCCAGATCAGAGATGGCACAGAGCCACAGCGGATGGTCATTGCCCATCAACCGACTGAAACGGGCAGCCAGCGCCAGCGTTGGCCAGGCATTGGCCAGCAGGCTGTCGCACAGCCACTTGGGGTGCACCTCTTCGACCCGCCGCTCTGGCATAAAGCTGACATCGTGCAACAGGCCGATGGTGTTGATCACCACAGTGGGAAGCGGATCGGTGTCGTAGAGGGTAAACAGGGCGTCGAACGAGATGGCGTCCACCTCTTGCAGCGGGAAGAAAGCCCCCATCTCGATCCCTTTTGGATAGGTGCGCCCGGCCAGAAGGAAGGACTCCCCCCTTGCCATCAGCTCTCTTGCCAGCGCCGAGCCCAGCGCACCGCTTCCGAGGATCAAGTAGCTCATCGCCCATTCCATGGAGAGTTATCTTGCTTAGAGCGTATCAGAATAATCAACCGGCCGTGACACGACCAAAGGGTAATATGCCCCTCATCACGCTTCCCCCAGATGGCGACCAAACTCCCGCGCCAGCGCCAAGTCGAGAAAACCGTCCGCTTTCTTGTGGGTGCGCAAAAACTGGTAATAGGCGAGCAGGGTGACCAGTGCCTCCTCATCGGGCAGCCCCACCCCGGGTTGCTGCTCGCCCAGCAGTTGCTGCGCCGCTGCCAGCGCCTCCCTGTCTACCACTTCCGCCTGACGGTAAAGATAACCGCAGCCGGTTGCCAGCCACTCCAGCGAGCAGTTGGCCCCCATGGCGATCTGGTTGGCCCGCGCCAGGCCAGGCTCGGCTCCCTTTAAATATTTGCGGATCAGCGCTTCACTGAGCCCCACCTTGCGGGCAAACGCGCTCACGCTCATCTCCCCGATCAGGCTCTGCAAGCGCTCGGCAAATCCTTCCATCCAACTCTCTCTCCTACTCAGCGATCAGAACCAAAGTTCGAATCATGCTACTGCCCATTATTGCTTTGCCAGCCACATGAGGCCAAGATGCCCGCAGTCATCTATGTTGCACATCGTTTTCGCATCGTGTTTTTCAAGGAGTCAACCATGTCTGTATCTCGTGTCGCCCTGCATCTGCAAGGCCCCACCTTCTCTCGCCTCATCATGGGTTACTGGCGCCTGATGGAGTGGCAGCTCTCTCCGGCCGCTCTGCTCGACCTGATGAAATATCATCTGGATCTGGGGGTCACCACCATCGATCACGCCGATATCTATGGCGGCTACCAGTGTGAAGAGGCCTTTGGTCACGCCCTGCGCCTCGAGCCTTCCCTGCGCAGCCGGATGGAGATCGTCACCAAGTGCGGCATCGCCCTCACCGCCAAGCCGGAGCATGCTCTCAACCACTACAACACCGGTAAGGACCATATCATCGCCAGCGCCGAGGCCTCGCTGCGCAAGCTCGGCACCGACCATCTGGACCTGCTGCTGATCCACCGCCCAGATCCCCTGATGAACGCAGATGAAGTGGCCGACGCCTTTATCACCCTGAAACAGGCGGGCAAGATCAAGCACGCTGGGGTATCCAACTTCACCGCCCGTCAGTTCGAGCTACTGCAATCGCGCCTCCCCTTCCCGCTGGTCACCAACCAGCTGGAGATCTCACCGCTTCATCAGGAGGGAACCCTCGATGGTACCCTGGATCAGTGCCAGCAGCTTGGCATCAAGCCGATGGCCTGGTCATGTCTCGGCGGCGGCCGACTGTTCAGCGATGACGCCTATGCCCCGCTGCGTGCCGAACTGGAGCAGATCCGTCAGGAAGTGAGCGCCCAGACTATCGAGCAGGTGGTCTACGCCTGGGTAATGATGCTACCAAGCCAGCCGCTGCCATTGATTGGCTCCGGCAAACGAGAGCGGATTGCTGCCGCCGTGGCCGCCGAATCCATCGTCCTCAATCGCCAGCAGTGGTTCCGCATCCGCAAGGCGGCGCTCGGTTACGACGTCCCCTGATCACCACAAAACGTCCAGAAACAAAAACGGCATGGGGGAAACCCATGCCGTTTTTTTATTGCCGAGGCACCTTAGCGGTGGCGCTGTTGCGGGCGACCACGGGGAGCATCTGCCTTCGGTTTGGCCTGGTTGACGGTGATGGTACGGCCACCGACTTCAGTGCCATGCAGACCAGCGATGGCCTTCTCGGCATCACCATTGACCGGCATTTCAATAAAACCAAACCCCTTTGACTGGCCGGTATCGCGGTCGATAATGATATCAACCTTGTCGACCTGTCCAAACTGGCTGAACAGGGTTTTCAGTTCGTCGGCCGTCATCCGGTACGACAGATTTCCTACGTAAATCTTCATGCCATCCACTCTCGATTCAAGGTGCCTTCTCTATGCAATTCCCAGCATAACGGTAAGGGCACAACCCCTATGCCGGACCTGCCATGGCTTCATGCCGTGGCCTTCTCCACACTGTCGTCAAGTGATTGATCTCTTGGGTTAACAGTGCAGACAAGATCAATTCGAGTCACTGGCAGTATCTGAGCTTTGCCGGGAATTGTCGAGAAAATAGTCGACTCAGGCCGATTGCAGATCTGACAACCGTTGCGCCAGCATCCGGCGACCGTGCCAGGCCCGTTTAAAGCCGAAGCGATAGACAGACGGGCTCACCAGATGGAGCTCCCCCGCCTTGAGATCCAGTAAGGCAATGGCCGCCGCCAGCTCCTCTGCACTCAGTTGCAGATCGAGGCTAAAGTCGAGCCACTGGCCGTCGTGGCCCACTCGCCGCTCCCGTTCAAGCGCCACCAGCTGGCTGCGGGGCAGCGCCAGCGCCTCATCCTTGTTGCCATTGAGCAGATAGATATGCTGTTCGTCCCACCCCAGTTCCGCCAGGCGCCAGGGCTGCCAGCTGCGGGGCAGCGACACCATGATCCCGGTGATGCCACCAAAGACCACGCCCACCCAGTTGAGCAGCGCCATGGCGCCCCAGCCATCCCACAAGGAGGCCACCACCACGCCCCAACTCACCAGCAACAGCAGAAAAATGACGCAGCGATAGCGAACCGCTGGCGGCATCAACAGCTGCACCTGGGAACCGGCAAGCAAGGATGTAATACGCATGAAAAGCTCCTGTCATCACGAAATGGCGCCATTGTGAATAGCCATCAGGATGCTGACAAGGGGGTTTTCTTTGTCATCCCCCTATAAAATCAATACCATGGCGTAAATGATTCTCAGTGGAACCCGCTTCTTGACCAGCTCGCAACCCTGTGTGCGCTTTTGTGGCGTCGACAAATTCTATGGCGACTTTCAGGCTCTTCATCACATCGATCTCACCATTGAACGGGGAGAGAAGTGGGTCATCTGTGGTCCGTCAGGCTCGGGAAAATCGACCCTGATCCGCACCATTAACGGGCTGGAGGGGATCGACGACGGCCAGCTGTTCCTGTTTGGCGAGCCGGTGACCCCTTCCTACCTGCGCCGCCTGCAAGGTCGGGTTGGCATGGTGTTTCAGCAGTTCAACCTCTTCCCCCATATGACGGTGCTGGAAAACCTGATGGTGGCGCCGGTGCATACCCTGGGGTTGCGCCCCCAGGAGGCCAAAGCCCGGGCGCTCGGTCTGCTCGAGCGGGTGCGCATTCAGGCTCAGGCCGACAAGTACCCTCACCAGCTCTCCGGCGGCCAGCAGCAGCGGGTCGCCATCGCCCGCTCCCTCTGCATGCAACCCGAGCTGATGCTGTTTGACGAGCCCACCTCCGCCCTCGACCCCGAGATGATCCGCGAAGTGCTCGATGTGATCCGCGAGCTGGCTGACGAGGGGATGACCCTGATCTGCGTTACCCACGAGATGGGCTTTGCCCGTCAGGTGGCGGATCGGGTGCTCTTTATGGATGAAGGGAAGATTATCGAGTCGGCCCCGCCCGCCCAACTGTTCAACGCCCCTCGTCACCCACGTACCCGGGCCTTCCTCGAACAGGTGCTCAGCTATCATGGCTAGGCTCAAACGCCCCCGCCTGCTTGGCTGGTTGTCAGGCACTGTGATGCTCTGTGCGCTACTGGGCTGGGCGCTCTATAGCGGCGCTCGCCAGATGGGCTATGAGTGGCAGTGGCCACGGGTGTTGCCCTTTCTCGGCGAATGGGATGAGGGAACTTTTTATGCCGGCCCCTTGCTAAACGGCCTGCTGGTCACTTTGCAGGTGGCGCTGCTCAGTCTGTTGGGCACGATGGCGGTCGGTCTGTGCGTGGTTAGCCTGCGGCTGCTCCCCTCCAGGCTCGGCCCCTGGCTCGCCATCGCCTATCTGGCGCTGGTGCGCACCACGCCCCAGCTGGTGCAGCTCTATATTCTCTATTTCTTGCTGGGCCCCATGCTGGGATTGGCCCCCCTTGCCTGCGCCGTGTTGAGCCTCTCCCTCTATCAGGGCGCTTTCACCGCCGAAGTGCTGCGTGCAGGCGTACAGGCCATTCCCAAAGGACAGTGGGAGGCAGCCCAGTCGCTTGGCTTGTCGCGAACCATCACCCTGCGCAAGGTGATCCTGCCCCAGCTGGTGCGCATCACCTTGCCGCCGCTGACCAACGAGCTGGTCTCCCTTATCAAACATTCGGCGCTGGTGAGTGTGATCGCCATCTTCGATCTGACCAACGAAGGGCGTACTCTGGTTGCCGATACGTTTCTGACCTTTGAGGTGTGGTTTACCGTGGCTGCCCTCTATTTGCTGTTAACCCTGACGCTGTCAGCCTGTTCGCGGGCGCTGGCCCGTCACCTGAATCCGGATCAACAAGGACGCTAACCATGAATTTATCGTTCAAAACCGCCCTGTCGGGCGCGGCCCTGCTACTGACAAGCCTGCTCACTCCCGCATTGGCACAAACTGCCCCCTCCGACACCCAGGCGCAGATCGAGCAGAGCGGTACCCTGCGGGTCGGCATGTCCACCTTTGCCCCCTGGGCGATGCGCGACAAGCAGGGGGCCCTGATCGGTTTCGAGATTGACGTGGCCCATCGCCTCGCCACAGATAACGGCTGGCAGGTAGAGTTCGTGCCTACCGCCTGGGATGGCATCATCCCCTCCCTGCTGGCGAAAAAATATGACGTCATCATCGGCGGCCTCACCATCACCCCCGAGCGGGAGAAGAGCGTGCGCTTCACCCAGGCCTACTCCCATTCGGGGGTGCAGCTGGCCGCCTCCAGCACCATGGCCAAAGAGAAGAAAACCGTGGCGGACTTCAACCAGCGCGGGGTGATCCTGGCGGTACGTCGTGGCGCCTCACCGGTACAGGTGGCAAAAGAACACTTCCCCAAGGCCACCCTGCGCCAGTTTGATGACGAGTCACAGGTATTTCAGGAGGTGCTGAACGGCCGCGCCCACGGCGCCCTCTCATCTTCCCCGAAACCCGAGCAAGAGGCGCTGCGCCACCCCGATGCCCTCTTTATGCCGTTTGCCGAGCCGTTGGCACAAGGCGATGAAGGCTTTGCCCTACGCAAGGGGGATGATGCCCTGGCTGAGCAGTTCAACGAGTGGATCGCCGCCCGTCAGGCCGATGGCTGGCTCAAGGCGCGCCATGACTACTGGTTCAAGTCGCTGGCCTGGGAAGCGCAGGTCGCCAACCCCTGATGCTGATTGCTCTAAAAGAGACCATCCGGCGCATCGTCCGGGCGCCAATTCGGCGCATTAACTGGCTGGATGGGGCGATCGCCCTGATCCTGCTGCTGGCTGGTCTCTGGCTGGCCAGCCGCCTGCACATCGGGGTAGCCTATCAGTGGCACTGGCATGAAGCCTTCGATCTGCTGTTCACCCCTGGCCCTCACGGCGAGTTGCCCTACTTTTTCAGCGGTCTGCTCACTACCTTGCGCATCGCCCTGCTCGGCATGGTGCTGGCGCTGCTGCTCGGTACTGCGCTGGGGGTAGCCGCCTTCAGCCGCCGACCCTGGCTGGTGATGCCCACGACCCTGTTTATCCAGCTGATCCGAAATCTGCCGCCGCTGGTCTTTATCTTCATCTTCTACTTCTTTATCGCCAACCAGCTGCTGCCTGCAAGCGGCCTCTCCCGCTGGCTCGGCACCGTATCACTCTCCCCGTGGCAAGAGGCGCTGTTTGGCCCACCTGCCCGCTGGGAGAACCTCATCTCAGGCACCCTCTGCGTTGGCATGATCAGCGCAGCCTTCGTCGCCGAGATCGTCCGCGCCGGGCTGGCCGCCATCCCCCGTGGCCAGTGGGAGGCGGCGCAGAGCCTCGGGCTCTCTCCCTGGGTGCGGCTGCGCCATGTGATCCTGCCGCAGGCCATGCTGCTGATGCTCCCCCCCCTCACCGGCCAGCTCATTGCGCTGGTGAAGGATACCGCCATCGTTTCCCTTATCTCGGTGCAGGAGCTCACCTTCGTCGGCACCGAGATGGCCAACTCCAGCGGACTGGTCTACGAGATCTGGCTGCTGGTGGCCGCGGCCTATTTATTTATATGTTTGAGTCTGTTCGTATTGCTGAGCCGACTCGAAGCAAGACAAGGAGCACGTACATGCTGACGTCCCTGTTGCTGGCGACTGTATTGCAAGCGGAAGCCATCGGTGGTTATGCCGCCGGTTGCCTGAAAAACGGCGTATCCCTACCCCTCGAAGGGCCGGGTTATCAGGTGATCCGTACCAAACGGCTGCGCTACTACGGCCACCCCGACCTCATCCACTATCTGCAAGCGCTGGCCAACCAGACCCGCATGGCCGGGCTGCCGGATCTCTATATCGCCGATCTGGCGATGGCCCGGGGCGGCCCCTTTACCTCTGGCCATCGCAGCCATCAGACCGGACTTGATGCCGATATCTGGTTTCGCATGGCCAACCGTCCCATCAGCAAGTGGGAGCAGGATGCCCCCAAGGAGTGGGCACTGATCGACGAACCCAGCTACAAAATGTTACCGGGCCGCTTTGGCCCACAGCAGCTCACCCTGCTGCGGCTTGCGGCCAGCAAACCCGAGGTGGCCCGCATCTTCGTCAATCCGGTGATCAAATCCGCGGTCTGCCAACAAGCTGGTAACGAACCCTGGGTCGCCAAGCTACGCCCCTGGGTGGGCCACTTCAGCCACTTCCACGTGCGGCTGCGCTGCCCGGTGGGCAGCCCCGATTGTGAACCCCAGGCTCCCATTCCGCCCGGCAATGGCTGTGGGGAAGAGCTGGCATCCTGGCTAAAAGACAAGCCCCAGCTGCCCAAGGTATCCGGCATCAACAAGCGACCTGAGCTACCTGCGCGTTGTGGCAACTGACCCCAAGCTGGTATGGTTATGCACTCTTGGTCGTACACCATCCATGGCGCACTATCGACTCGAAATATCAAAGGAGAACAACAAGATGGCCACATCACTCTGGCGCAGAACCACGCAGAGCCTGTTGACCCTGACCCTGCTGCTCGGCCTGACCGGCTGCGGCATGAACAATATTCCGACCCTGGATGAGCAGGTCAAGGCGAGCTGGGGGCAGGTGGAGAACCAGTATCAGCGCCGTGCCGATCTCATTCCCAATCTGGTGGCAACCGTCAAGGGCTACGCCAGCCATGAGCAGGAGACCCTAAAGGCGGTCACCGATGCTCGTGCCCGGGTCGGCAGCGTACAGGTGAGCGATCCTGCCCAGCTCAAGGAGTTTGAAGCGGCGCAGAACCAGCTCTCAAGCGCCCTCTCCCGCCTGATGGTGGTGGTAGAACGCTACCCCGAGCTGAAAGCGGATCAGCAGTTCCTTGCCCTGCAGGCCCAACTGGAAGGAACCGAGAACCGCATCTCGGTGGCTCGCCGCGACTATATCGAGGCGGTACGCCAGTTCAATACCGAGATCCGCACTTTCCCCGGCGTTATCTGGTCCAAGCTGCTCTACTCGGATCTGGAAGCCAAACCCAGTTTCAGTGCCAAACCCGGTGCCGATGAGGCGCCCAAGGTCAGCTTCCAATGAAGATGATGCTGCGCTGGTTTCTTCCCTGTCTGCTGCTCTGGGCCAGTGCCCTGCAAGCGGCACCCGACTTCCCGACGCTGAGCGGACGGGTGGTGGATGAAGCCAGTCTGATGTCCCGCAAACAGGCCCATCAACTGACCCAACAGCTGACCGCCTTTGAAAAGCGCAGCGGCATCCAGCTGGTGGTGGTCTCCGTCGACAGCCTCGATGGGGAGACTATCGAGGAGTACGGCTACCAGCTCGGTCGCCACTGGGGGATCGGCCAGAAAGGCAAAAACAATGGCGTGCTGTTGCTGATCGCCCAGGATGAACGCAAGGTGCGGATCGAGGTAGGTTATGGATTGGAAGGCGCCCTGCCCGACGCCATCGCAGCCAACATCATCCATGGCCGCATCCTGCCCGCCTTCAAGCGCGGCGATATGGTGGCCGGGATCATGGCGGGCAGCCAGAGCATCATGAAGGCACTCGCCGGAGAATATCAGCCGGTCGAGCAGCCAAAGAGTGACAACGGTGGCGGCCCCTGGCTGTTTATTCTGGTGGTGATTGCGATGATCGTGCTCCACAACCTGCGCGGGGGTGGTGGCGGTGGGCCGGGAGGACGACGTCGGTCGACCTACATGGCTGGTGGATTGGGTGCCGGCTCCTTTGGTGGTCGCTCCGGCGGCGGATTCAGCGGTGGCGGCGGCAGTTTTGGCGGCGGCGGAGCCTCCGGTGGCTGGTAACAGGAGTAAAGAGACAAATCATGATTTCTAAACAGTTCTTCCACACGCTTCAGGCCAAGGTGCGTGAAGCGGAGCTAGAGACTGATGCTGAACTGGTCACCGTGCTGGCCCCGGCCAGCGATGGCTATCGCTACATTCCCACCCTCTGGGCGGCGCTGCTGGCGATGCTCACCCCGCTGCTGGTGTTCCAGCTCGGCTTTTGGCTCGGCTGGTACGAAATCCTGCTGGTGCAGTGGTCGGTCTGGCTGCTGCTGAGCCTGCTGTTCCACTGGACCCCCATCAAGATGCGGCTCATCCCGAAGAAGGTTCGCCAGCACCGGGCTGCCCTGATGGCTCGCCTGCAATTTGTCGAGCAGGGGCTGCACCGTACCCGCGACCGGCTCGGGGTGCTGATCTTCGTCTCGGCCGCCGAGCACTATGTAGAAATACTGGTGGATGATGGCATCGCCCAGCATATCGACAACGGCCAGTGGCAGGAGATCATCGACGACTTCGTGGCACGAGTGCGCAACAAGGAGATCGAACAGGGTTTTCTGGAGTGCGTAGAGCGCGTTAGCGCCATTCTGACCGACGCCTTCCCGGCCACCCGAGATCAAAACGAGCTGCCGGACAGTCTGATCATCCTCGACAAGCCCTGATCCGGTTTAAAAAATCGGCATTCTGCACAAGGGTTAGGCATTCGGAAAAGATTATGAAAAATAAGGGGAAAAGAGGTTGACCCACACAGCCCTTTCCCCTAAATTACGCCCCGTTCCAGCACAACAGCGCAGCGAACGAAAATTTGGTGAGGTGTCCGAGTGGCTGAAGGAGCACGCCTGGAAAGTGTGTATACGGCAACGTATCGAGGGTTCGAATCCCTCCCTCACCGCCAAATTTAAAAAAAACCGACCTCAGGGTCGGTTTTTTGCTTTCCGGCAAACGCAAACACCTATGCCGACAAGTGAGCCAGAGCCACGCAGTGGCAGATCATCCACTCTCTCATCCCCCGGTTTGCAAAGCCCTGATGGAACATCACAGCTTTTCATATTGCCAGCACCCGCCCCCTACCTTGCTTTTGTGATTGCCCCACCCGACAAGCGCTCCTTCCTGTCACAACAGGAGCAACAAGAGGCGTTGTTTCCCAAATCAATACAGCTTGAATGGAACCAACTGAGGGCTCTGTGATCTGATCACCAAACCAAGCAGGGATAATAGACACGGAACAGGACCTTGAAGAGTATGTTAAAAGAACTCAATGCTTAAGGCCCTGTACATGATCATTTTATAGTTTTAGATATTTCACACTTGATTCGATCTATTGATGGTTGACATGCTGGACGACTAAATATTTTGTATGTTGACAAATGAGGGAGGCGTACAAGCAAGGAAACTTGATCACCCCGTTCGTAACGCTGAATTTGGTATCTGACTCTCCCCCAGCCAATCTGTTCATTGATTTTTTCAACCATCTGGAAACCATGCTTGATTAAATGGCTATCCAGTTCATCAAATACGATTTTCGAAATCGCGATATAGAGTTTACAGTGAACCTGCTTTATACGCTCATTCCATATTTCACGAGCATGTTCAAGCCACTCATCCTTTCCTTTTAATGTATGCCAATTTCGTGAGCGAGCGGGAATATAGTTTGTCATCAGAGAGCCATCCATGAGCTGTTTGTATGATACACCCAGTTCATCGCCAATCATTGTATATAAGGCTCTCATCTGCTGTTGTAGCGGTGCTTCACCCTCCTCGCAGCCCTTCCAGGGTTCACTGTAGTATGCACATTCAGACTCCACTGAAATCGCATTGGTATCACATGGTCCACCACCTGGATTTATACCAAAGAATGCGACAGGATACTGAGGGGATAGCATGTTATCATGCCTACAGAAAAGTAGGTCCCATCCCATATCATATCATATCATATCATATCATATCATATCATATCATATCATATCATTCTTTAAGTTATCATATTTTTTTTGGATGAACACAAACAGACTCTCTTTACACAAGAAATTGATATCCGTACTCATACATTGTCCATTACATCGTCAAAGTGGAAGTTAGATTGTCATTCTGAATTAAATAAAAGTCAACAAGATAGCGTTTTTACCATTTATGTTTTAAAAGGAAAATTTCATTACTCGTACTTGTCGATTTTAGAAGCCTTTTTATTTTTCAGGGGGGGGAGTGATTTTTAACTGTTGAAAGTTCATTGCAGATATCAATTCTTCCCCAAGTTCCAGAGTGCTTTATACATAGTGACATAATTTACTATCTCTGGAGTTTAGCCACAGCTCTGGACTTGGCATGTTGAATTCCCTAAAAAGCTATTTATGGCCATAATGCCCAGTTCCATTTTTATTCTTGCGGAGACATTTGCTGAATGAATATGAATTTTGGGAGGGATGAAGTGATTTGTCATTACCTCATTTTCTATCCAGAGAATCACGTCGTATCCGGTTCCTCTATCATCACCGAGGTCATAATCAAGACTAATTTCAGTCACCATCTCTGTTATTAGCCATGCAATCGCCTCGTCCGGCCAAAAGATACGAATCTACCCTACCGGATTTTTTCTTTCATCGTCCAGATACAATTTCATACCATTTTTTCCAGGTTCAGTTCCAATACGTGAGCAATACCGCGATAGGCCCCATCAACAATCAGCTCACCGGGAAACGGTAGTCTGGATGACAAACCAAGATCGGGATCGATGTAGTAGACACATGCGCCAGGGTTGATGTTTTGTAACAGAGAGCTCGCAGGCTCAACAAGCAAACTGGTGCCGACAACTACTACGGTATCAGCCTCGCAGAGCCAGCGACGAGCTTGTTGATACTCATAAATTTTTTCACCAAACAGCACGATATCTGGACGCAATTGTGAGCCAGTGGATGGGCTGCGATCACCGATCGCAACATCCTCATGCCAAGGCAGCCGATATTTTTTGCTACGAAAACCTATGGGAACCAAAAACTGGATTGAACCATGTAGATGAAGGACTTCATGGCTACCTGCTCTCTCATGTAAGTCATCAATATTTTGGGTGATGACCCTAACAGTACATTTTTGTTGTAGCAGGGCTATCAGATAATGCGCCTGTGAGGGGGCGGCTTCTAACATGGTTTGACGCCGTTTGTTGTGAAAGGCCAAGAAACCAGCCAGATCCGTACTCATGCTACTAGCGTGGGAATAGCGCCAGTTCTCATGATTACGCCAAATGCCTTCACTTCTAAACGTGGGCACACCGCTTTCCGCTGATAAGCCCGCCCCGGTAAAAAAGAGGATTGTGGGATGGTAGTGTTGGCCTGTTACCGAGGCTTGTGCTCTTTTTTCTCTGTGACGGCGCTGATGTCTTCGTGCTCGGGAAGAGATTGGTTGCATACGACCACCTTTTGTTAAGGTGTGACCGGCCCACCCGATTGATTTGTTACTGAACCAGGGGGTTGGGATCACACCTCATGACTATGTTCCTACTCACCTCGTTGAGGTAAAAATGAGGGGGAGCGGCAGTTACCAGCTGAGCTCAAACAAGCTGCGACTAATGGATGTTATTGCACTGGCAGACTTGGCACTTTGTTTACTGAAGGGTTCGCTATGCATGAAAAACCAGTAGCGATACTCCTGAGCAAAATGATCACATGCCTGCAAGAGTGGCTCTCGGTAATCGCGTCTTATGCGCTCCGTTATGGCCTGCTGTTCATCCAGATACAGAGCTTTGAGGCCAAAGCCATGTTGTCGGACACACCAGTCAACAGCACACAATGCGGTTAACTGGTTGTATCGCCTAAACGGTCGGATTGAACTAATCAGATAAAACAGTTCAGCCCCTCTGGCAAAGATACAGGGATAGGCCTCCTCCCTTATTTTATTTTGCTGGACCCGCATGATGGTCCAGTCCAGGATTTGCAACATACCCTGGGTGGTTATAGTGGGTTTTTGATCAATGGCACGACTGACGAAACGATGGATTTGCAGGACTTTTCTAGTTGAAATCATGGTTGCTCTTACTCACACAGTATTTAGCGTAAAGCACACTCGTGTAAGGAAGATTTAGAAGCCTTGAGTTAATGCTGGGGACGATTCTGTGACGAGGTGAAGCAACTTACCCATGATACAGATTTGAAGAGGATGGCGGAGATCAGATCACCGCCCCCTTGGTTATTTTCCTTCAAGCTTCATCGATTTGCTCCCCTTCAACATACCTCCCTTTGCGGACGTTACCCAGCGCCCATTAATTGCTCAGCGATTGGATTTCATTTTGAAAAACTGATACTTAAGTAGCTACACTAGCCATTATCAACATGCAGGGACGTGTAAAAGATGAGCTTGATTGGCTTGGTACTGGCGTTGATCGCCATCCTTGGCGGCAACATGATCGAGGGTGGTCATCCCAGTGCACTGCTCGATCTGCCCGCATTTCTTATCGTGATAGGTGGCACCATAGGTGCTGCGCTGACCCAGTTCCCTTTCTCCGTCGTCGGCAGCACCATGAGGCGTTTCAAATGGCTGCTCTCTCCCCTCAAACTCGACCTGCTGGAACAGGCCCAGTTGCTGGAGACCCTGGCAGGCAACGCCCGCCGCAGCGGTATGCTGGCGCTGGAAGGGATGATCGAGGAGATCAAGGATCCCTTCCTTAAGAAAGGGGTGCAGATGATGGTCGATGGCTACGAGAAGGCCAAAATCCATGAGGTGCTGGAGAACGAGATCGAATTTGAACAGGAAGATCTCGAACAGACGGTCAAATTCTATGAAGCCATGGGCGGCTACTGCCCGACCATGGGGATCGTCGGGGCGGTATTTGGCCTGATCCACGCCATGGGTCTGCTTGATGCCCCCGACAAACTGGGTGGCGCCATCGCGGTGGCCTTTATCGCCACCATCTACGGGGTATCCGCCGCCAACCTGATCTTCTTGCCGTTCGGCAACCGCTACAAAGGGTTCGCCCACCAGATCCGCCACTACAAGGAGATGACCCTGACCGGCATTCTCTGCATCGTGGATGGCGAATCCCAAGCGCGCCTGCAAGTTACCCTCGAACCTTATCTGGGAGGTCACGGTGGCCAAAAAGAAAAAGGCTGAAGCACCGGAGAACCACGAACGCTGGCTGGTCTCCTATGCCGACTTCATGACCCTGCTGTTCGCCCTGTTTGTGGTGCTCTACTCCTTTGCCATGGCCAAGCAGTCCGAAACCCGGGTGCTTATCCAGGGCTTTATCGAGTCGCTGGGTAAAATCGGCCTCATCTCCCCGCCTGCCGGCTCACCTTTGATGCAGGGGGGCACAGGGATTCTCGAGCCAGAATCAAAAACTACGCCGAGCAGCCCGAAAGAGGAGACTGTGCTGGAGAAAGATGCCCCCATGGCGGCATCGGACCCCTTCAACGAGACCATAGGTGCCTCGGAAAAACCGAGCGCCACCGAAGCCTGGCCCCACAAGACCAAGGAGCAGGAGTGGGTGCAGGTGACCAAGCAGAAGCTGGAGCAGCAGCTAAAGGCCCAGATTGACTCGAAGGATCTGGAGGTCGAGCAGCTTGGCAGTCAGCTGGTGATCCGCATCGGCGAGAAGGCGCTGTTTCCCGCCGATTCGGCGTTCCTGCAGCCCCAGTTCATCCCGCTGGTCAACAAGATCGCCGGAATTTTGGCCAACATCCCGGGGCAGGTAGTGGTCACCGGTCATACCGACAACTCCCAAGCGCCGGTGGAGCTCTATCGCAACAACTGGGAGCTCTCTGTGCTGCGGGCCTCCTCCATCGTGCAGACCATGCTGACCAATCCCCAGCTGGATGCCAGACGAATCATCGCTCAGGGTGTTGCCGACACTCAACCCCGCTTTGCCAATGACACCCCCGAACATCGCCAGGCGAACCGCCGGGTCGATATCACCCTCTCCCAGGGCAAGGCCGCAGAAGAGTCGCTGCAACTGCTCAAGCCCTGATCCCCCCGCTCCCGCTTCACGCGGGAGCCTCTTTTGAACACAGAGTCCTGTTATGTCTATTTGTGTTATTGCCCAAATCGGGCGTTGTTGCCCCAATCAAGGAACTAACTGAGGACTTGGTGATCTGATCACCACCATCCCCTTCAAGTCTGCATCATGGGCATATCGCTTCACCCCATCACCAACTGGCCTCAATACGACAAGTCTTTGATTAACCGTGGTTCACTCACTTTCTGGGTTGATGCCGAGGCCATGAACAACTGGTTCCACCACGACCATCATGGGCTGCGGGGCCGCAGCCAGCTTTACACTGACCAGACCATTTATACCTTCCTGATGCTCAAGGGGATTTTCAGCCTCACGCTTCGCGCAACTCAGGGGCTACTCGACTCCCTGTTCGAATTGATGAATGTGCCGCTGTGCGCACCGGACTATAGCTGTGTAAGCAAGCGGGCCCGCACGGTGACGGTGGCCTATCGACAGCCCGCCAAGGGACGTATCACCGACCGGGTCATCGACTCGACTGGCCTCAAGGTATTTGGTGAAGGTGAGTGGAAAGTCAGGAAACACGGCGCCGAAAAGCGCCGAGTGTGGCGCAAGTTGCATTTGGCGGTGAACCCAGCAACCCATGATATCGTGGCAGCAGAAGTGTCATTGGAGAATGTCCATGATGCCGAGGTGCTGCCAACCTTACTCAATCCACTGCGGCGCAAGCTGGGCCGTGTCTATGCGGATGGCGCGTATGACAGCAAAGCCAGCCATCAGCTTATCTCGCGCAAAGGGGCGACAGCCTGCATCCCGCCCCGCAAGAACGCGGGGTTATGGAAAAAGGGGCACCCAAGAAATGAGGCCGTGCTGGTAATGCGCAAGGAAGGGCTGGCGCACTGGAAGAAGATATCGGGGTATCACCGTCGATCGCTGGCAGAGACGGCGATGTATCGGTTCAAGCAGTTGCTGGCGGGGAAAATCAGTCTGCGTAATTACAACGGACAAGTGGGAGAAATGAGGTGTCCTGACAAGATCGGACTGTCCCGGATCAAGCAGCCTGAACTGTTCTCCAATACCTCTTGTTAAACTCCGTCGGGCTGACATTGCCAAGTCGTGAATGCCGACGTTGGCGGTTGTAAAAAATCTCTATGTATTCCTGGATCGCTGCCTTGGCCTCCGCTCTCGTCTTGAATCTATGGTGGTGAACCAGTTCATTTTTAAGAGTCCCCCAGAAGCTTTCTATCAGGGCATTGTCGAAGCAGTTCCCCTTGCGTGACATGGAGGTCTGCATACCAAATCGTACCTGGAGAGCCCGGTAAGCCTTGGCACCCCCCGGTCTGTGTGATGGATAAGCCCAACAGGCTGCCTCTTCTGCTGCACAGCCCGAAACAGCGCCTGACTGACCAACCCGGTGGTCATTCGCTCTCCCATCACATAACCCACTATCTCACAGGTAAACACATCCTTGAGACCAGCCAGATAAAGCCAACCTTCGTCGGTGGCGATATAGGTGATATCACAGGTCCAGACTGAGATGACGGGAAAATAGCGCACGGGATGGCGTGTTGATGCCATCCCGCGATTCAAGTCAGTAGGTCACTGCGCATCCGGCTGGTTGGCAGGGGCCGCCTTGATAAAGGCTTGCAACTGTTCGCAGTTGGCGACGATGCGGCGGATGGTGGGGTAATCGTCCAGGGTCATGTCGTAGCGGCGGGCGTTGTAGACCTGGGGCACCAGCATGCAGTCGGCCAGGGTCACTTCGTTGCCGACGCAGTAGACACCGGCGGTGGTCATCAACAGCTGTTCGAGGGCGGTGAAGGTCTCGTCAATCCAGTGGCGATACCAGCGAGCCTCCTGCTCGTTGTTGGCCCTGAAGTGCTCTTCCAGATAGTTGAGTACCCGCAGATTGTTGAGCGGGTGGATATCGCAGGCGATCATATTGACGATCTGGCGCACCCGGGCCCGCGCGTCGGGGGAAGAGGGCATCAGAGAATAGGCGGGATAGGTCTCGTCAAGGTACTCCATGATGGCGACCGACTGACCGATCTGCACATCGCCATCCACCAGAAACGGCACCAGCCCTTGCGGGTTGATCCGGCGATAGGCCTTCTCGCTCTGCTCGCCTTGCCGCAAATTGATGGGATGCTGCTCGTAGGCGAGCCCCTTGAGCTGCAACACGATCCGCACCCGAAAACTTGCCGACGAACGCCAATAGCCAAACAACTGCAACATAATCTGTCCCTGCATCTTATCTGGGCCCGAAGCCCGGCAGGTGCTCACCACCTGCCTCCTTGTGTATCCGGCACCGGTTGAGGGCTCGTCGTGATCCGGACATATCCCGAATATCCTTGCCGCCAACCGGCGCGGGTCATCAACCTCCCTGACCGCTCGCTGGCACCACCTGTTGAGAGATGGTGCCAAACAGGTTTTGGCCAGAGCGATCCTCCATCGCGATCGACACTCTATCACCAAACTGCAAATAGGGGGTTATAGCTTGATCACAATCAAGAATTTCCAACATGCGGCGCTCGGCGATGCAGGATGAACCGGCGCTACGATCGTAGTTGGAGACGGTGCCGGAGCCGATGATGCAGCCCGCACCAAGGGGGCGGGTCTTGGCCGCATGGGCAATCAACTCGAAGAAGTTGAAGGTCATATCCACCCCGGCATCCGGTGCGCCAAACAGGGCGCCGTTCAGATGGGTGCGCAGGGGCAACAGCACCTTGCCATCACGCCAGTCATCGCCGAGCTCGTCCGGAGTGATGGCCACCGGCGAGAAGGCGCTGGACGGTTTGGACTGAAAGAAACCAAATCCCTTGGCGAGCTCCCCCGGAATGAGGTTGCGCAGGCTCACATCGTTAACCAGCATCAGCAGCTTGACGTGACTGGCGGCCCCCTGCGGGCTTACCCCCATCGGCACGTCGTCGGTGATGATGGCTACCTCCGACTCGAAATCGATCCCCCACTCTTCCGAACCCATCACAATCGGCCCACGGGGAGCCCAAAAGCTGTCGGAGCCCCCCTGATACATCAGCGGATCGTGCCAGAAGCTCTCTGGCATCTCGGCGCCGCGCGCCTTGCGCACCAGCTCCACATGATTGACGTAGGCGCTGCCATCGGCCCACTGATAGGCACGCGGCAGCGGAGAGAGGCAAGACGCTTCATCAAAGGGGAACGCCTCTACCGCACGGCCCTCGTTAAGCTGCTGATAGACAGCCTCCAGCCTGGGGGCAACCTCGGCCCACTCATCGAGGGCGGCCTGCAAAGTCGGGGCAATCTCGCTCACCCGCACCGCCCGGGCCAGATCCCTGCTCACAACCACCAAAGCGCCATCGCGCTTGCCATTGTTCAATGTTGCCAATTTCATAAGCGATTCCTTATTTGCCGGCAGCAGCGTCCGGGCGCTGCCAGCTGGAGACATACCGGGTGTTCTCGATCCCTTCGCACAGACTGCCGACGTTCAGCGCATCGCGGGTATCTAACATCACCGCCACCTCGTCGGTGAACTTCTTGGCATAGGCCTGCCCTGCCGCAAACGCCTTGGGATGGGGGCCGTGGGTGAAACCGGCGGGGTGGAAGGTGACCATGCCCCGCTCGATATTGTCCCGGCTAAAGAAATCCCCCGCGTGGTAAAAGAGCACTTCGTCGTAGTCGTCATTGCTGTGGTAGAAGGGCACCTTGAGGGCGCCGGGATCGCTCTCGATGGGGCGCGGCACGAAGGTACAAATCACGAAGCGGCTCGCCACAAAGGTCGAATGAGCCGACGGCGGCAGATGGTAGCGGTGGCTCATCAGCGGGCGGATATCCCGCCAGTTGAGGCGCACCACGCACAAATCGCCGTGCCACCCTTGTGCATCCAGCGGGTTGAACGGCCAGGTGATGACCGACACCTGATCGTGGCGCTTCACCTGCAGCGACCAGGGATTCTCATCCTGCTGGGCCAAAAAGCGCTCGTTGATGGCGGGCACATCCAGCGCCGCCGGGTCGAAGATGGCGTGATTGCCCACCAGCCCCTTGTCCGGCAGCTGGTAGCTGTCGTTGGTCGCCTCGATCATCAGGATGAACAGGGGCGCTGTCGGCTCGATGCGCCACATGGTGCCACGGGGGATCACCACATAGTCGCCGTCCCGCAGGCTCAGGTGGCCGTAGTCGCAGAAGAACTCGCCGCTCCCTTCGTGGATAAAGAGCAGCTCGTCACCGTCGGCGTTGCGCACCAGAAACGGCATCGCCTCGGAGAGCCGCCAGATGCGATAGCGGCAGTGGGGGTTGCTGAGAATGTCGGGAGCCACCCAGGGGGAGAGCGAGCTTACCTCCTCTTGCAGGGCATTGAGGTCAAACAGCCGTGGCCGCAGCGGCCCCTCCCAACTGCTCCAGTCGGTGGGGGCATGCTTGTGGTGCATGTGGGTGGCGGGGCCGAAAAAGCCGCTGCGCCCCAGTTCGCGCTCATAGATAGCCTGCTCCGGCAGGTCGGCATGGGCCTGTCGGGAGTGGGTTCCCTCCCGATGAGGAAAGTTAATCCAGTTACGCATTGCTCGCTCCCTCTTTGCGGGCACCCTTCTCATCCTCACCGCCATCCAGCACGCCGCGGCGGATCTGGTCCAGCTCGATCGATTCAAACAGCGCCTTGAAATTGCCCTCGCCAAACCCTTCGTTACCCTTGCGCTGGATGATCTCGAAGAAGACCGGGCCTATCACGGTATCGGTGAAGATCTGCAACAGGATGCCATCCTTGGTAGGGGAGCCGTCGATGAGGATGCGCAGCTCTTTGAGGGCCGCCAGATCCTCCTGATGCCCCTCGACCCGGCTGTTCACCTTCTCGTAGTAGGTATCCGGGGTCGGCATAAAGCCGGTACCGCGGCTGCGCAGGGTGCGGATGGTGTGGTAGATATCGCTGGAAGCCATGGCGATGTGCTGGATCCCCTCCCCCTTGTACTGACGCAGATACTCCTCAATCTGGGACTTGTCATCCGCCGACTCGTTGATGGGGATGCGGATCTTGCCGCAGGGGGCGGTCATGGCACGGGAGTGCAGCCCGGTCAGCTTGCCCTCGATATCGAAGTAGCGAATTTCGCGGAAGTTGCCGATCCGCTCATAGAAGTTGGACCAGACATCCATATTGCCGCGATGGACGTTGTGGGTCAGGTGATCGATTTCGATGAGACCAGCATCCACCTCTGCCATCCGGGCCTGCCAATCGGGGTAGAAAACAAAATCCACGTCATAGATGGAGCCCTTGTCGCCATAACGGTCGACAAAGGAGAGGGTGCTTTCGCCGATACCGTAGATGGCGGGAATATTGAGCTCCATCGGGCCAATCTTGCCGACAAAGGGCTTGGCCCCCTTGGTGATGGCGTACTGCTGGGCCTTGCCCGCATCGCTCACCCGAAATGCCATGCCGCAAACGCTCGGCCCGTGCAGGCTGGCAAACTGCTCCGCCTGGGAGTGAGGCTCGGCATTGACCACGAAGTTGATATCCCCCTGCCGGTAGAGCCAGCACTGCTTGTGTTTGTGCTTGGCGACCTCGGCAAACCCGAGCGAAACAAACAGGCTCTTGAGGGCGGCAATCCCCTTGGCATCGGGGGCTGTGTACTCGACAAACTCGAAACCGTCTGTGCCTAACGGATTGATGGTATGGGTGGCGGAAGAGGTGGCATTCATCGGGCGCTCCTTGCTCTTGATTCGGTTAAAACGGATTGCGGCACCCAGCGGCGCGGCAAGTGTTAACAACTTGTTTCATTAGAAGCAGGGCGTAGCAGGAAGAGAAGAGGCGGGTTGCAGATAGTTTTTCGCAGCTGGCAGCAAAGAATGTAAATAGATTGTGACATTCAAGCTGCAGCCTTGCGGATCAAACGGTGACGACCCGCATGGCTGTCAGCTTTGCATTACAGTTGCCAGTTTTTGACCATCAGATGGGGCAAGCAGGCCCGGGCCTTTTGCAGTCGCACAGGCGTCGGATTGATCAACCACGCCTCTTTCCCCAACCCCAGCAGCGGCAGATCGTGCAGGCTGTCGCTCAAGGCCAGCTCGGCATCGAGGGCGCAAATCTCCGGCAGCAGCTTGTGATGGCCGTGGCAATAGAAGCGCGGCATCAGGCCGCCAAAACGGTAGTGCATCTGCGAGCCAATGATCCGGTGGGGCAACTGGCCGGGCAGTTGCTGATAGAGCTGGGCCCGCACCAGCGCGCAGGGGCTGGCGGAGATCACCCAGCAGCGCGCCCCCTCGCTTTGCAGCAATTCGCGAGCCTGACGATACAGCCCCGGCCTGGTGCGGCAGTAGGCGCGCACCAGCTTGCGCCAGCCCAAAGGGGAAAGCCCCAACGTGATGGCCCACCAGATAAGGGAGATACCGCGCCGCCGCTGGCTGGGTAGCAGCTGACTTGGCAACAAATAGACCAACCGACCCAGCGCAATCACTGGCAACAGCAGCAGCGGCCAGATCCGGCGGCGCAGGATATAGCGCAGCAGACCGGCGTGGCTGTCGCCGGGGGCCAGGGTGTCGTCAAAGTCGGCCAGGATCCAGCGCGGAGTGCCCCCGTCAGGATCACGATCTATCGCTGAATGGATAATGGTGTCAGACGCTGGGCGCATAAGCATCAGGGCGCAAGGGCAGCGATGGCTGCCGTGAGCTCGGGAGTGACAAATTCACTCCCCACATCGGGCGGGCAGACAAAATCGAACGACTCGCCCGAAAGGGTAAAGCTGAGCCGCCAGGCATGCAGATAGCCGCGCTCGGCTGGCGTGCCGCCATAGCGTTCATCCCCGAGGATGGGGGCACCGATACTTTTGAGGGCAACCCGGATCTGGTGGGTCTTGCCGGTCTGGGGCTTGATGCGATAGAGCCGCAGCCCCTCGCGCACCGACACCGAATCGAACCAGCTGATGGCAGGATTATCCAGCGTGCGCACCAGCATCCAGCTACCGCCACGCCCCTTTTGCATATCCCCCTTCACCCAGCCCTGCTTCTTCTTGGGTTTGCGATCGGAGAGCGCCAGATACTGTTTGCTCACCTCGCGGGCCGCAAAGGCCATGCTCAGCTCGCGATTCGCCTCCGTGGTGCGGGCCAGCAGCACCAAGCCGGAGGTCATCTTGTCGAGCCGGTGCACCGGATAGAGGGTGAGCCCAGTATCGGCCTTCACGCGATTGACCAGTCCCGGATTGACCGACTCACCGTCGCCCTTCTCGTCGTGCATGCCGATACCGGGCTGCTTGTCGATAACCAGGAAAGCGGGATGCTCAAACAATATCCGGTACATAGAACCTCGGGAACTGGGGTATAAGGCACGCAGCCAACGGCTGGCGGCGCTCGGGAGTGCTGCATTCTCCCTGCTCGTCCGCCATTTGGCAAACCGGGCGGGCAGAGGATAAAGATAAAAAATGGCCCCGCCTGCAACAGGCGGAGCCATTTTCGCTCATCTTGGCAGCTCAACCCTTACACATTGCGCGGGCGCAGGTGAGCGTGCCAGCGCGCTTCCCACTTCTTGAACAGCCAGACGATGACAAAGGTGAGCAGCATATAGAGCAGCCCTGCGGTCAAAAACGCCTCGAACGGACTGTAGTAGCGGGAGTTGATGATCCGCGCCGCGCCGGTCAGATCGACGATGGTGATGATGCCCGCCACCGCCGAGCCCTGCAGCATGAAGATCACCTCGTTGCTGTAAGCCGGCAGTGCCCGACGAAACGAGTTGGGCAAAATGATCCGGGTCAGGGTCTGCCAGCGGGTCATGCCAAAGGCGTTGGCTGCCTCAATCTGGCCACGCGGCATATTGTGTACCGCCCCGCGCACGATCTCGGCGGTATAGGCGGCGGTATTGAGGGTAAAGGCCAGCAGCGCACAGAACCAGGCTTCGGAGAAGAGCGACCAGGCGGCACTGTTCTTCAGCCACTCCCACTGGGCGGCGCCGTAGTAGATGATAAAGAGCTGCACCAGCAGCGGGGTGCCGCGAAAGAAGTAGATATAGGCCCAGATTGGCCCCTTGATCAGCCAGTTGCGGCTATTGCGCAGGATGCCCATGGGCACCGCCAGCATCAACCCAAGGATCAGAGAGAGGGCCACCAGCCAGACGGTGGTATAGAGCCCCTCCCAGTAGGTGGGCCACTCTTTGAGAATGATTGAGAAATCCATGGCTTACCTCGTCTTGATGGCGTAATGACGCTCGGCCCACTTGAGCGCCGAGGTGGAGACTGCGGTGAAGATCAGGAAGATCAACGCCACCGCCATGTAGAAGGTGAAGGGTTGCTGGGTCGAGCCCGCCGCCAGCGAGGCTTTGCGCACCATGTCATCGAGGCCGATGATGGAGACCAGCGCGGTGGTTTTCAGCAGCACCAGCCAGTTGTTGCCAAACCCGGGCAGAGCGTGGCGCATCATCTGGGGGAAGAGGATCCGCACAAACACCTGGGTTGCCCGCATGCCAAAGGCCCGTGCGGCCTCCAGTTCGCCTTTGTCCACTGCCAGAATGGCGCCGCGAA
Source organism: Aeromonas sp. S11(2024) (assembly GCF_041402345.1). NCBI lineage: Bacteria > Pseudomonadati > Pseudomonadota > Gammaproteobacteria > Aeromonadales > Aeromonadaceae > Aeromonas > Aeromonas sp. S11(2024). Next base: position 138,767 of record NZ_JBGLRC010000004.1, on the reverse strand, counting down.
AGGTCTCGGTCATGTAGGCGCCGAAGATAAAGCCGATGGTCGCGACACCGGCCACAAAGGGGCTGATGTCGATATAGTCCGGGAGCAGGGAGACCCACTCCTGATTGGGATTACTCTCCAGTAACCAGCTGTTGTAAGTCTCGTTGACCCAGGTGCAAATGCCGTTGATCAGCACCTGGCCGCCAAAGAAGAGCAGCATCATCAGCACCAGATCGGGGATGCCGCGAATAATGGTGGTGTAGCCGGTGGCGATGGCCCGGGCCCACTTGTAGGGAGAGAGTTTGGCCAGCGCCCCCAGCATCCCCAGCAGCAACGCCAGCAGCAGGGAGGCCAGCGCCACTTCCAGGGTGACCCAGGCGCCCTCCAGCAGCGAGGCTTCGTATCCTTTCAAATCAAACATATGCAGCTCCATCGCCACTGAATCTTCACGCACCTGCTAACCAGAAGGCTCCATAGCAGTCCGAATGAAATATGTGCAGCTCCATTGCAATCAATGCGGGCCCGTAAACTCCCTCAGGGAGGTGACGGGCCCGATGACTACTGACGGGATCAACCTGTCGTTACTTGCCGTAGACGTCTTTGGACTTACTCGCCGTAAACATCTCTTTGTTTTACTCTCCGTAAACGTCGAACTCGAAGTACTTGTCGTTGATTTCCTTGTACTTGCCGTTGGCACGCAGCGCCAGAATGGCGGCGTTGAATTTCTCTTTCAGATCCTTGTCAGCCTTGCGCACCGCAATACCGGCGCCTTCGCCAAACCACTTGGGATCGGTCAGTTTCGGGCCGACGAATTCGAAGGCATCACCGCCCTCTTTCTTCAGCAGACCGTCGGTGATGGCGGCAGAGTCGGCCAGCACATAGTCCACACGACCGGATTTCAGATCGAGATAGGCTTCATCGGCCGTGCCGTAACGCTTGATGGTGGCGTTGGGGAAGTTGTCGGTAATAAAGGTATCCATGGAGGTTGCACGCTGCACCGCGACGGACTTGCCTTCCATAAAGGCTTTGTCGAGCTGCACGTCAGTGCCCTTCTTGGCGGCAAAGCGGGCCGGAATGTGCTGGTACTTCTGGGTGAAGTCCACCTTCTTCTTGCGCTCTTCGGTGATGTCCATGGTGGCGATGATGGCGTCAAACTTGCGCGACAGCAGCGCCGGAATGATGCCGTCCCAGTCCTGCTTGACCAGGGTGCACTTCACTTTCATCTCTTCGCACAGGGCGTTGGCGATGTCGATATCAAAGCCTTTCACCTCGCCACTGGGCTCGGTCCAGGAGAAGGGGGGATAGGCACCCTCAACCCCGATCCGGACCTCTTTCCACTCCTTGGCCATAAGGCTACCGGACGCGAGGGCAGTAACTACGGCTGTCGCCAGCATCAGCTTGTTCATGTATCTCTCCTTGATAAAACAGTTGATTGGGTAACCAGGCATCCCGCCATCAGTAGATGGAGGAGATGAATTGCTTGAACCGCTCGGATTTGGGATGGGCGAAAATCTCCTTGGGGTTGCCCTCCTCTTCCACCCGCCCCTGATGCAGAAACATCACCTTGTTCGATACATCCCGGGCAAACGACATCTCGTGGGTCACCACCAGCATGGTGCGCCCCTCTTCGGCCAGCTCGCGCATCAGGCCGAGCACCTCCCCCACCAGCTCGGGATCCAGCGCCGAGGTGGGTTCATCGAATAGCATCACCTCGGGCTCTACCGCCAGCGCACGGGCAATGGCGGCCCGCTGCTGCTGACCACCGGAGAGGTGGCCGGGATAGTAGTCACGCCGCTCCCAGAGTCCAACCCGGTTGAGCAGTTGCTCTGCCTTGGCCAGTGCTTCGGCGCGAGGTACCTTGAGCACCTGGATCGGCACTTCGATGATGTTCTGCATGATGGTCATGTGTGACCAGAGATTGAAACTTTGAAACACCATGGCCAGCCGGCTGCGGATCCGCTCAACCTGACGCATATCCTCGGGCAACCGCTCGCCGGCGCGGCTGGTTTTCATCCGGATCAACTCGCCATGGAGCGAGACGGTGCCGGATGAGGGGGTTTCGAGCAGATTGATACAGCGAAGAAAGGTCGACTTCCCCGAGCCGGAGGAGCCGATAAGGGAGATCACATCCCCCTTGTGGGCGGTCATGTCGATGCCCTTGAGCACTTCGTGGGTGCCAAAATATTTGTGCAGATCACGTACTTCCAGTGCGGCAACGTCGCTCATCCATTACAACCTTGTCTGTCCCTAGACGCCGCAGGGGGCGTGACTCAACCATCGTCCATTTAACAAAAAGTTAACCGATGGCAACCTTCAGCGAAAATATCACCCGGATAGTGAAAAAACAATACAGAACGAGGGTCTTCAGGGGATTCGCTCTATTTTTATTCGCTCTTTGCGTATTTTTCAGCACTTTGTTTGCATAAACAGCCGTTTCAATGGCTATTCCGATAACGCCTTTTTATACCCCAATCATATCAGTGGCAAGAGAAAAGCGTGATGTGTGCCAAACCGGCACCAAAATGGCTTTATGCACCCCCTTGCCGAGCGAAATATCGGCCCCCCGATCGGATCAACTTGATTTCATTGGTGCACTCGGGCTCGCACAGAACCTTATCAAACAGAGAGGTTGTGGCAAAAAAGTAACAATCCGCCCCCAAAAGGGCTGTTTTCGGCCATGAAAGCGATAGATATGTGACACAGAGCCAATAAGTAATGATAAGGTGGTGTTTTTATCAGTTTTTGTGATCGAGGCCTCGATGCTGCTCAATGTGTTGCTGATCCTGTTGCCACTGGCAATCGGCTATCTGATTCCCCTCTCCTCTGCCCGGCTGATCAAGCTGGTCAACCAGAGTCTGGGCAAGATGGTCTACCTCATTCTGTTTCTGATGGGGCTCGGGCTTGCCTATGTGGAGAACCTGGGCAGCAATCTGGCGGTGATCTTCAAGGTCGCCGGGGTGATGCTCACCGCGATCACGCTCTGCAACCTGCTGGCCCTCTGGTGGCTCGACAAGCGCACGCCGCCGACCCATGAGGCGAGCGATGCCAAGATGCCGGGCAAGCTGCACCTGTTGTGGGAATCCCTGCAGCTCTGCTTTGTGGTGCTCGGCGGTGTGCTGCTCGGGTTGCTGGTGGATCTGCGCGCCCTGCCCATCGACAAGTGGAGCGAATGGGCCCTGATGCTGCTGCTGTTTCTCATCGGGGTGCAGATGCGCAACTCCGGCATGCGGCTGCGCCAGATCCTGCTCAATCCCTGGGGGATGAAGATAGCCGCCACCGTCATCCTCAGCAGCTGGCTGGGCAGCCTGCTGGCGGCCCAGTTGCTGGGCATGCCCTTTACCCATGGTCTGGCGATGAGCTCGAGCTTCGGCTGGTATTCGCTCTCCGGCATTCTGGTGGCCGACAAACTGGGGCCGGTGCTCGGTTCTGCTGCCTTTATCAACGATCTTGGGCGCGAGCTTATCGCCATTCTGATCATCCCGGTCCTGATGCGACGCCACCCCTCGGCGGCCATCGGTTACGGCGGCGCCACGGCGCTGGACTTCACCCTGCCGGTTATCCAGAAATCAGGGGGCATTCAGGTGGTGCCGGTGGCCATTGTCTCCGGCTTTATCCTGAGCCTGCTCGGCCCCATCCTGATCCTCGGGTTTCTGGCGATCTAAGCCTTATTCCCACATTGCAGATCAAAAAGCCCGACCTTGTTGTCGGGCTTTGGCTGTTTGGAGCAACCACGCTCTCGCACTGACTACGATATTGCCCGCAGCCTTATTCGCGCCACTGGCCGCCACTCATCACCCGTTCGATAGCAAACGTCCGGTCGTGCACCAGCAGCAGATCCGCATCCTGCCCGACCCCGATACGCCCCTTGCTGCCAAGCCCCAGCGCCTGCGCCGGATTGCTCGTCACCACGGTCAATGCCGTCTCCAGCGAGACACCGAGCCGGGTCGCGCACACGCACTGCTGCCACAGGCTGGCAATCTGGCCGCAGCGCATCTCGATTAGCCGCCCTTCGCCATCAAAGCGCGGCAGACTGGCGTTGGCATCCGAGCTGAAGGTGATGCGCTCGACAGGCACATTGGCGGCCAGCAGCTCGAGAAGCGCATCGGCGGCAAGCCGCTCGCCATCCTCCAGCAGATCGGGAAAGCTCGAGGTGGTGAGGTCGACCCAGCCTCCCGCCTTGCCCCACTCGATGGCCTCGGCAAAGAGCCAGGGGTTGCGGTTGCAGTGCGTGGGATAGAGCTGGCGCAGCGGAATGTCGGTCTCATCGCGCAGGGCCCGCAGGGGGGCCAATGCCCCCTTGCCATCCCCGATATGGAAGAAGCTGACCCCGCTCTTGCCCGCAAGCAGCCCGGCCACTCGCGCCTCGCTGGCAAGTCTGGCCAGCTCATCGTGGGTCGGCGCACTGGATCTGTGGTCACTGATGGCCACCTCCCCCACCCCCAATACCTCGGGGATCAGGATGATGTCCGACTCCACAGTGCCGGTCAGGGTCTTGACCGGCAGATGGTAGGAGCCGGTATACATAAAGGCGCTCACCCCGGCGGCGCGAAACTCTCGCACCTTGCCGAGCACCTGCGCGGGAGTGCGGGTCAGGCTGTCGGTGCCAAGCGCCGCCACCAAGGTAGTGACGCCGGCCTTGAGCGCCTCGCTCACCGCCAGCTCCGGGGTGCGAAAGGCAAAGCCCCCCTCACCGCCGCCGCCGGTGATATGGGCCAGCGGATCCACCAACCCGGGCACCAGATAGCGGCCTCGACCATCGACCCTGTGCAGCGGCCAGTTTTCAGGCACGGTCAGCCCCTGGCCCATCCAGGCGATACGGCCATCAGCCACCAGCAGATCCTGCTGGCCAAGGTGGGTGGGGTTGAAGATCTCGGCTCCCTCGATCAGGGTCAACATGGCGATCCTCCTTGCACGATTGTCGCTTGCCCAATGAAAAGAGAGGGAGCAAGCTCCCTCCCCCCGTCAACCACCATATATATCGTACTTGAAGTACTTCTGGTTGATCTGCTGATAGGTGCCGTTGGCACGCAGTGCCTTGATCGCCTCGTCCAGCTTGCCCTTGAGCTCCTTATCACTCTTGCGCACGGCGATCCCCATCCCATCACCAAACCACTGGCGATCGGTCAGGGCGGGCCCCACATAGTCGAACTTGTCGCCCCCCTCTTTGCCAAGCAGCCCCTGCTCGATGGCAGAGGCATCGGCCAGCAGGGCCAGCACCCGACCCGCTTTCAGATCGAGATAGGCCTCATCGGCATTGCCGTAGCGGACTATGGTGACATTCGAGCCAAAATTGTCGGTCAGGTACTTATCGTGGGTGGTGGCCCGCTGCACCCCGATGCGCTTGCCCGCCATGCCTTCCGGGGTCAATGTCAGCTCGGTCCCCTTGGCCGCCACAAAGCGATTGGGAATATGGGCATATTTCTCGGTGAAATCGACCTTCTGGCGCCGCTCGTCGGTGATCGACATGGCGGCGATGATGGCGTCGTATTTGCGCGACAGCAGGGCCGGGATCATGCCGTCCCAATCCTGCGCCACCAGCTCGCACTTGACCGCCATCTGCTGACACAGGGCGTTGGCGAGATCGATATCAAACCCCTTGATCTCGCCCGACGCATCGGTCCAGGAGAAGGGCGGGTAGGCCCCCTCCACCCCGAAGCGCACGGTTTTCCACTCCTTGGCCATGGCGGGGGTGGCCAGCAGGCTGGCAACAAACAGGGCTGAGAGGGTCAGTCTGATCTTCATCATGTGTACTCCATTACATAAAAAGCGCACAGGCGCGGACAAGGCACCGCAGGCGAATGCATGCGATGACCAAAAGCGGCAAAATCTGGATGAGCGAGATCACGCCCGAGCGGGCGTCAGTGGACTGCTCCAGGGGTTCGATCTATTCGTCGAACCACTCGGAGAGATAGAAAGGCTTGAAGTAGAAGGCCAGAAAAAAGCCTCTGGCTTTGCGCATCATGGTGGTTTGTCGCGTCCTGTGACAAAGATGGCAATCACCTTAGCACGCCCCAAATTTGCCCGGCAAGAGGCAGCCGCCGAGCAGTAGCAAAATCCCGATCATGGTCAAGGCGGGCAGGATCCGTTAGGCTCGAAGCACCTTGCCATCCCATAACAGACCCACAGCAACCGATGAATTTTCTGGCCCATCTCCATCTGGCTGCCCACACCCGAAGCTCCCTCACCGGCAATCTGCTCGGCGATTTCGTCAAAGGCACGCTGCCCACGGGGCTTGCCGCCCACTTCGATAAGGGGATCTGGCTACACCGCAAAATTGATGCCTTCACCGACAGCCACCCAGAGCACAAGGCGGCCGTCGCCTGTTTCGAGGCCCCCTGGCGCCGCTTTGGTGGCATAGTGGTGGATATGATCTACGACCACTGGCTGAGCCAGCATTGGGGGCTGTTCAGTACCGAACCCCTGCCCCGCTTCCTGCAACGCAGTTATGATCAGCTATTGGCCGATCACCCACGCCTGCCGGATGGACTGCCGCTTCCCCTCAAGCGGATGGCCGAGCAGAACTGGATCGCCTCCTACCGCCACAGGGAGGGGCTGGGGCAAGCGCTGAATGGCATAGGTCGCCGACTGCGCCGCCCGGTACAACTGGGAGAGGCGCTGCTGACCCTTGATGAGTCGCAGTGGCAAACATGCGAGGCGGGATTTCTGCGCTTCTATCCCCAGCTGATGGCCTTTAGCCAGCAGCAGCTGGCCCAATATCGGGCAGCCCAAGGGGCACAGTGATCCCTCTGGATAGAGCAGCTTCCCCATAAAAAACGCCCCTTGCGGGGCGTTTGTCATCAGTTGGCTTCGTCTTTCTTTTTGCGAATGCTTAAGCCAAGTTCGCGACCACGCAGTCGGGCGTAATAGATGGTGCCGACAAAGGCGAGAGTGGTGAAGAGCAGCTCCACCACCGCCAGCCACCGCTCCCCCTCATCCGTGGTGATCAGGGTGAGGGCGTGGAGGAAATAGGGCATCAACACGAAGTTGCCCCAGGCGTGGGTGTAGGGGTTGCCCTGCACTATCCCCTTGAGGGGGAAGAGCAGCGGTACCGTCCAGATCACCGGCAGCAGCCAAGGGTTGAGGTCCGGATGAGGAGACAGCCACAGATGCCAGAGGATGACCCAGCCCAGCAGGCCGAAGAAGCCGACCAGAGTCAGCCAACGTGCGAAGCGGGTGCTCACTTGAGGATCTCCAGCACCTGCTCCGGCGGGCGACCAATGCGGGCCTGACCATTCTTGATGACGATGGGACGCTCGATCAGCTTGGGATGCTGGTGCATGGCGCGAATAAGGGCATCACCGCTGACATCGGCCAATCCCAGCTCCTTGTAGAGCTCTTCCTTGGTGCGCATCAGCTGGCGGGGATCGTTAAAGCCGAGCAGAGAGAGCAGGTTGCGGATCTCATCTTCGCTCGGGGCCTGCTCCAGATAGAGCACCACATCAGGGGCGATCCCGTGCTGTTCCAGCAGGGCCAGGGTTTCGCGACTCTTGGAGCAGCGCGGATTGTGGTAGATTTGGGTCTCGCTCATGGTAACTCCCTGATTAATCGCAAGATGGGATTAGAAACGGCGCTATTGTAGGGGAAAGTGATGGTCAGGGTAAGCGGCAGTGGAAAGGAATTGAAACGAATTTGTTGGCTGATTGTGGCTGGCCTGCTGGGCGCCTGCACACCCGCCCCCGAATTTACCGATGCAACAGGGAAGTCGGTCAGCCTGCGCCACTTTGCCGGCAAGCCGCTGCTGATCAACTACTTCGCCCCCTGGTGCGCCCCCTGCCTGCGGGAGATGCCGCGCCTCAACGGGCTGGCAGCGGAGGGCCAGATCACAGTGGTGGCCATCAACTACGACCCGACCACGCCAGCAGAGCTGAACAAGCTGGCTGCGCAGTATCACATCAAGGTGCCGCTCCTTATTGCCAATGAAGATGCCAGGCTCCCCTTCCCTCGCCCAAGCGGCCTGCCCACCAGCTATCTGCTCGATAGCGAGGGCAAGCTCAAGCAGACGCTGGTCGGCGAGCTCGACCAGCAGCAGATCGAGATGCTCAAGGCGACCGCCAGCAGCCTGAGTCACTAGCCTATAGCTGCTATCACCGTCCCCCACATCAACGCCACCGCCATAAACAACAAGGGCGCACCAGAGTGCGCCCTTGTTTGATAGGTTTCGTTAGCCCTTGAGGCTGTCGAGATCCTTCTTGGCCCGCTCCAGCTCGGTGATGCGCGCCTCCAGACGAGCCAGGGTCATCCGATCGCTGGTGGTACCGCGTGCCACGATCAGCTCGTCGATGGCCGCCTGATAATCCCCGCGCAGTGCGAGCATCTCGGCCCGCGCCATATGCAGCTCGGTCATTCTGCCCGCCTTGCGATAGGCATCGGCCAGCAGGTTCCAGGCCAGATTGTTTTCTTCATGCGCACGGGCATAAGGGTCAAGGATGGCGATGGACTTCTTGTAGTTGCCGCTCTCGAGGTAGGCGTTGCCGAGGTTGACCACCACCACTTCGTTATCCGGCATCCGGCTGCGGAACTTCTCGAGGCGCGCGATGGCCTGGGCACTGCGCCCCTTGGCCAGATCGATGTCGGTCTGGGCATCGACGATAAAGAGATCTTCCGGATGACGGGCCGCCAGCTCCTGCATCAGGGTATCAGCCTCGTCTGTGCGCTTGAGCTGGATCAGCGCCAGCGCCTTGCCATAGATGGCGGCATCCTTGAGCGGATAATCCCCCTTCTGGATCCGGCTATCGAAGTAGCTCAGCAGCCCCTGCGGGGTATCGGTACCAAAACGCACCTGAATCCGCACCTTGGCCAGCCAGAAGTCGAGGCTGGGCGGCAAGTCGCGGCGGCCATAGCTGCCCGCCCGAGCGCGGGCCTCGCTGATCCGGGTCTCCGGCAGCGGGTGAGTGAGCAGCATTTCCGGCGGCTTGCTGGCGTAACGGTATTCGGCAGCCAGTTTCTGGAAGAAGTTGGCCATCCCCATGGGATCGAAACCGGCATCATAGAGGGTCTTCATGCCGATGCGATCCGCTTCATATTCGTTGTCGCGGGTGTAGTTGATGGCCGACTGCATGGAGAGGCCCAGCGTAGTCTGCAACGCAGCGATACCGGCAGTCGGGTTGATCACCGCCAGCGCGATGGAGCCCACCAGACCGGCCAGGGTCACCGCCGAGCTGCTCGCCTGCGCTTCCATATAACGGGCGATATGGCGCTGGGTCACGTGGGTGATTTCGTGGGCCAGTACCGAGGCCAGCTCGCTCTCGCTGTCGGCGTAGAGGAAGAGGCCGGTGTGCACCTTGACCCGCCCGCCGAGGAAGGCGGCCGCGTTGATGCTGGGATCATTGATGAGGAAGAAGGTAAACGGGAAACGCACCCCATCGGCGTTGGTCAGCAGTCGCTGACCCAGATCGTCAATGTACTGGCTCAGCACCGGATCATCGATGATCGGCAGACCCGCACGGGCAAAGCGCATAAAAGCGTTGCCGTAACGCACTTCCTGCTCGATGGGCAGGGCAGCAACCCCGGCCGTGCCGATGTCGGGAAGCTGATTGTTGGCCTCGGCATGAAACGTGGCGCCCATCAGGGAAGCCAGCAGGGGAAGCGATGCCATCAGGGGGGAAAAACGTGCCACGTTATCTCTATCTCCATCAGAAAGGGCCTCGGCAGAATACCCTTGCCCATCAAGGGCTACAAGCGTTGTTTCATGCTCTTATCACGGCCATAATAGCGGCCACCTGCCTGATGGAGCCCCCATGGAAATTCTCGACCTGACCCCCTGGCGTTGCCCCGAGCCGCTGATCCGGCTCAAGCTCTGGTTAAGGGGGGCCCAAAGCGGTCAAACCGTCACCATCCGGCTGGCCGATGCGGGCTCCCGGCAGGATATTCCGGCCTATCTGCACCGTCAGGGCCACCATGTCGAGGTGCAGCAAGAAGCGGACAAAACCCTCTCTTTGCAGTTGGTTGTCGGGGCGAAACAACCATCTTGAGCCCCAGTGATGTAAGGATGCCGTCATGTTAGAAGTATTGAAGCGCTGGTATCAGACCCGTTTTTCCGATCCCGATGCCGTTACCCTTTTTCTGTTGCTGGTGTTCTGCTTCACCATCATCTGGCTGTTTGGCGATCTGCTGGCCCCCCTGCTGGTGGCGCTGGTAATGGCCTATCTGCTGGAGTGGCCGGTCGCCCGGCTGCAAAAAGCGGGGCTGTCGCGCACCTTGGCCACCAGCGTCATTCTGATCCTCTTTATTGCGGTAGCAGTCGCCTCCTTGCTGGGTCTTATCCCGACGCTGGTGAGTCAGGGGATCAATCTGGCCAAAGAGGCGCCGGCCATGCTGACCCACGCTCAGGATTATGTGCGCACCCTGCCTGACAAATACCCCGAGCTCATCGACGTCAGTCTGGTGGAGACCGTCATCGACAATATTCGCCAGCGCATCCTCAGTGGCGGCGAGCATCTGGTGAGCGCCTCCCTCAGTTCGCTGGTCAACGTGGTCGCCATCATGATCTACCTCATTCTGGTACCGCTGATGGTCTTCTTTATGCTCAAAGACAAGCGGGTACTGATGGGCAGCCTGCGCCGCTTCCTGCCGCGCAACCGCACCCTGGTCAACCGGGTATGGGTCGAGATGAACAACCAGATCATCAACTACATCCGCGGCAAGGTGATCGAGATCCTCATCGTCGGCATCGCCACCTATGTTCCCTTCGCCCTGATGGGGCTGCGCTATTCGGTGCTGCTGGCGGTCGCGGTCGGCTTCTCGGTGCTGATCCCTTATATTGGCGCCGCCGTGGTGACCGTACCGGTCGCCATGGTCGCCCTGTTCCAGTGGGGGCTCACCCCCGAGTTCGCCTGGCTGATGGTGGCCTATCTGGTCATTCAGGCCCTCGATGGCAACCTGCTGGTGCCGGTGCTCTTCTCGGAAGCGGTCAACCTCCATCCGGTGGCCATCATCATCGCCGTGCTGGTCTTCGGCGGCTTGTGGGGATTCTGGGGAGTCTTCTTCGCCATTCCCCTCGCCACCCTGGTCAAGGCGGTGATCAATGCCTGGCCAAAACGCGAAGAGATGCCCGGTGCCGCAAAATAACCTGCTTCCCCTGCAATCGTGACAACGGAGTGTCCATGACCTTTTTTCGTCAAATCAGAACGGCAGGACTGACGGCCCTGCTCCTCGCTGCCGCCATGCCAGCGCGTGCCGATATCGATCTTGGCGCCATGGATCTGCTCACCAGCGACAGCCCTACCAGCCCGGTGCCACAGGGCTTTGTCGCCGGTGCAGCGCTCATCGGGGGACAGGCCCGTTATGAAGCGCAAGATAACAGCCTCTACGCCATCCCGGGCTTTATCTACTTCGGCGACGACTTTATGTTTCTGGGGGATCGGGCCCGCTACTACTTCCACAAGGATGAGAACGTCGCCCTCTACGGCTATGGCCGGGTCCGTTTTGGCAATCTGGATCCCGAGGATTCTCCAGCCTTTACTGGCATGGAGCAGCGAAAATGGCAGCTGGAAGGCGGGATCGGTGGCAACATCATCACCCCCTACGCCCTGCTGACCGTGCGTGCCAACAGCGATGTCACCGGCCGCAGCAAGGGTCAGGAGCTGCTGCTGTGGGCCGACTTCCCCATCCTGCGTGACAACCTGCTGATCATGCCGGGGATGGGGCTGATGCTGCGCAGCGACAAGATGGCCAACTACTACTTCGGCGGCATCTCCGAGAGCGAGGCGACTGCCCAGCGGCCCGCCTGGAATACCGGCACCACCCTATCCCCGATGGCGGCCCTCATCACCAGCTACCGCTTCAGCCCCAACTGGATTGGCATGTTTGCCATGAACTACGAATGGTATGATCGGGACATCAAAAACAGCCCCATCGTCCAGCACGATGGCGAGCTCTATGCGGGTTTTGCGCTGGGCTATATCTGGTAACGGTTATGAGTCTTGAACCGTGAGACACGACCAAACAAAAGGGAGCCCTTGGCTCCCTTTTTCACGACCATCAGGCTGGTCGTACAGCCTGCTCAGGCGTCCAATTCAGGCTTACAGCGCCGCCAGAAACTCAGCCAGCGCCTGATTGACGAAGGCCGGATTTTCCAGCGACGAGATGTGGCCAGCCATCGGGATCTCCCTGAACGGGCAACCCAGCACCTCGGCCATCAGATAGCCCTCCAGCACCGGACGGGCCTTGTCCTCGCAGCCTGTCATCACCAGCGCGGGAGTGGTGATCTCCTCCAGCCACTCGATACGATCTTCGCGGGTCACAAAGCTGCGGCCCACCGCCACCATGGCGGCGATCTTCTCGTTTGGCCAAGCGGCAAGACGCGCCTTGAAACCACTCATCAGCGCCTCATCAGGCTGGCTGGCAAAGAAGATCGGCGCCACCTGTTCAACGATGGGCGCCGGCACGGTGCCAAGCTGCTCGATCATCGCCAGCATGCCGAGGTAGCGCTCGCAGGTGATCTGCGGCTCGAGGCCGACAAAACTATCCATCAGCACCAGCCCCTTGAGGCGGTTTGGCACCATGCGCGCCAGCTCAACACCCCACATGCCGCCGATGGAGAGGCCCACCAGTACGAACTCGTCAACCCCGAGGGCATCGAGCAGCGCCAGGTGATCCCGCGCCAGCGTCGCCAGGGAGCAGCCACCTTCGGGGAGCAGGTCGGAATCACCGTGGCCCCACAGATCGGGAACGATGCAGCGATAGCTGCCCTTGAGCGCCTCGATTTGCGGTGCCCACATGGCGCTGTCCCACAGATAGCTGTGGCCAAACAGCAGTACCGGCCCTTGCCCTTCGTCCAGATAGGCCATCCGGCGGCCCGCTATCTCCATAAAATGCTTCATGTTATCTCCTGTTGCCAGCGATGGGCGGGCAGTGTATCACGTCCCCCTTGGCAGGTGACGCCTCCCTGGTGCAAGCTGACAGTGACTCAAAGAAGTCACCCATGAAAGGATGCCAAAAGGAGAAGCCCATGGCGAAGGAGAAGAGCAAGAAGCGGCCGCGTCTGGACAAGAAGTGCTACGAGCACCACCTTGCCCATCTGCAGGAGGAGCTGGTCAAGCTGCAGGAGTGGGTCAAGCAGGAGGGACTGAAGGTGGTGGTGCTGTTCGAGGGACGGGACGCCGCCGGTAAAGGGGGCGTCATCAAAGCGATCACCGAGCCGCTCAACCCCCGGGTCTGCCGGGTCACGGCGCTGCCCGCCCCCTCCGATCGAGAGCGCTCCCAGTGGTACTTTCAGCGTTATGTGGCCCACCTGCCCGCCGCTGGCGAGATGGTGCTGTTTGACCGCTCCTGGTACAACCGGGCCGGAGTCGAGCGAGTGATGGGATTTTGCAGCGATGCCGAGTATCGCGAGTTTCTGCGCGCCTGCCCCGAGTTTGAGCGGATGCTGATCCGCTCCGGCATCACCTTGATCAAATACTGGTTCTCGGTCAGCGATGAGGAGCAGGAGAAGCGCTTCAAGGAGCGGATCAACACCCCCATCAAGCGCTGGAAGTTCAGCCCGATGGATTTGCAATCCCGCTCACGCTGGGTGGAGTACTCCCGCGCCAAGGATGACATGTTCACCTACACCGACACCGAGGATTGTCCCTGGTTCGTGGTGGAGGCAGATGACAAACGCCGTGCCCGCCTCAACTGCATCGCCCATCTGCTGAGCAAGGTGCCCTACGAGGCGATCCACTACGAGCCTATCAAGCTCCCCCCCATCAAGACCGAAGGGTATGAGCGCCCGCCGCTGGCCAGCCAGACCTTTGTGCCCGATATTACCGCCGAACTCGAGGCTTGAACCGGGTTACCTTGCCTATCTGCATGTTCAGATCGCAGGCAATAAAAAGCCGGTCTGACGACCGGCAAAAAGGCATTGATTATTAAGAAAGGAAAACCAGCACAACAAAAAATCAGGTACGGATATATTTGGCGGTCCGGGGGAACGCCTGCTCCTTGGCATCGAACAGATAGCAGGCTTCGGCCGGGATACCCACGCTGTAGGTTTGACCGGTCGCCACATCCACATCCGAGGTGGCCTTGACGGTAAAGTCGTGACCATCCACATCCATATAAACGAAGGACTCGGCCCCCAGGTGCTCGGCCACCTGCACGATCCCGCTCACCTTGCTGTGCGCATGGGGGTGATCCAGCGGCATCAGGTGCTCGGGGCGAATACCCAGCTCCACCTTGTCACCCACAGCGCCACTGCGGGCATCGACCCGGGCCCGCACGGTATCGCCAGAGGTCAACTTGACCAGGCACTCCTGCTCGCCAATCTCCAGCAGCTCGCCCGCCAGGAAGTTCATCTTGGGAGAGCCGATAAAGCCCGCCACGAACTTGTTGTCCGGGTTGTGGTAGAGATCCAGCGGTGAACCGAACTGTTCCAGGTTGGTGGCAGCTTCGGCCTTGAGCGGGCTCAGCACCACAATCTTGTCGGCCAGGGTCATGGCTTCCACCTGATCGTGGGTCACGTAGATGATGGTGGAGTTAAGCTCTTTGTGCAGCTTGGCGATCTCGATCCGCATCTTGACCCGCAGCGCGGCATCCAGGTTAGAGAGCGGTTCGTCAAACAGGAACACCTGCGGCTGCTGCACGATGGAGCGACCGATGGCGACACGCTGACGCTGACCACCGGAGAGCGCCTTGGGCTTTCTGTCCAGCAGCGGCTCGAGACCCAGGATCTCGGCGGCGCGCATCACCCGCTTGTGGATGTTCTCCTTGTCCATTTTCTTGAGCTTCAGACCAAAGGCCATGTTCTCGTAGATGTTCATGTGCGGATAAAGGGCGTAGGACTGGAACACCATGCCGACGTTGCGCTCTACCGGCGGCACGTCGTTCATGTAGCGACCGCCGATGGTCAGCTCACCGCTGGTGATGTCTTCCAGACCCGCGATCATCCGCAGCAGGGTGGATTTACCGCAGCCGGACGGGCCGACGAAGACGATGAATTCGCCCTCCTTGATGGAGAGGTTGATGTTGCGCAGGGTGTCCTTGTGAACAGCCGGATCGTAATTTTTGCGAACGTTGTTGAGTACTACTTCAGCCATGACGAGCTCCGCTCTTGAATCTTTGCAAATCGTGATAGCGGGGGGAGTCTGCTCCCCCGGCCATAAACTTAACCTTTCACACCGCCAGCAGTCAGACCGCCAACCAACCAGCGCTGTGCCAACAGGAAGACCACAGTGATGGGGAAACCGGAGAGCACTGCGGCCGCCGCGAAATCACCCCACAGATAGTTCTGCGGATAGAGGTACTGCTGGGCCCCGACCGCCAGGGTCAGATTGTTCACATCCTGCAGCAGGATGGAGGCCATGGGCACCTCGGTAATGGAACCGATAAAGGCCAGAATAAACACTACCGCCAGGATGGGCACCGACAGGGGCAACAGGATCAGACGGAATGCCTGCCACGGGGTCGCACCGTCGATGGCCGCCGCCTCCTCCAGGGAGGAGTCGATGGTCTCGAAGTAGCCCTTGATGGTCCAGACGTGGAGGGCGATACCACCCATGTACGCCAGGATCAGGCCACCGTGGGTGTTGAGACCGAGCCAGGGGATGTAGTCACCAATCTTGTTAAAGAGCGCGTAGATGGCTACCAGCGCCAACACCGCCGGGAACATCTGGAAAATCAGCATGCCCTGCAGGATGGTGGACTTGCCACGAAAACGCAGGCGGGCAAAGGCGTAGGCACAGGTGGTGGAGAGCGTCACGATCATCAGGGCAGTGATGCCGGCGATCTTGATGGAGTTCCACAACCAGGTCAGCACCGGGAACGGCGGCGGCGTGATGCTGCCGTCGGCGTTGGTGATGGACATGCCCAGCGCCAGCTTCCAGTGATCCAGCGTCGGATTGGAGGGGATGATCTCCCCTACCGCGAAGTTACCGTTACGGAACGAGATGGCGATAACCATGATCAACGGGAAGATGATCAACGCCAGGAAGCCCCACATGACCAGGTGGGTTGCCCACACCCGGTATTTGACTGATTTGGGTTGTACGATTGCCATGTTGAAGCCTCCTTACAGCTGCTTGTCGGCTTTGGACAATTTCAGGTTGAGCAGCGCCAGCGCACCCACGATGAGGAAGATAGCTGTGGCGATGGCACTGGCCAGACCGTAGTCCTGACCACCCGATCCCTGGAACGCAATCCGGTAGGTATAACTCACCAGCAAGTCGGTGGTACCGGCCGGAGTGCTGGCGCCGATGATGTCGGGCGCACCGTTGGTCAACAACTGGATAAGCACGAAGTTGTTGAAGTTGAAAGCGAACGATGCAATCAACAGCGGTGTCAGCGGCTTCATCAGCAGCGGCACGGTGATCTTGAAGAAGTTCTGTACCGGGCCGGCACCGTCCATGGCGGACGCTTCATAGAGATCTTCCGGAATAGCTTTGAGCAGGCCCATGCAGAGGATCATCATGTAGGGGTAGCCGAGCCAGGTGTTGACTATCAGGATCATCACCTTGGCCAGGAAGGGGTTGGTATACCAGTCCGGTTTGATGCCAAACGCCGCTTCCAGGAACATGTTGATCTCACCGAAGTTCTGGTTGAACAACCCCTTGAACACCAGGATGGAGATAAACGCCGGGATCGCATAGGGCAGGATCAACATGACCCGATAGAAACCGCGCCCCTTGAGCTCTTCCCACTGCACCAGACAGGCCAGCACCATGCCGATAGCCAAGGTGAAAGCGACGGAGCAGGTTGAGAAGATCACGGTCCAGATGAAGATCTGCAGGAAGGGTGACTGGATGCCCGGATCGGTGACGATGCGCGCGAAGTTCTTCCAACCGACGCTCACCACAAAGCCCGGAGCAATACCCTTGCCGACAAACTGACCCTGTTCGTCGATGTACTGATAGAAGCCGGTCTCGCCATTGGGCAGCATCAGCTCGCCATTCTGGGTATCACGCAGCAGGTTGCTGTCTTTGATCACCACGCCGGACTTGAGCACGGCACCATCCATCAGACGGGTGTAGTGCTGCTTCTGGGCGGCAAACTTGCGCAGGCTGCTCAGGGTCAGGTGGGTACCGCCATCCGGCAGTACCAGATCAAGGTCACTCAGATGAGTACGATGTTCAACAATGGCGCGGATCGGTGCGGCCTTGCTGGCCGCTTCGCCAGTGAAGGGCTGCAGCTCGACCACTTGCTGGGTGTTCTGCACACGGCCCTCGCGGGACGCCAGCTCACGGGCCTTGTTGGTCATAAGGGAAACAGGTTGGCTGATAAAGGATTGATCATCCTGTGTCAGCAGCAGCTGGAACTGGCCATTGTCGCCACCCAGCAGGGTAAAATCGAATTCACCGCCCGCCACCTTGTAGGTTTTCTTCAGGTGGTAGTCCCGCGCCTGCTCCACGGAGAGCAAGTTGGACCCCGAATAGTTGGTGAAGGCAATGCCAATGGTGTAGGCAAGAGGGAAGATGATAAACACAACCATGCCCGCAACACCCGGAAAGATGTAGCGATGGGCATAGGTCTTCTTGTTCATGAAGACATACAGACCGACGGAAACCACCACCAGATCCAGCAGCGCGAATACCCACTCGCCACTGGCGTACATCATCACGGCTGCGTAGCCGTTGAGGATGGCAACCAGGGCCGCTATGGTCCACTTAAGCCAGGTGTGCTTATCCTTCGGACCGGCATAGGACTCAACAGAAGGTACTACTTCCATGCCAATTAACCTTTATAACGCCAAGAGAGATTTGAGAGAGTGGGAGGCCATGACGGCCTCCCGGGTAGTGCGTGCTTACTGAACGATACGCTTGGCAGCGGTATCCAGAGCTTCGTCAACACCCTGACGACCGGAGGTCACGTTCTTGAGGGCCGTTTCGAAGGAAGACCAGAAACGGCTCATCTCGGGAACGGATGGCATCGGCTCACCAGCCTGGGCGTTCAGCATGGTGGCCTTGATGTGCGGATCGGATTCCAGGGTCTTCTGGAAGGATTTCAGCGCAACGGCACCCAGCGGCTTGTCGGCGTTAACCGGCGCCAGACCGGCATCGGTCAGCAGGTAGTTTTCCAGGAACTCGATAGCCAGATCCTTGTTCGGGCTGGCAGCGTTGATGGTGGCACCCAGTACGCCAACGAAGGCTTTGGCCGGCTTGCCGTTCAGGGTCGGCAGCGGCGCTACGCCGTACTTGATGCCGCTCTTGTCCAGGTTGCTCCAGGCCCAGGGACCGTTGATCATCATGGCCACTTCGCCCTTGTTGAACTTGGCGTCCATCACACCGTAGTCGATGCCTTTTTCCAGGTGACCGGACTTGATCATCTCGGAGATGTAGCCCACGCCCATCTTGGCACCTGCGTTGTTCACGCCGGTATCTTTGACGTCATAACCGGTAGCGGTTTTCTTGAAGGCATAACCACCGTTGGCAGCCACCAGCGGATAGCTGAAGTACGGGGTGTCATAAGCCCACATGATGGCGCGCTTGCCATTTTTCTTCAGAGTCTCGTCAATCTTGGCGATCTCTTCGAAGGTTTTCGGCGGCTCGGGCAGCAGGTCTTTGTTATAGATCAGGCTGACAGCTTCCATGGCAACCGGGTAGCCATAGGTTTTGCCATCAACAGTCATGGCATCCCATGCCAGCTGTTCAAATTTGCCTTTGGTGGCAGCGTTCGGCGTTACCGGAACCAGCAAACCGGCTTTGACCCACTCACCGTAACGGTCGTGAGCCCAGAAGAAGATGTCCGGGCCGTTGCCAGTGGCGGCGGCTTGCTGGAATTTCACTTCAACCTGATCCGGGTGAGCCACAGTAACCTTGATGCCGGTTTCTGCTTCAAACTTCTTACCCACTTCAGCCAGACCGTTGTATCCCTTGTCACCGTTGATCCAGATGGTCAGCTGGCCTTCATCGATGGCAGCAGTAGCAGAGCAAGCGACGCCAAGAGTGGCCAGACCGATCAGGGATGACAGCAATTTCTTTTTCATGAGCCTTTCCTTGTATTAGTTCCGCGCTGTAAGAGCATTGTGTGCGAGATGAATATTATCCCAAGCGGCAAACGGCTCACATGACGCAACTCGCATTTTTGAAATGCAATTACGTATTTCCTTCCAGAAAGTTTTGAAAACATTTTCTTATTTCAGGGAATTACGGCCATTTATCGGCTTAATTCCAGACAACCACAGAATAATAATTACCAAAATGAAATAAAATTTCATTAATGAAAGGGTTTTCACCTCAATGAAAACCCTTTCAGGTGGTTTATTTTGTTTGATTTGTTAACAAAGTACCGCGCCAGTTTCGAGGTCTGCCCGGGCGCGATAAAAAAAGAGACCACGCCGGGGCGGAGTCTCTTTTTGCCAGAAATGACGAGTTGATCACACTCGGGAGCATGACTACGACTGGCGCAGCAGCTGATCCTTAAGATTGGGCGGCACACCCTTGATGGTCAGGGTGTCGGTCTGAGGGTCGTAAAAGATCCGGCTGTTCAACAGCTTCTGCTCAAAGCTCAGAGTCAGACCGCCGCCGGAGCCAACAAACTTGGTCAAACCACGCAGGGTAGAGCGATCCGCCGGGAAGCGCTCTTCCAGCTCATACTCCTGACCGATAAAGCTGTAAAAATCGAGGTCACCGTCGCCAGGCAATTCTGCAGACAGCTCCTTGATTTCGATCTCTTCACCGGCACTCGCCTGTTCGGTGCAATATTTGAAGACCTGCTTTTTATAGTTATTGCGCTCGGTCGGTTCGAGCTGACGACTGTCGCAATAATCTTCAACCGCCTGCAGCAAGCCTTTATTTTGTACCTTGGCATCCATGCCCTCGCGGGCCCCCAGCAGATCCATAAAGAAGTCGCCCAGTTTGCGACCAATGCGCCCCTTGCTGAAGGTGATATAGCGGCGCGAATCAGGTTGGGTTTTCCATTCGGTCAAATCAATACGGGCCACCAGATTGAGTTTGCCGATATCCAGATACTGGATATGGCGCAATTCCAGCGCTTCGCTGACGGTGACGCTCTCCTTGCCCTCCAGCAGGGCAATCAGCAGATAATCGACCCCGACGTAGTTATATTTGGCAAACAGCAGCACCCCCTGCTCATCGAGGGCGTGCTCCACCAGCTGCTTGACCAGCATCTGGGTCACGGTGACCGAGAAGGGAACGAATTCGGTCTGCTCGTCGAGCAGCTGTTCGAGGGCGATACGAAACGCGGGTGAAGGCTGCTTGGGAGCCTCTTCACCGTCGGCCAGCTCGGCGACGGCGGCCTCGGGGTCAGCAAAGAAGCCAAAGCCCTTGCCGCCCTTGCCGTTGTAGATCCGATGCAGTTCCGCCATCAGTCCCTGTACCGCCTCATCAGGGGGCAGGGTCTGGCTGCGGGTATCGGCGTGGGGTTGACCATCGCCGCCCTGGCGCAAGGAGTGAAGAATGATCTTGTCGATATCGAGACTCATGTCACAAAGCCATAGTGTTAGCCGAAAGGGTGAAGTATTATAAGGCGCTTTGAACCGAGATGAACTGAAGATTATGCCTATCGTATCAAAGTACAATAACGAGCAATTTGACGCCCTGATGAACGACCTGATCACCGCCCTGGAAAAGCATAAAGCGCCGGTGGATCTCAGCCTTATGGTGCTTGGCAATCTGACCACCAATATCATCAACGGTATGGCACCGGCCCAGCGCCAGGCCATCACTGAAAAGTTTGTCCAGGCCCTGACCGCATCGGTCGATAATCGCCACGACGCACACTGAGTCCCCGACTCTGTTGATTTGACGTTTCTCAACGCAGATGGATCACTATGGTCGAAACCGGTAACCCCTATCGTGATAATGTCTCTCGCCTGATCACCTGGGGGCATTGGTTCTCCTTCTTCAACATTATTCTGGCCATGCTCATCGCCACCCGTTATCTGGGTGCCATCAGCTGGCCATCGACCACGCTTGGCGTGATCTATCTCGTTGTAAGCTGGATTGGCCACTTCTCGTTTTTGAGTTTTGTCACCTACCTGTTGACGATCTTCCCGCTCAGCTTCGTGCTGCCCAAGGAGAAGTCGTTGCGGTTCATCTCGGCCATCATCGCTACCCTGGCGCTGGTGCTGCTGCTGATCGACACCCAGGTATTCCGGCTGTTCAAGTTCCACCTCAACAGTCAGGTGTGGCAGTTGCTGCTGGATCAGGCGCAAACCGAAGAGGGCTCAATCTGGAGCATCATCTTCGTTGCCGTGCCCACCATCTTCCTGCTGCAACTGCTGCTGTCGGCCTATGTCTGGCGCAAGATCAACAAGCGCAAGCGCCGCCAGTACGGCAATCAGGTGGGGCTGGCCCTGCTGATCTGCTTTATTCTGACCCACGTGGTCAACAGCTGGGCGGATGCGACCCTCTATCAGCCCATCACCATGCAGAGAGCCAACTTCCCCCTCTCCTACCCCATGACGGCCCGCTCCTTCCTGGCCAAACATGGCTGGCTGGATCTGGATCAGTACGAGAAGCAGGCTGCTTCCCAGGGGGATAACAGCGACAGCCGGATGCACTATCCGCTGCGCCCGCTCAACGTCAACGCCCCCCTGACTCACAACAATCTGCTGATTGTGGTGGTCGACTCATTGCGTTTTGACATGCTCAACAACATCAACATGCCCAATCTGCAGCGCTATGCGGATCAGCATCTGACGTTCCGCAATCACCTGAGTGGTGGCAATGACGACCTGATGGGCATGTTCAGCCTCTTCTACGGGTTGCCCGGTCACTACTACAAGGACATCAGCAGCGACAAGCGTCCGCCGGTGCTGTTCGACGAGATGCTGCGTCAGGATTACCAGTTCGGGCTGTTCGGCGCGATGGAAGATGCCCAGAAGTATCGCAAGAGCATCCTCGCCGGTCTGCGCAAACAGGTGTTTGTCTCCGAACAGAGTGACGATGGCAAGCTGCTGACCGACTGGCAACAGTGGCTGGAGAAGCGCTCTCCCGAGCGTCCCTGGTTCTCGCTGGTCTATCTCTCGAGCCCCGGCGACTACCAGTTGCCCGCCACCATGAAGGGGCCGTTCCAACCGGAGCTCGCCAACTTCAATCCGGCGACCGCCTATCGGGCGGAGAACCTGCAAAAACTGGAGAACCGCTACAAGAACTCGGTCTTCTATACCGACCAGTTGCTTGAGCAGATGCTGACCAAATTGCAGTCGCAGGGGATGGACAGCAACACCATCGTCGTCATCACCTCCAACCACGGTCAGGAGTTCAACGACACCCGCAGCAACAGCTGGGGCGCAGGCAGCAACTACTCACCCTATCAGGTGCAGGTACCGCTGGTACTGGCCTGGCCGGGGCGCGGCAGTGATGTTCGGGAACAACCAAGCAGCCATTTCGATCTGGCGCCGACCCTGATGCAGGGGATGCTGGGTGTGCGCAATCCGGCGCGCGATTACAGCGTTGGCCGCTCGCTGTTTGATACCAGCCCGCGCAACTGGCTGCTGGCCGGGGATCAGAATGACTTCGCCATCTATGAAGGGGACACCATCACCCACTTCAACAAGCAGGGTGACTTCGAACTGCTGGAGCGCAACAGCTATCGCCCGATCAAGCACGGTACCCCGGATATGGGCGCCATGATCCAGGTGATGAACGAGCTGAACCGCTTCTATCGCAACCAGTGAAGCGCCCGTTGATGGCTTGATACCATAAAAAACGCCCCGAATTCGGGGCGTTTTTCGTTGTATAGCCGGGCCACGTTCACGACTGTTAGCCACCCCACCCTTGCGGGTACTTGTAGCCGACGAAACGCTTGGCTGCATAGGCTTTGAAAGCCGCCGAGTTGTAGGCCGCCGCCACATCTTTGGCAAAAGGCTGATCCGCATCTGCGCTTTTCACCACCACCCAGTTGATGAAATCGTAGCTGCGCTCCAGAAACAGTCCTTCACTGAACGGGATACCGCTGGAGGCGGCAAAATTACCGTTGATCACCGAGAAATCCACATCCTCCCGCGAGCGTGGCAGTTGCGCGGCTTCCAGCAGTACCAGCTTGAGATTGTGCGGATTGTTCACCACATCAAACTCGCTCGCCTTGAGCGGGTTTATCCCCTCTTTGAGAGTGAGCCAACCAAGATCCTGCAGCATCAGCAGCGCCCGCGCCTGATTGGTGGGATCGTTGGGGATGGCCACCGTGCTCCCCTCTTTCACCTTGTCGAGTGCTGCCAACTTGCCGGAGTAGAGCCCCATCGGACCGGTTGGCACTTGGGTAATGGGCGCCAGCGACAAGCCGCGATCTTTGGCAAAACTCTCCAGATAAGGTTTGTGCTGGAAACAGTTCACATCCAGTGATCCGTCAGCCAGAGCAATATTGGGAGTCACATAGTCGGTGAACTCCACCAGCTTGACCTTATACCCCTTGGCCTCCAGCTGCGGCTTGATGGAATCGGTCACCATGTCGGCAAAATCCCCCACAGTGGTGCCAATCACGATCTCCTGTTTGGTCGGCAAGGACGCATCGGCGGCAACCGCGGAAAAAGAGAGGCTCCCGACCGCCATCGCGGCAATAAAGGTGCTGGCGCCAGCAGTGGCGCGCAAGGAAGCAGTCAAAGGAGAAGATAAGAAGGAACGAAACGGCATAGGGACTCCCTGTCAGGTACGCATCAAGCTATGGGACTGCGGCGGGGTGGCTCTCAGAGATTACCCTCCCCCCTCAAACCGCAGCAATCTAGCCATCCAAACGGCTATTTTGACTACCATAACAGAGCCATCCACCGCCGCCAAGCAATAAACCGCTGGTTCCACCTCATCACCCTTGCTGTCACCCCCGAATGCATAGCTGCACTCACGTTGGCACACACAACCATGCCACTCACGTTCAAGAGCGCACGAGCTCCCCTCGGGATTGCTCCGAATCGAGATGGCTGCGGCGAAGGAGAGTCGCGAGAGGAGTGAATTACAGATAAAAAGATCAGTAGTGAGCGGTGAGAACCATTCTCAATAAAACACATAACCAGCGTCATTGGAATACCTACCACAAACCAGATCGGATTTCTTTGAACCTCATTGCGTTTTTTGAAAATGGCTCTTTTTGAACCCCTACCACCCGTGTATAGATTTCCGTCGCACTCAGGATGGTGCGATCCAAGATGGAGTTAAAAAAATAATGAAGCAAACATCGTTAGCACTGGCGATCACAGCACTGCTGTCGACCCTGCCCAGTGCCCTCGTTCAGGCAAATGAAGGTTGTGCGCCGCTCACCGGCAAGGAGAGCGGCATGGATATAGGACGCAGCAGCACCGAGCGCTGCCTGCCAGGTGCCAATCCCCTGCAGGATCAGCAGTGGTATCTGCTCAACAGCGGCCAGGATGGATTCAGCGCCCGTGGCGGTATAGCGGGCAATGATCTCAACCTCTGGTGGGCTCATCGCACCGGCGTGCTGGGCCAGGGAGTCAATGTGGCCGTGGTGGATGATGGTCTGGCCATCACCCACCCGGATCTGGCGGACAACGTGCGTCCGGGTTCGAAAAACGTGGTGACCGGCAGCGATGACCCGACACCGACCGATCCGGATACGGCCCACGGCACTTCGGTCTCCGGCATCATTGCGGCGGTGGACAACGCCATCGGTACCAAGGGGATTGCCCCGCGAGCCCAGTTGCAGGGGTTCAACCTGCTGGATGACAACAGCCAGCAGTTGCAGAAGGATTGGCTCTACGCCCTTGGCGACAGCGATGCCAGCCGCGACAACCGGGTGTTCAACCAGAGCTACGGCATGAGTGTGGTGGATCCCCGCTCTGCCAACTCTCTGGATCAATCCCAGCTTGATCGCCTGTTTGAACAGCAGACCCTCAAGGCGCAGGGCGCGGCCTATATCAAGGCCGCCGGCAACGGCTTCAACAAGATAGCGGCGGGCGGCTATGTGCTTAACCGCACCGGCAATGGTCCCAAATTGCCGTTTGAAAACAGCAACCTCGATCCCTCCAACAGCAACTTCTGGAACCTGGTGGTGAGCGCGCTCAACGCCGATGGCGTCAGATCCTCCTACTCCAGCGTCGGCAGCAACATCTTCCTGAGCGCGACCGGCGGCGAGTACGGTACCGACGCTCCGGCGATGGTGACCACGGATCTGCCCGGCTGCGACATGGGTTACAACCGCACCGACGATCCCAGCACCAACCGGCTGCACGGCAACCCGCAACTGGATGCCAGCTGCGACTACAACGGCGTGATGAACGGCACCTCCTCCGCCACCCCCAGCACCTCCGGCGCCATGGCGCTGCTGATGTCTGCCTACCCGGATCTGTCGGTACGTGACCTGCGGGATCTGCTGGCGCGCAGCGCAACCCGGGTCGATGCCACACAGAAACCTGTGATGGTCAGCTACACCAGCAGCACCGGCAAAGTGCGCGATGTGAAAGGGCTGGAAGGGTGGGAGCGCAATGCCGCCGGCATGTGGTTCAACCCCACTTACGGTTTTGGTCTGATCGACGTCAACAAGGCCCTTGAGCTGGCAGCCAATCACCAGCCCCTGCCCCCGCTGGTGCAACTGCCGTGGCAGAAGATCAATGTCAGCGGCAGTGCCGCCGCCATCCCGGATGTGGGCAACAGCCCGACCCGTTCCACTACCCGCATCGCGACACCATTGACGGTAGAAGCGGTTCAGGTGATGGTGAGTCTGGATCATCAGCGCCTGCCCGATCTGCTGATCGAACTGGTCTCCCCCGCCGGCACCCGCAGCATCCTGCTGAGCCCCTTCAACAGCCTGGTCGGCCAATCTCTCGACCAGCAGCAGCTGGGCTTTGTACGAACCAAGGGATTGCGCGACATGCGGATGCTATCCAACAAGTTCTACGGCGAATCGGCGCAAGGCACATGGCGACTGGAAGTAACCGATGTTGCCAACGGAACCCGTCAGGTCTCTCTGCTCAATCGCGAAACCCGTGAGCGTACCACTCTGACCGAGCGCAACAATCGCCAACCGGGCAAGCTGATCTCATGGTCCCTGCGGGTCCTGGGTCACGATGCCAACCGCAGCTAACACGCTAGGAGTATTACCATGAACAAACCTGTTACCTTGCTTCTGGCAACCCTGCTGGCCCCCCTCTCGGGACAGCTCTGCGCACAGGAGTCCATCACCATGGATGGCAAGCAGTACAGCACCATAGAGGTGAACGGCCAGACCTACCTCATTCCTGACAACGGCAGCAAGAAGCGGGTCGCCCGCAGCCTTGACAGCAAGGTCCCGCAACAGACCCTGCGCCGCGGTGACGTGTTGATGCAAGGGGCCGCTAGCCCGGAGCTGACTGTAAGCGGCACCCTGCTGGTGGAAGCTGACGATGCCAGCGCCAAGGCGCTGGCGACTCGCCACGGCCTGAACTTCAAACAGAGCAGCGGCGGTATCGCCCTGCTGGAGGCCAAATCGGGCACCGATCTCAACGCCATCGCCACCAAGCTCAAGAGCGAAGGGGTTAATGTGCAGATCGAGCTGTCGGGGGCCGAACAGCAGCCGAAATAGGTCGCGACACACAGATAACAAAGGGGGCCATTATGGCCCCCTTTCTGCTGCTCATTTTGACAGTGACTTACTTGGCGCCATGCTGCTCATTTTGACAGTGACTTACTTGGCGCCATGCTGCTCCGCCAGATAGAGCCAGGTATCGACCACGGTATCGGGGTTAAGCGACACCGAATCGATCCCCTGCTCCACCAGCCAGGCGGCAAAGTCAGGGTGATCGGATGGCCCCTGACCGCAGATCCCCACGTACTTACCCGCCTTGCGCGCAGCCTGGATCGCCATCGCCAGCAGCGCCTTGACCGCCTCGTTACGCTCGTCGAACAGATGGGCAATCAGCCCCGAGTCCCGATCCAGCCCAAGAGTGAGCTGGGTCATGTCATTGGAGCCGATGGAGAAGCCATCCACGTGCTCGAGGAACTTGTCTGCCAATAGGGCATTGCTTGGGATCTCGCACATCATGATCACCTTGAGCCCCCGCTCGCCACGGCGCAGACCGTTCTCGGCCAGGATCTCGATCACCTGCTCCGCCTCGCCCACGGTGCGCACGAAGGGGATCATCACCTCGACGTTGGTCAGCCCCATCACATCGCGCACCCGCTTGATCGCCTCGCACTCGAGGGCAAAGCAGGGGCGGAAGCTGTCGGCAATGTAGCGGGACGCACCACGAAAACCGATCATCGGGTTCTCCTCGTGGGGCTCGTAGCCACGACCGCCCACCAGATTGGCGTACTCGTTGGACTTGAAGTCCGACATCCGCACGATCACCCGCTCCGGCCAGAACGCAGCGCCCAGAGTGGCGATCCCCTCGGTCAGCTTGGCCACGTAGAACTCACGCGGGCTGTCGTAACCGGCGATCATCTTGCCGATGGTGGCCTTGAGCTCTGGGGTTTGCTGGTCAAACTCCAGCAAGGCCTTGGGGTGCACGCCGATCATCCGGTTGATGATGAATTCAAGGCGCGCCAGCCCTACCCCGGCATTGGGCAACTGGGCAAAGTCGAAAGCGCGGTCCGGGTTGCCGACGTTCATCATGATCTTGATGGGCAGGCGCGGCATATTACCCACCTCGGTCACCGCCACGTCGAAGTCCAGCTCGCCGTCATAGATAAAACCGGTATCCCCTTCCGCGCAGGAGACGGTGATCCGCTGGCCCGGCTGAATATGATCGGTAGCGTTGCCACAGCCCACCACTGCCGGAATGCCCAGCTCACGGGCGATAATGGCGGCGTGACAGGTACGCCCGCCCCGGTTGGTGACGATGGCGGAGGCCCGCTTCATGATGGGCTCCCAGTCCGGGTCGGTCATGTCGGTGACCAGCACGTCGCCGGGTTGCACTTCGTCCATCTGGCTGATGGAGGAGATGACCCGCGCCGGACCCGCGCCAATCTTGTGGCCGATGGCCCGCCCCTCGATCAGCACCTTGCCCGCTTGCTTGAGGGCAAAACGCTCGAGGGTGTTGGCCTCCTGGCGGCTGCGCACGGTTTCCGGGCGGGCCTGCACGATATAGAGCTGGCCATCCTGACCATCCTTGGCCCACTCGATATCCATCGGGCGGCCATAGTGCTGCTCGATGATGAGAGCCTGCTTGGCCAGCGCCATCACCTCCTCATCTGTGATGCAGAAGCGGCTGCGCTCGGCCTCATTGGTGTCGACAATCTTCACCTGACGGCCGTGACCAGCATCGTCAGAGTAAGTCATCTTGATAAGCTTGGAGCCGAGGGTCTTGCGCACCACCGCCGGGCGCCCCCCCTTGAGGGTCGGCTTGTGCACATAGAACTCATCCGGGTTGACCGCTCCCTGCACCACCATCTCGCCAAGACCATGGGCGCCGGTGATAAAGACCACGTCGTTGAAACCGGACTCGGTATCCAGAGTAAACATGACGCCGGAGGCGGCGAGATCCGAGCGCACCATCCGCTGCACCCCGGCCGAGAGGGCAACACCCTTGTGGTCATAGCCCTGATGCACCCGATAGGAGATGGCGCGATCGTTGAACAGGGAAGCAAACACATGCTTGACCGCCGTCATGACGGCATCGATGCCACGTACGTTGAGGAAGGTCTCCTGCTGACCGGCAAAGGAGGCGTCCGGCATATCCTCGGCGGTGGCGGAGGAGCGCACCGCAAACGAGGCCTCGACACCGGCACTCAACTTTTCATAGGCAACCCGGATAGCCTGCTCCAGCTCGGGCTGGAACGGGGCTTCGATCACCCAGTCGCGGATCTGCTGACCGGCCCGGTTGAGGGCGGCGATATCGTCCACGTCGAGATTGTCGAGCAGATGGTGGATCTTGCCGTTTAGGCCGCTTGACTCCAGAAACTCGTTAAACGCAAAGGCGGTGGTAGCAAAGCCCCCCGGCACGGATACGCCGGCGCCAGAGAGGTTGCTGATCATCTCGCCAAGGGATGCGTTCTTGCCGCCAACTCGTTCTACGTCCTGCATTCCGAGTTGTTCGTACCAGAGCACGTACTGTTGCACTTGGATGTCTCCAGGTTGGTGGGCACCGATGCCATAGCACCTCGTGCGCCCGATTTAATCGATGAGGTTATGGGTAAGTCAGGTGCGTTATTGTCTGTTTCTTTTGTTGCCAACGACCATGAAAACGTTTTCTATTTATTTTCAAAAAAATCCCCGAGCAAGCGTTGGGGATGGTCGAATGACCGGAACATTCTACAATGGCGACACAAAAAGATAACGATTCAGGTTTGCAAGCCACTTCACAACTTGGGCACAGCAGACCGGTTGACAAAACTGGTATGGTTTCGGGAGATACTTCTCACCCCTTACCCCATGCGACCCCACCCGCGGTATCACAGGAGCCCTACGTGCACACCGTATTTTATGTTTCAGACGGCACCGCCATCACCGCCGAAGTGTTCGGTCACGCGGTACTGAGCCAGTTTCCGCTGGCCTTCGAGCAGATCACTATCCCCTTTGTGGAGACACTGGAGAAGGCGCGTCAGGTGCGGATGCGGATCGACGAACAGTTTCGCCAGACCGGGGTGCGCCCCATCCTGTTTCACACCATCGTCGACTCGCTGGTACGGGAAGAGGTACTGAAATCGGAAGCGTGCGGCCACGACTTTCTCAACACCTTCGTCAGCCCGCTGGAGCAGGAGCTGGGGGTAAAAGCCGAGCCCCGCCTCCACCGCACCCACGGTATGGAGAATCGCAAGCTCTATGACGATCGCATCGAGGCGGTCAACTTTGCGCTGGCCAACGACGATGGCATCACCACCAGGGAGTACGATGAAGCGGACATCATCCTGATCGGGGTCTCCCGCTGCGGCAAGACCCCCACCAGCCTCTATCTGGCGCTGCAGTTTGGCATTCGCGCCGCCAACTACCCCTTTATCGAGCAGGACATGGGGATGCTGGAGCTGCCCGCCCCCCTCAAGGCCAACCGTCACAAGCTGTTTGGCCTCACCATAGCGCCGCAGCGGCTGCACGAGATCCGTAACCAGCGCCGTGCCAACAGCCGCTACTCCTCCATCGAACAGTGCGAGCAGGAGCTGGCCTGCGTGGAGAGGCTGTTTCGCCAGGAGGCGATACGCTTCCTCGATACCAGCTCCCACTCGGTGGAGGAGATCAGCGCCAAGGTCCTCGAGGCGACCGGTCTGCGCCGCCAGCTCTGTTAAGCCAGCTTGACAGCTATCGGCATCAACAAAAGATAAAAATTACAGTGTCGCGGCGAAAGTCAGCTGTGGCGAACTGCAATTCACATAGATGACAGTGAAAAGCGTGGATAAAAAAGGGATAAGCACCACAAATGCTTATCCCTCTTCTTGTCGACCTTGGCGTTGTGCCCTTGTCACCTGCTGCCAGTTAGCCGCTATTCGATTCCGTTCTGCTGCGCTCGGCAAACAGCCAGCGTTAACTAACGATTGAGCTCAGGGTTGTTCATCAACCGGGCATAGAAGGCCAGCAAACCGTGGCGCAGGCGAACCCGCTCCGCCAGCCAGCCGCCAACGAGCGCCCCCGTTACCCCACCCACCAGCAACAGCGACTGCCAGTAGTGCAGCAACTCCTGATCACCGAGTAACAGCCAACCCAGCAGCATGGTGGCGACCACCAGCAACAGCAGCGGACTGGCGGCAATCCCTAACCAGAGCGCCACCAGCACACTCCGGGCAACCCCTTGTTGCAGCACGCTTTCGCGTTCCCTGTGCTCCAACTCCCTGCACTCTTCCCTGTACTCTCGCTTGTTTGGCATCATTTGCATCCATTTGTGGCTCGGCACCACAAAAGCGCACTAACAAGACAAAATGTCAACAAAACAGAATTCGATTGCACAAACATCAACCAAAAACTACCAAGAAGCCTCTTCAAATCATGAAAAAGCTGCCTTTGGTACAAAATACGGCCATTAGAGATGGAAAATAGGTGCATTCATGGCGGATTATCACTATTCTGCTTCGGTTGCCAGCCAACACTAAAAATTGAAAATGGCATGGCGTAACGAAATAAATACAGATTTCGTCAGGTTTTGGCTACGCACTGCGGCCTGCTCAGGATGAGCCCAACACCGACCAGAGACAACAGAGACGTAAGGACAGACCCATGGATTTGAAACAAGACGGTGAGGAGCTGAAGCGCGGCCTTAAAAACCGCCACATTCAGTTGATTGCTTTGGGCGGCGCCATCGGCACCGGCCTCTTTCTGGGCATTGCCCAAACCATCAAGATGGCAGGCCCCTCAGTCCTGCTGGGTTATGCCATCGGCGGCTTTATCGCCTTCCTGATCATGCGCCAGCTCGGTGAAATGGTGGTGGAAGAGCCGGTAGCCGGCTCCTTCAGCCACTTTGCCTACAAATACTGGGGTGAGTTTGCCGGTTTTGCGTCCGGCTGGAACTACTGGGTGCTCTACGTGCTGGTGAGCATGGCCGAGCTGACCGCGGTGGGCATCTATGTCCAGTACTGGTGGCCCGAGCTCCCGACCTGGATGTCGGCCGCCTTCTTCTTCGTGCTGATCAACGCCATCAACCTCTCCAACGTCAAAGCGTTTGGCGAAATGGAGTTCTGGTTCGCCATCATCAAGGTGGTCGCCATCATCGGCATGATTGGCTTTGGCGGCTATCTGCTCATCTCCGGTGCCGGCGGACCCGAGGCGAGCGTCACCAACCTGTGGGCTCAGGGCGGTTTCTTCCCCAACGGCATCAGCGGTCTGGTGATGGCGATGGCGGTGATCATGTTCTCCTTCGGCGGTCTGGAGCTGGTGGGCATTACCGCCGCCGAAGCGGACAACCCCGAGAAGAGCATTCCCAAGGCCACCAATCAGGTGATCTACCGCATCCTAATCTTCTACATCGGTGCTCTGGCTATCCTGATGTCCCTCTACCCTTGGGGTAAAGTGGTGGAAGGCGGCAGCCCGTTCGTGATGATTTTCCACGCTCTGGACAGCAATCTGGTCGCCACCGTACTCAACATCGTGGTGCTGACGGCGGCACTGTCGGTCTACAACAGCTGCGTCTACTGCAACAGCCGGATGCTGTTCGGTCTGGCCAAACAGGGCAACGGCCCGAAAGCCCTGCTCAAGACCAACAAGAGCGGCGTGCCACTGGTTGCCCTCTCGGTCTCGGCCATCGCCACCCTGCTCTGCGTGCTGATCAACTACCTGATGCCGGGCAAGGCGTTCGGCCTGCTGATGGCGCTGGTGGTCTCCGCACTGGTGATCAACTGGGCGATGATCAGCCTCGCGCACCTCAAGTTCCGCAAGGCCAAGGTCGCAGAAGGCGTCCAGCCCAAGTTCAAGGCGTTCTGGTATCCCTTCGGCAACTACCTCTGCCTCGCGTTCATGGCTGGTATCCTGGTGATCATGTACATGACCCCCGATTTCCGCATCTCGGTCGAACTGATCCCCGCCTGGCTGGTGGTACTGGGCATTGGCTTTGTCATCAAGCGCAAGGGACAGGCCCAAAGCAAGGTTGCAGCCAATCTGGGTTAATACCCGCAACTGAGAAAAACAATGCAAAACGCCGATCGCATGATCGGCGTTTTTTTATTGCGAGCAGCACTACTAGCAGCCATAGCCCTCAGGAAGGCAGCTCTTGCCTTTGATCTTGCCGATGCTCCGGGCTGTTGATGCAACACTCATCGCGGAAAAAGGCGATGATCTCCTCCAGCACCGCGTATTGAGAGACGCAAAGCAGGGTGCGACTCTCCCGGTTTTGCTTCACCAGCCCCACCGAGACCAGCGCCGCGATATGGTGGCTGAGGGTGGAAGCGGGGATCGCCAGCTGCTTTTGCAGCTCACCCACCGGCAGCCCCTGCTCTCCCGCCTTGACCAGATGCTTGAAGATAAACAGCCGGGTCGGATGACCCAGCTCTTTCAATGCCTTGGCGACCTCTTCTAGTTGCATCTCTGCGCCCTCCACGAATTTGATATTTCGATAATACCAGAAATATCTTGACCGACCATTCATTTCGATTATTTTGGAAATATAGAAACCAAGTGAGGATACGACAATGAATGAGTGGTTAACCATGCTGACCGATGCAGCCCAGATGTTCCTGTTTCTGGCTGTCGAGCTGTCGGTGCTGTTTCTGGTCATTAGCGCCGGGGTCAGCCTGATCCGTCAGAAGATCCCCGACGAGAAGATCCAGCGGATGCTGGGGGCGAGACATGGCAAGGGCTATCTGCTCTCGGCCCTGCTCGGTGCCGTCACCCCCTTTTGCAGCTGCTCCACCATCCCCATGCTGAGAGGGCTGCTCTCGGCCAAGGCTGGCTTTGGCCCCACTCTCACCTTCCTGTTTATCTCCCCACTGCTGAACCCCATCATCGTCGGCTTGATGTGGGCCACCTTTGGCTGGAAAGTGACCCTGCTCTACGCCGTGATCGCCGCCAGCGTCTCCGTCATGGCGAGCATGCTGCTCGACAGATTGGGGTTCGAGCGCCATGTCATCGACCCCAAAGAGGCCACCCCCTCTTGCGGTAGTGGCTGTGGCCCGGCGACCCGCACCACCACTCAAGCACATTGCAGTGACAACCAACGCGGCGCCATTCGCGCAATCAAACCCCTCAACGGGGCAGCGTGCTGCCCGGCACCGCAACCAGAGATGGCAGAGCAGTCCACCCTTTCCTGCTGCGGCGATGGCACGGCAACCCTGACCCGTGCGCCACAACTCCCCACCGCCTGGGTCAAAGCTCGCATTGATGCCTGGCAGCAGTTCAAAGCGGTATTGCCCTTCCTGCTGCTTGGGGTGCTTATCGGCTCATTTATTTACGGTTTTATTCCGGCCGAGTGGATCGCCGCCCATGCTGGTGCCGACAACCCGCTGGCCATTCCCTTCAGCGCCATCGTCGGGATCCCGCTCTACATCCGTGCCGAGGCCGTGATCCCGCTGGCGTCGGTACTACTGGGCAAAGGGATGGGAATGGGCGCCGTCATGGCGCTGATCATCGGCAGTGCCGGCGCCAGCCTGACCGAGGTGATCCTGCTCAAATCCATGTTCAGAACCCCGATGATTGCGGCCTTCCTTACCGTGATCCTCGGCATGGCGATACTGATGGGCTACCTGATACAACTGCTGTTTTAAGTCGCCCATCATTAAACAGACAGGGTGTTAAGCCAGCAGAGTGTGAAACCATCAGGCTTCCCATAGACAAACGCCGATCAACTGATCGGCGTTTGTCTATTCCGTACGGCAATCTGCAACCGGCGTTACAGATATTGCCCGACGATGGGGAGCAGATCCTCGACGTCACGGGCGATATGGTCGGGTTGGTGTTCCCAGCGCTCCGGAGTCGCGCGGCTATAGGCGACAGCCACCGATATCACACGGCTCTGCTCGCCAAGCGCCGCTTGCAAATGACGGGCAAACTGCACATCCGCTTCATGGTCACCGATATAGATCAGCGACTGGCACCTAGCTGGGCCGAAGATAGACTCCAGACATTTGAGGCCACCGTAAGGATGGGGTTTTTGCTGCTGTCCGGGCACGTCATCATAGCCGACCACAGCCTTGAACAGGCTGTTCACGCCATGCTGCTCCAGTACCCGGCGAATGTTCTTTTGGGAGTTCTGCGAACAAATTCCGTGGGGAATGGCAGAGAAATGGTCAATCACCGCCTCCAGCCCCGCAAAAAAACGCACCTCGGTCCGGTTCATCTCCTGATGCTTGGCCCACAGACTGCCAGCCAGCACCATCTCGTCCCGCGACAAACCGTAGTAATCCATATAGAGCGCCTGCCAGTTCTTGGCGGCGTGATTGGCATGGTGATACTCCGCTTCGCTGCGCAGATAGCGCGGCAGATGTTCTCCGGTCAGATGGGGGGCGACCTCAGCCAGGATCTGCTTGGTGATATCGATATTCTTCGGCACCGAATTGACCAGAGTACCGTCATAATCCCATAAAATCGCATCCAACTTCATTGCGTTACCTGTCTCGCTTCACAGCCATAAGTCACGCCATGTTACTTGGCTTGCCTCCCCTCGCCAAACCGCGCTGTAAAAATGTGAGACCCATCCCGTCCCCACGCAGTAGCACAAGAGTTAATGTGCAACAACACAATAAATGAACATCCTCTGCCATACTCAGACGAAGTATTCCGTTACGCCGAAACCGGAGTCTGATCATGGTAACCAGCTCGCTTCACACCACAGATACCGAGGTTGAATTTGCCGACGATATCCAGTTGGTATCGACGACCGATCTCAAAGGGGACATCACCTACGCCAATCCGGCGTTTTGTCAGGTGGCAGGCTATCGCCTGGAAGAGATGTTGGGGCAACATCACAATCTGGTGCACCACCCGACATGCCCAAGGCAGCGTTTGCCGATCTCTGGGCCCACCTGCAGGCGGGCAAACCATGGCGAGGCATGGTAAAAAACCGCTGCAAGGATGGTCGCTATTATTGGGTTGATGCCTATGTCACCCCGATTTATGAAGATGGCAAGATGGTGGGTTACCAATCCGTCCGCTGCCGCCCCGCCGCAGAGCACAAAGCGCGTGCCAGCCAGATGTACAAAACCCTTAAAGCCCGTGAAACCGGCTCTGCCATTCACATGGGCCTGCGTCAACTCACGCCAGCCATGATGACCATCCCCCTGCTGCTCGTCAGCGTGATCAGCGCGCTCTGGCTGATCTCACCGCTGCAGGCGCTCTGGGTCATCATACCCCTCTTGGCAATAATCTGGTTCAATCGCCACCCTCTCTTCCTCACGCCGCGATTCTTGCAGCAGCTCGAGCAGGATTACGACAGCATCAGCCGCCTTATCTTCTCGGGGGATGCCCCCCACAGCATCGCCGATTTCCATATCAAACTCGGGCAAGCGAGGATCCGTACCGTACTCGGCCGGGTGGATGACACCACCGCGTCGCTCAATGCCATGGCCAATGACCTGCGCGGCTCCGCCTCGCTGGCCAGCCAGGATATCTCTTCGCAAGACACGCAGATCCAGCAGATTGCCACCGCCGTCACCCAGATGGCTTCGGCCGCCGAGGAGATCAACCGCAATATTCAAGACAGCAACAGCCAGATTGAAGAGGCCCGCCGCCACTGCATCACCACCAGCACCCAGCTTTCGGAAGCGGGAGAAGAGATGTCGGCGCTGGCCACCCAGGCGGAGCAAGCCTTTCAGTCAGCTGTCGAGCTGGCGAGCGAATCCGAGCGGATCGGCACCATCATGAGCGAAATTCGCGGCATTGCGGATCAAACCAACCTGCTGGCGCTCAATGCCTCCATCGAAGCCGCACGGGCAGGCGATCAGGGGCGCGGCTTTGCAGTGGTGGCGGACGAGGTTCGCAGCCTGTCGACCAGAACTCACAAGGCGACAGAGCAGATCCAGAACAGCATTGGCCATATCCAGCAAACCTTGGGGGGATGGAAAGAGATGATGCATCTCAATGTGACCAGAACCAACGCCTGCCTCGCCACCACCCGGGCAAGTACCGGCAACCTGAATCAGGTTGTGGTCGAGATAGACAAGGTCTCTGATTTTTCCAACCAGATCACCGCCGCGGCCACCGAGCAACAAGCGGTCATCGAGGAGATCAGTCGCAATATCAACCAGATATCCTCGCTCTCTCACGATAACAGTCTCAAAATCGATCAGGTCAGTGAAACCAGTGCCAATTTGCAGAGCAAAGCGAGCCAGCTCAAGGACTTAAGCCGGACATTTGGATAGCAGCATGCAGATAAAGTCCATGTAAACGAAGGGCTACCCGTCTGGGTGGCCCTGTTGTTTATAAGGCTTAACTGTAGCTCCTAAACGCCACTTACTTGGCGTAATCCTCAGTCGGGATACAGGAGCAGAACAGGTTGCGATCGCCGTAGACGTCGTCGATGCGGTTGACTGACGGCCACAGTTTGGCAGCGCGTACCGCCTCGGACGGGAAGACCGCCTCGGCGCGGCTGTAGCCACGGGACCACTCTGCATCCATCACGTCATCCTGGGTGTGAGGTGCATGGACCAGCGGGTTGTCGGCGCGGCTCCACTGCCCCTCCTGCACCTTGGCAATCTCGGCGCGGATGGACGTCATCGCCTCGACGAAGCGATCCAGCTCGCGCTTGGATTCCGACTCGGTCGGCTCGACCATCAAGGTGCCCGCTACCGGGAAGCTCATGGTCGGCGCGTGGAAGCCGTAGTCCATCAGCCGCTTGGCCACGTCCATCTCGCTGATGCCGGAAGCCTCCTTGAGCGGACGGATATCCAGAATGCACTCGTGAGCTACCCGACCGTTGCGTCCGGAATAAAGCACCGGGAAGGATTCACCCAGCTTCTTGGCCAGATAGTTGGCATTGAGGATGGCCACCTGAGTGGATCTCTTCAGCCCTTCGTCACCCAGCATGGCGATATACATCCAGCTGATGGGCAGGATGCTGGCCGAACCGAACGGTGCCGCCGACACGGCGCCATTGTCACGGCTCTCCTTGTCGGTCTTGACCACGGCGTGACCAGCCACGAACGGTGCCAGATGTTTCTTCACACCGATGGGGCCCATGCCCGGGCCGCCACCGCCGTGAGGAATGGCAAAGGTCTTGTGCAGGTTGAGGTGAGAGACGTCCGCCCCGATAAAGCCCGGCGCCGTCAACCCGACTTGCGCGTTCATATTGGCGCCGTCCAGATAGACCTGGCCACCGTGCTGGTGAACGATGTCGCACACCTCCTTGATGGTCTCCTCATACACCCCATGGGTGGAGGGGTAGGTCACCATCAGACAGGAGAGTTGATCCCCCGCCTCGGCCGCCTTGGCGCGCAGGTCGTCGAGATCCACGTTGCCGGACTTGTCACAGGCGGTGACGATCACCTTGAGCCCCGCCATCTGGGCAGAGGCCGGGTTGGTGCCGTGGGCAGAAGCTGGGATCAGGCAGATGTCGCGATGCCCTTCACCACGAGACTCGTGATATTTCTTGATGGCGAGCAGACCTGCGTATTCGCCCTGCGCACCTGAGTTGGGCTGCATGCAGACCGCATCGTAACCGGTCACTTTCACCAGCCAGTTTTCGAGGTCGGCCAGCAGCAGCTGGTAGCCCTTGGCCTGCGCCAACGGGGCAAACGGGTGCAACTTGCCAAACTCGGGCCAGGTCACCGGGATCATCTCGGCGGTAGCGTTGAGCTTCATGGTGCAGGAGCCGAGCGAAATCATGGCGTAGTTGAGCGCCAGATCTTTGGCTTCGAGACGGTGGATATAACGCAACATCTCGGTTTCGGAATGGTACTTGTTGAACACCTCGTGGGTCAGCACGGCGTCGGTGCGCAGCAGATCCAGCGGAATGGCGTGATGAGTCTGGGCCGCCTTGTCGAGGGCCTCGATATCCAGTCCATGGCCTTGGCCGAGGAACAGATCAAACAGCTCAACCACATCGCCACGGGTGGTGGTTTCAGAGAGGGAGACCCCTACCGCACCGTCGAGATCGGCGCGCAGGTTGATGCCGAGCCCCTCGGCCTTGGCGATCAGCGCGGCCTTGTCAGCAGTCTGCACGGTCAGGGTATCGAACCAGCTGGCATGCTTGAGGGCCACGCCCTTGGCCTTGAGGCCAAGCGCCAGAATGGTAGTGAGACGGTGCACGCGGGAGGCGATGGTTTTCAGCCCTACCGGGCCGTGGTAGACGGCGTAGAAGCTCGCCATGTTGGCCAGCAGCACCTGAGCGGTACAGATGTTGGAGTTGGCCTTCTCGCGGCGAATATGCTGCTCGCGGGTCTGCATCGCCATACGCAGCGCAGCCTTGCCACGGGCATCCTTGGAGACGCCGATAATGCGGCCCGGCATGGAGCGCTTGTAGGCATCGCGGGTGGCGAAGAAGGCGGCGTGGGGGCCACCGTAACCCATGGGCACGCCAAAGCGCTGGGCGGAGCCCAACACCACGTCGGCGCCCAGCTCGCCCGGGGATTTGAGCAGCAGCAGGGAGAGCAGATCGGCGCTGACGCAGGCCAGTCCTTTCTGGGCCTGTACCGCGGCAATCAGGGCACGCAGATCTTTCACCTCACCTGTGGTGGTGGGGTACTGGAACAGGGCACCAAACACCTCTTCGCTCACTGCATCGCTCGCGGCGCCAACCGCCACGTCAAAACCAAAGTGAACCGCACGCTCCTTGACCACGTCGATCACCTGCGGGTGCACATCATCAGCCACAAAGAAGAGGTTGGATTTGGACTTGGCCATCCGCTTGGCCAGCGCCATCGCCTCGGCGGCGGCGGTCGCTTCATCCAGCAGGGAGGCGCTTGCCAGATCCATGCCGGTGAGATCCAGCGTCAGCTGCTGGAAGTTGAGCAGGGCTTCGAGACGGCCCTGTGCCAGCTCGGGCTGGTAGGGGGTGTAGGCGGTATACCAGCCCGGATTTTCCAGCACATTGCGCAAAATAACGTGGGGCACATGGGTATCGTGATAACCCATGCCGATGTAGCTCTTGGCAATCTTGTTCTGGGCGGCATAGCCCTTGAGCTTGGCCAGCGCCTCCACTTCGGTCATGCCGGCACCGATCCCCAGCGGACCCGGCAGGCGAATGGCGGCGGGCACGGTCTGTTCAATCAAATCGTCCAGGCTTTCGGCCCCGACGGTCGCCAGCAGCTGGCGCAGCTCTTCCTCGCCCGGGCCGATATGGCGGCGGACAAAATCGGTTTTTTGCTCGAGTTCAAACAGTGACTGGGTCATTTCCCTATTTCCTGATAAATAAGTCCTGGCATGACATCCTGATAACCAAGACCTGATGTTCCTGATCGTCGGCTGATACCGACGCCACTCATGTTCTGGGGCCCGCAGAGAGGGTGCGGCACCGGATGCTGCGGCAGCATCAAGAGGGGATCGCCTTGTTGCGAACCGGCCCGTTTGCCCTGGCAAAAGCAGGCAAGCAAACGGCAGGCGCGGGCGACTTCACCCTTCCACCGGCCGGTGCTTGCCCGGCTGGCGGTCATACAAAGGGGCCCTGCGGTGTTGGCAGGGCCCGGGGGCATTACTCTTCGTCCACCACGTTCTGGTAGCCTTCGGCATCCAGCAGGTTGGCCAGCTCGCTCTCGTCATCGAGCTTGATGCGGAACAGCCAGCCAGCGCTGTAGGGGTCGGAGTTGACCAGCTCGGGGCTCCCTTCCAGCTCTTCGTTGACGGCGATGATCTCGCCGCTCACCGGGCTGTAGATGTCGGAGGCCGCCTTGACCGACTCGGCCACGGCGCAGTCGTCACCGGCACTGACCTGCTTGCCCACTTCCGGCAGCTCGACAAACACCATGTCACCCAGCAGCTCCTGGGCGTGCTCGGTGATACCGACCACGGCCTCGCCGTTGGCTTCTACACGGATCCACTCGTGGGAAGTGGCATATTTCAGTTCGCTCGGGATATGGCTCATTTGTGCTTCCTTTGATCTTTGAGTCGCGTTTAAAAACGAATATGAAAAGGGATGGGGGAGGCACTGCCCTCCCCCAAGACGATGTTAAACCAGCTTCTGGCCGTTACGGACGAAAGCGGGCTTGGTGACCTTCACGGTGACCAGCTTCTTGCGGATCTCCACCTCGGCCAGCTCACCGATATCGCGGGGCACCCGCGCCAGGGCAATACTGTAGCCCAGGGTGGGGGAGAAAGAGCCGGAGGTGATCACACCTTCCCGCTTCTCACCGTTTGCCGCGGTGAAGGTAACGGGCATACCGGCACGCAGCACCCCTTTCTCTTCCATCACCAGCCCCATCAGCTTGGGCTGGTTGCCCGCCGCTTTCTGCGCTTCCAGCACATCACGGCCGATGAAATTGCGATCGCTCGGCTCCCAGGCGATGGTCCAGGCCATGTTGGCGGCGAGTGGAGAGATTGACTCGTCCATATCCTGACCGTAGAGGTTCATCCCCGCCTCGAGGCGCAGGGTATCGCGAGCACCGAGACCACACGGGGCCACGCCGTTATCTAGCAGCGCTTGCCACAGCTCGCAGGCTTTCTCTTGCGGCACTACGATTTCATAACCATCTTCGCCGGTGTAGCCGGTAGTGGCGATAAAGAGATCGCCAGCCTGCACGCCGAAGAAGGGTTTCATCCCCACCACGGCGGTACGCTGAGCGGCGCTCAGCACGGCCGCAGCCTTGACCTTGGCGTTGGGGCCCTGCACCGCAATCATCGCAAGCTCCGGACGCTCGGTCACTGTGATGTCAAAATCGATGGCGTGATGGCGGATCCAGGCCAGATCCTTCTCGCGGGTAGCGGAGTTGACCACCAGCCGGTAGAAGGTATCGGTTAGGTAATAGGTGATGAGATCATCGATCACGCCGCCTTCCGGATTGAGCATGCCGCTGTAGAGGGCCTTGCCGGGGGCAGTGAGTTTGGCCACGTCATTGGCCAGCAGGTGTTGCAGAAAGGCTTTAACCCGTTCGCCGGTCAAATCGACGATGGTCATGTGGGAGACATCGAACATACCGGCATCGCTGCGCACCGCGTGGTGCTCTTCCAGCTGGGAGCCGTAGTTGATGGGCATTTCCCAACCGTGGAAGTCCACCATCTTGGCGCCGGCTTCCAGGTGTTTGGGATGCAGTACAGTAGTCTGGATCATCGCATTCTTTCCTTAGCAAAAAGCCTTTTCGCTTTGGCGACCACCCTTGCGATCCGTGCCACCGCTCTGACTGCACTACGTACAGCAAAAAGCGACCGGATCCAAAAGTGTGTGCTCGCTCCTGCCCTTGCCAGGCAAGAGGGATTCCTTGAACGGAGCGGATTATATGACAAGCAGGCGAGCGTGCCGCTCAAAAAAAACTAATCCCCTCTCGTAAAACTGACCCCAGACACTAAGATAAATGCAGTGATAAAAACAGCCATAAGCCGACTCAGGCGAGATTAAATTTTGATTTTTACCGTTTCGTCACAATTTGCAGAAAAACGTTTCGCTCCAGAGCAAAATTAAAGGCTGACACCCAAAATGGGTCATCAGCCTTGTCGGATTACTTTTGTTGTCAAAAATGGCGAGTAATATTAGTTTTTTTCACCCTTGGCCTGCATGGCACTGCCCTTGGTCGCCGCAACGACCCAGTCAGGACGGGCCAATGCGGGCAACTCGCCCTCCAATCCCATGGCGGCGCGGATCACCCCCTCCTTGAAGGGCGTCAGCAGATTGGCCGCGCGCAATCCCACGCCCCGCACCAGCTTCTTGAGCGGGTTGGCCCCGCTGAACAGCCGCTTGAGCCCTTCCATCGCCGCCAGCATGCGAGCCGCCTCGCTCTTGCGCCAGCGCTCGTAGCTGCGCAGGTTGGCGAGCAGGCCGATATCCTCGCCCGCGGCATGATTTTGCAAGATCTGCTCCGCCAGCGCGGCAGCATCCAGCAGGCCAAGGTTGACCCCCTGCCCCGCCAAAGGGTGGATGGTATGAGCGGCATCTCCCACCAGCACCAACCGCTCGCGAGCAAAGTCGCGGGCATAGCGGGCAGTGAGGGGAATGGCGCTGCGCGGCCCCTCCACCTTGCACAGGCCGAGCCGGACATCGAAGGCGGCGGTAAGCTGGCGATTGAACTGCTCGTCATCGCAGGCGCAGAGCGCCTCGGCGCGGGCCGCAGGCAGCGACCAGACGATGGAACAGAGGTTCTCCTGCCACAGCGGCAAAAAGGCGAGCGGGCCATCCGGGGTGAAGATCTGGCGAGCAACAGCTTCATGGGGTTCGGCGCAGCGCACCGTCGCCACCAGCGCGTGGTGGCCATAATCCCAGCTGGTGAGCGGGATATCAGCCTGACGGCGAACCCAGGAGTGGGCGCCATCGGCGGCCACCACCAGTTTGGCAGAGATGGCCTGACCATCTTCAAGGAGCAGCAAGGCGCCCGCCGGGCCGCTCTGCAGGCTCTTGGCTCTGGCGGGGGTCAGCAACTGGATATTGCTGGCACCTTCAATTGCCTCAAGCAGCGCCAGCTGGATCACCCGATTCTCGACGATGTGGCCGAGGTTGGCCTGACGCAGGCTGGCGGCATCGAAGTCGATATGGCCAAAACTGTCCTGCTCCCACACCGCCATCTTGTCGTAGGCCTGCAGGCGGCGCGCTTCAATGCCGTCCCAGGCGCCAACATGGCGCAGGATCTGCTGGCTGGCCAGACTCAGGGCGCTGACCCGGTTATCGGCCACCTCCCCCAGCTGCGGGTCGGGCAGTTGTCCCTCCACCACCAGCACCTTGAGGGCGCTATGTTTCAGGGCCGCAGCGAGCCCCAGCCCCACCATGCCGCCACCGACAATCACCACATCCACATTTTGCATCTGCATCATCTCATCCTTTCAGGGCTGACCGGCTGGCCAGCGAGGGGACGCCCGCAGGCATCACCTCTTTATTCAATAGGTTTTGCTCAACGAATGGTGGTCAACAGGTTCCACTCAACAAGTGCTGGCTAGTTGCCGCACACATCGGCGACAAAGCCCAGGGTGCGCGAGGCAAGCGGCGCCTTGAGGCACGGGAATCGCCCCATCAGGGTGAGCGCCAGATTGCGCCCCGCCACCAGCGGATCGTGACCATTGGAGAAGAGCTGGGCCAGCGAAGAGGTGAGCCAGACGGTCTGCTCCTGATCGCGCTGACGCTGCTGCCAGTAGCCACTCAGTACCTTGAAGCTACCGATATCCTCCCCCTCTGCCAACGCCTTGGCTACGGCGCCGGTAAGCAGGTCGAGATCCCGCATCCCGAGGTTGAAGCCCTGTCCGGCAATCGGGTGCAGGGCGTGGGCGGCATTACCGACCAGCACGGTGCGCTGGGCCAGCGGGTAATCGCAGGCGGTCAGAATGAGCGGATAGACGTGACGCACGCCGCATCGCTCGAAGCGACCAAGCCGCCAGCCAAAGGCCTGCTGCAGACGGGCAAGAAACGCCGCCTCATCGAGGGCCGTCAGCTCATCCACCTCATGCTGCCCGACGCTCCACACCAGCGAGGAGAGCCCCTCCTGCATCGGCAGCAGGGCCAGCGGCCCCCCTTCGGTAAAACGCTCGAAGGCGCATCCCTCAGGGTCTTGCGCCGTTTTGACCGTGGCGATGATGGCGTGCTGCTCAAAGTCGTGGCGGGTCACCGGCAACTTGAAGTGCTGACGCACAAAGGAGTTGCCGCCGTCTGCCGCCACCAGCAGGCGGGTCTCAATCTGTTCACCGCTCTCGAGGGTGAGGGTCACCTTCTCCTCATCGGGCGCAATCTCGCTCACCCGGGCCGGACAACAGACCCGGATATTGGGAGAGGCCGCCATCGCCCGTTGCAGCTCCTTGCCAGCGGATGCAAGCTCGATCACCTGGCCCAGCGCGGGCAGACCGTATTCGGCAGCCGACAGGCGAGCCTGACCGAAGTGGCCCCGATCCGAAACATGAATCTGGGTGATGGGGGCGCAATGGGGGGCAAACAGCGGCCAGAGTCCGCGTCGCAACAGCGCATCACAGGTACCGGCCGAGAGCGCAATGGCGCGTGCGTCGAACCCTGAATGGGTGTGCTGTTCGGGGACGCTTGCCTCCAGCAGCAGGATCTCGAGGGGGGAGCCATCGGATCGAAGCAGGGCTGCCAGCGAGAGGGCCAGCACGGCACCGCTCATTCCAC
This sequence comes from Aeromonas sp. S11(2024), assembly GCF_041402345.1. Lineage (NCBI taxonomy): Bacteria > Pseudomonadati > Pseudomonadota > Gammaproteobacteria > Aeromonadales > Aeromonadaceae > Aeromonas > Aeromonas sp. S11(2024). The sequence continues at coordinate 94,459 of NZ_JBGLRC010000004.1, read as the reverse complement.
CGCCGACCAAGGTGACATCGACCTGTCGCACATCAGATTGAGACATAAGCAGAGAGGAAGAAGTGAAAAAGGTGGCCTCATGCTATCACAAAGCCGCAGGCCGAATGCGAGGTCAACGGCAAAAAACCGGTTGTGCCTCACAGGGTTAGCCACAACAGCGCCATAAAAAAGAGCGCCATCAGGCGCTCTTGCAGATTCAGTAAGGGTCGCGTTGACCCGCACCTCAATGAAGGGTCGGCGGCGCGCTCGGGGTATCGGGGCGCTTGCCAAACTCTTCGAAGGCCATCATGACCCCCAGCTTGACGTGTTCGTAGAGCACCAGGAAGGAGGCTTCGTTCTCGTCATCTTCCTGATCGAACTCGGCAGAGACCTGAGTGATGCTGGCGATATCCTGGATCATCTCCTGCAGCTCTTCCGACGCGCGGGAGAGCTCCTGCTGCACCACGCCGAAACCGGCCAGAAACGCCTGTGACCAGTCCACCAGCGAATCGATGCGCTCGTCGAGGGGGGCATCATCACTTGGCAGCAGCAGCTCGACGCCCTTCTGGGCCATCAGGCTCTCGACTACATTGTGATAAAGATCGGTCATCACCTGGCGCACCGGGGCCGGCAGGCCGAAACCGTCGTTCACCAGATCATTGAAATGGGGCAGCCAACTCTTGTCGTCCAGTGCCACACCGCCGCACACCAGACCGCAGATCACACCATGGGCCTCTACTGCGCTGGCCATCAGCTCATGTTGTTCCATGATGTCGGCCACTGCCGCATATTTAAGGGGGTTCGTTTTGCTCATCGAGGATCCGCTCAAAGTTCAGTCAAATTTGCAGAATTAATGGTCAGGATCCTAGCATTCTCCCTCTTGCAGAGCCAGCAAGGCCTTGAAACTTATGCATCTGCGCTATATAGTCCCGCCCAGTTGTCCACGTGGATAAAGGCGGAAATCAGCTCCGCCGTATTGAGGAAGGCATGAGCACAGAGGCCGTAGAAATCGTCATTTTGGGACGTCCCTACAAGGTATCCTGTCCCTTGGGACAGCAGGATGCCCTGCGCCAGGCCGCCGAGCAGCTGACCGACAAGTTGATCGACCTGCGTCAACGCTCCAAAGTCTCCAGCAACGAGCAATTGGCTATCATGGCGGCGCTCAATTTCTGTCATGAGCTCTGCCTTGAAAAAGAGAAGAACCACCAATACTCTGAGACCATGGACAAGCGGATCAAGATGCTGCAGCGCACCATCGAAGCGGCCCTGATCGAGCACGGACAATATGGTGATTCCAGCGAAGAGGGGCAACAGCCCTAATCGCAAACCGTTTTAAAATTCCCTGGGATGTTTGTCAGCCGGTTCAAGTCCCCGAGCCGATATTCATACCAAACAGGGGATCTGCCTTCTGGCTATTGCGCATGCTCGGCACGACCGAGAAGCCTGCGGTCAGATCCGATCCCCGCCTTGAACCGACGGTTCAAGGGCCCAAACCGGCAACGGCATCTCGGGGTACCAACAGCAAAAGCCCGTCACCAGCGTGACGGGCTTTTTCTTTGCCTGATGATCAACGATCCCTACCCCTTTCAGAGCTGAAAAATGCCCCGGATGAAAAACTCACTCGGGGCATCACCGCATTCTCTGTGCAGGCTGTGTTAACGCAGCCAGTCGCGTTAACGCTTTTATTTGACCAGCAACAGATTCTCTGGCTGGCGGGAGGCCGTCACCAGCACCGGGATCAACTTGGAGGTCGGGGTAAACGACCCGGCCCCGATACTGTCGATGGGCACCAGCGGATTGGTCTCCGGGTAATAAGCCGCGATGTTGCCCTGCGGAATGTCATAGATCACCACGCTAAAGCCGGTCACGATGCGCTCACGCCCATCGTTGCAGATGGCCGCCATATCGACCTTGTCCCCTTCGGCAAAACCGAGGCGACGGGCATCCGCTCCGTTCATGAACACCACGTTGCGCTGGCCCTTGATGCCGCGATAGCGATCGTCCATGCCGTAGATGGTGGTGTTGTACTGATCGTGAGAGCGCAGGCTCTGCAGCAGCAACACCGGCTGATCCACCATCTGCTCGGCATGGCGGGTACACTCCGGCAGCACAGAGCGCGGCAGGGTGCTGGCACGAAACTCGGCGCTGCCGCTGGGGGTATTCCACGTCAGTTGCGCCGCAGAGTTATCGAGATGAAAACCGCACGGCTGCTGGATGCGGGCATTGAAATCGGCAAAACCGGCGATGGTCTGCTCGATGAGATCGCGAATACGCGCATAGTCATCGCGCAGGGCCAGCCAGTCGACCCGCTCGCTGCCCACGGTGGCATGAGCCATCCGCGCCACTATGTCGGTCTCGGAGAGGCAGAGGGGCGATACCGGCTCGGCCGCGCCGGTCGAAGCGTGCACCATGCTGAAGGTGTCCTCCACCGTGATCTTCTGGTTGCCGCTGCGCTGGATATCGAGCTCGGTGCGACCGAGACAGGGCAGGATCAGCGCCGCCTTGCCCACCTGCAGATGGCTGCGGTTGAGCTTGGTGCTGATCTGCACGTTGAGCTCGGCCTTTTTCATCGCCCCGTAGGTGAAGTAGGTGTCGGGCGCCGCTGCAGCCAGGTTGCCACCCAGGCAGATGAGCACCTTGCTCTTGCCCTCGTCCAGCGCCTTGAGCGCCTCGTAAACGTTGTGACCACGAGCCCGCGGCAGGCTCACCTGCAGGTGACGCTCGAGCCGGTCGATAAAGGCGGCGGTCGGCTTTTCGTTGATTCCCATAGTGCGGTTGCCCTGCACGTTGCTGTGGCCCCGTACCGGACAAAGCCCCGCCCCCGGCTTGCCAATCTGGCCGCGCATCAGGTGCAGGTTGACTATTTCACGAATAGTATCGACCGAGTGCAGATGCTGGGTCACCCCCATGGCCCAGCAGCTGATGATGCGCTGGCTGGCGGCAAATACCCGGGCCGCCTGCACGATGTCGGCGCGGGTCAGGCCGGATTGCTGCTCGATCGCCGCCCAGTCGGTGGCACGCACCTGTGCCTCATACTCGGCAAAGTGGTGGGTGTGGCGGGCGATAAAGTCGCGATCCACCGCCTCTGGCGCCTCTTCCAGGATGTACTTGGCCATGCCGCGGATGGCGGCCATATCGCCCCCCAGTTTCGGCGTCAGGTATTGGTGGCTGATGGTGGTGGCCGCCGGGGTCAGCAGTTCAAGCGGGCTCTGCGGGCTGGCGAAGCGCTCCAGCGCCACCTCTTTCAAGTTGTTGAAGCTGACGATCTTGCAGCCGCCACGCGCCGCCTGACGCAGGGCATTCATCATGCGCGGGTGGTTGGTACCCGGATTCTGGCCATAGACAAACACCGCATCGGCCTGGTCGAAGTCATCCAGCACCACAGTGCCCTTGCCGATGCCGACCGACTGGATCAGCGCTACCCCGCTCGCCTCATGGCACATGTTGGAGCAGTCGGGGAAGTTGTTGGTGCCAAACAGGCGACCAAACAGCTGATAGAGGTAGGAAGCTTCGTTGCTGGCACGCCCCGAGGTGTAAAACTCCACCTCATCTGGGCTATTTAGCCCCTTGAGAGTGTCGGCAATCAGGGTGAAGACGTCGTCCCAGCTTACCGGCTCGTAGTGATCGGTCGCCGGGTTGTAGCGCATCGGCTCGGTCAGCCGCCCCTGATACTCGAGCCAGTAGTCACTCTGGCTGGCCAGCTGGCGCACCGAGTGGGCGGCGAAAAACTCGGCCCCCACCGTCTTGCCGGTAGACTCCCATGCCACCGCCTTGGCGCCGTTTTCACAAAACTGGAAGGTGCCGTGGTCGTTGTCACCCCAGGCACACCCCGGGCAGTCGAAACCGTCGGTCTGGTTGACCCGCAGCAGGTTCTTGATGTTCTGACGGGTCTTCTGGCTGCGTAGCACCTGTTTCATGGTGGATTGCAGGGACGAAAAACCGCCGGCTTTGGCGGGCTTTTCAATATGACTCATGGCACTCTCCGATGGGATCCGCCGGGCGATAGCTCGAATAGCTGACCGGGGCATCAAACTTGGGAATATGAACGACGTTGAGGTTGTATTTGAGGGCCAACCTGACCGCCAGCTGGCTGGGCGATGCCAGGCAGATAAGATGACGGGCGCCGAAGCGGACGGCTTTTTGCACCAACTCGCTACCGCAGCGGCTGGTCACCACCAGGGTGTCGCACGCACTTTGCTGACGCAGCAGCAGGCCGATCAGCTTGTCGAGGGCATTGTGGCGCCCGATATCTTCCCGGCAGTGGAGGACCCGGCCCTCGGCATCCAGCGCCAGCGCTGCATGCAGGGCGCCGTGCTGCTGACCCTTGAGCTGCCACTGGGCGATCTGCGCACGCAGCCCCGCCAGCAAGGCCCCATCCAGCGGCGGCGTCAGCGGCAACACAGGCAGTGCGGGCAACGCCTGCTCTACCGCCGCCACACCGCAGATGCCGCAGCCAGTTGCCCCGGTCAGCCGGCGCTTGTGTTCGGCCAGAGAGCGGTTGGCGATGGTCACATCCAGCACAATACCCTGTTCGGCTGGCACGCTCTCGATGTCGTGGACCTCGTGGTTATGCCGGATGATCCCCTCGCCAAACAGAAAGCCGACGGCAAAGTCGTCGAGATCGTCCGGGGTCGCCATCATCACCGCATGATTGATGCCATTGATGTTAATGGCGACGGCGACCTCCTCCACCAGATGATCCAATGAAGGCGAGGCAGGCAAATTGACGGGGATGTCGACAGGCGTGTAGGCAGGCATGCAGGTTGGCCTAAAAATGCAAACTGCATTCAAGTTTAGAGAGGCGACTGACGCAAAACCAATGAAATAAATCTATATCCTGATAGAGTTGTTCTATCGAAGATGTTTTTTCAATTGATTAATTTTCAATAGCCGGTTCCACTGCCTCCCCTACAACCAGATGAACATCAAGCAACTGCACTACTTTCACGAGCTGGCCAAACACCGACATTTTGCCAAAGCGGCCAAAGCCTGCCACATCACCCAACCCACCCTCTCGGCCAGCATTACCGCGCTGGAAAAGAGTGTCGGCACCGATCTGGTGGTACGCACCAGCCAGTTTGTCGCCCTGACCGAGGCGGGCGAGCTGGTGCGCCAGTATGCCGAGCGGATGTTGCTGGAGCAGGAGGCACTCAAACAGGAGCTGGCGCTGTTTCATGGCGAATTATCAGGTACCTTGCGCATCGGCATAGTGCCGCAATCCAATGTCGACATCATGCCGTTTATCGCCAGGTGCAAGCAGCGCTACCCCGATATCGTCATCCGCTTGTCAGTGCTAAGCAACGAGGTCCTGCTGTCACAGCTGGCGCTCCATCAATGCGATATCGGGCTGGGATTTGACGTTCCCGCCAGCGATCCCGACAAGCGGGCCTTTCACATCTATCCGCAAGGGCGAAACCGGATGGCCGTGCTGATGCGCCGCAGCGCGGCAACGCCCCTCCCCTCCGATATCCCCATGACCCTTGCCAGCCTGCAACAGCAGCCGCTGGTCTTGCCAAGCCGCACCATGCAGTTTCGCAACTATCTGGATCTCGCAGCCGAGCGGGCCGGGGTCTCGCTCAATGTGGTGCTGGAGACCGACTCCATGTTCCATCTGGTAAGCGCGGTGCGCCACCAGCTGGGCTGGGCCATCGTCAGTGCCGGGCTTGCAAGCTCTGCCAGCCAGCTCTCAGATCTCGTCTGTCTGTCCCTCGAACCGCTCGATGCCGGTACCACCGTTTTTCTGACTCGCAAGCAGAGTGTCACCCCCGCCATGCGGGCCTTTCTCGATCTGGTGGCGGAAGATGGCCCCGCCAACAAGCAGCCATAACGACAAAGCCCGCCAAACAGGCGGGCTTTGTTTTGCAACTGGCAAGCAAATTTAGATGGCCATCTGCTCGTGGGGGGAGCCGTGGTGACGCAGCCAGACAAAGCTCAGCGCCACGATCAGCACCATCAGTGTCATGATGGCCCCCAGGGTCACCTGACCGGTCATCGGGAAACCGGCCGCTAGCAGGGTCACCACGCCCGCTCCCAGATTCTGCATCCCGCCGAGAATGGCCCCCGCAGTGCCGGCCTGACCCGGGAAGGGCTCGATGGCACAGGAAGTTGCGGTCGGGTAGAGAATACCGCTACCGATGAAGTAGACAGCCGCACCACCAACCAGCGAGGCGGCACTCACCACCCCGAACAGCCCCGGCACCAGAATGATGAGTGAGCCGAGCGCAAGAAAGGCGATTCCCAGACGCATCAGTTTGCCCTGAGTCAAACGGAAGCTCAGCTTGGCAGAGAGCCAGGCCCCGAACAGATAGCCGGGCAGCGGCAGCACGAACAGCACGCTCACGGTACGGGCGCTCAGTTTCAGCACATCGCCCAGCAGCACACCGGCCGCAGCCTCGAACACTGCCAAACCGGCAAAGGTCGCCATTAGGCAGAGCAGGTTGCCCTGAAACTTGGGGTTGCCCAGCACATGACGATAGGCAGCACCGACGCGCAGTGGCTGACGGGCAGCAGCAGGCAGGGTCTCGCCAAACCAGGCCATGATCGCCAGGGTGGCTACGGCACCAAAACCGAACAGGAACCAGTAACCGGCGCGCCAGTTGAACAGCTCGGTCAGCCATCCCCCCAGCACCGGTGCCAGCAGCGGGGAGAAGATCACCCCCATACTCACCAGACTGTTGGCGCGGTTGAGCTCGGCGCCGTTGTAGCGATCGCGCATCACGGTACGGCTCATGGCGCCACCGGCACCGGTACCCAGCCCCTGAATAAAGCTACCCACCAGCAGGGCGGCAAAATGGGGGATGACCTGAATGATCAGGGTGCCCACCAGAAACACCATCATGCCGACGATCAGCACCGGGCGACGGCCGATGCGATCCGACAACGGCCCGTAGACAAACTGGGAAAGGCCATAGGGGATCAGGTAACAGGCCATCACCGCCTGCAACTGGCCCGAGGCCACATTGAAGTCCCCCGCCATCATGGGAATGGAGGGAACATAAAGGGTCTGGGTCATCTGGCCCACAGCGACCATCAGAATGGTCAATAAAAACAACGGATAAAAACTGTGCCGATCCATATCAGTCCCAAAAAATCGAAAAAATGCTGCCGCCCCTCTGGCACAAAATGGCCCAGAGGAATCTGATCACAGAGGTTGTGATGCAATCAAAAACAGTGTTGGAAACAGTAGGCGGGGAGCCCGCCAAGCCACCGCACAGGACGTTTGGTGGTATGGGGGCATCATAGTGATTCAGCTCACAAAAAACGAACGAATCTTTATAATCGGCTTGCCTTAGTTTTTCTAATATTATGGGGCACTTCGCCCCGTCAGCAGTTAAAAATCAACGAGTTACCATCTGTTGCGCCTGCTTGATCAGCTCATCGGGCTGCTCCTTACGCGGCGGTATGGTGATCCCCTTCTGGCAGGCAGGCTTCTCTGCCATGCGATCCATCCAGGCTTGCAGATGGGGCAATCCCTCGATGGAGATGCCGCTCCAGTCATAAATACGCACCCAGGGCCAGGTGGCAATGTCGGCGATGCTGTACTCGTCCGCCAGATATTCGTGGTGGGCCAGATGGCTGTCGAGCACCTCGAACAGACGGCGCCCCTCCTTCTGGTAACGTTCGATGGCGGCGGGGATCTTTTCGGGGAAATAGCGGTAGAAGACATTGGCCTGCCCCATCATGGGTCCTACCCCGCCCATCTGGAACATCAGCCACTGGATGGCCTGAGAGCGGCGTTTGGGATCAGCGGGCAGCAACTTGCCTGCTTTCTCCGCCAGATATATGAGGATGGCCCCCGACTCGAATACGGCGAAATCGTCGTTATCCCGATCGACGATGGCCGGAATGCGGCCATTGGGATTGATGGCAAGAAACTCGGGCTTCTTCTGATCCAGCGCCGAGAGATCGAGAGGAATGACCCGATAGGGCAAACCCAGCTCTTCGAGGGCGATCGCCACTTTGAAACCATTGGGGGTCGCGGCGGTGTAAAAGTCGATCATGATTCACTCCTTGTTGGTCATAGCCAGATTGCACGGTTGGAACAGGGTGCAACACCATAGTCGCCTCATCTTGCAACAAGTGACCGGCTCCAGACCATTAAAAAGCGGCGCACCGTAGGCCAAACAAGGCCACGGTGCGCCGCTGGTGCGCTCTGGCGATGGTAGATATTAGTTGATCACGGCGACCGGCTTGCGCTGGCGCAGCATGATCAGGCGGGAAAGCAGCGGGAAGTAGGACTCCAGCTTGCGCAACAGCACCCGGCTGCAGGCAGGCTCGGCCAGCTCTGACTCATCCAGCACGATGCCGTTTGAGACAAAATAGTCACGCACATCCGGCCCGTAGACCGTCAGCTCCTTGTCCCCCTTGCGGACCAGCAGCGGCAAGACCGGCAAACCGATCGTCTCATCCTCTCCCCGGGCAAATCCGGCATCCTGCCAGGGCGCATCGCCGTCGATCAGCAGGATCGCCGCCTCCGTCTTGGCCGGTTGCCACTGGGCCAGGGGGGTCACGGTGATGTGGGCAAAGTGATCACCATACTCGGGTGATGACCGCAAGATGGCCAACAATCCCTCGCTGGCCGCTGACACGTTCTGACTCACTAATGACAAATTCATGGTTCACATCCCTATGCTCATGACAGCCTGTATCCGGCTGCTGGGATAAGACTAGCGCAGATCTGGTCTATATTGGAGCCGTCAAATCTGGCAGTGGTAATCAATTGGTCGTAGGGGGATAACAGTTGCCATCGCACAAAATACTGGTATCATATCGCGTCCTTTTATCCCCCGTTCTTTAACATCCAGTGGTGAACCTATGCATCCGATGCTGAATATCGCCGTGCGCGCTGCGCGCAACGCCGGTCAAGTTGTAGTAAAAGCCTTCTCCCAGCCTGAGAACATTGAGGCTATCCAAAAAGGCAGCAATGACTTCGTGACCAACGTTGACCGTGAAGCCGAAGCGGCCATCATTCACACCATCAAAAAATCTTACCCGGAGCACAGCATTGTTGCTGAAGAGTCTGGTGAGATTGCCGGTACCAATCCGGACTACCAATGGATCATTGACCCACTGGATGGCACGACTAACCTGGTCAAAGGCATTCCGCACTTTGCCGTCTCCATCGCCCTGCGTGTCAAGGGCAAGACTGAACAAGCCGTTGTTTACGATCCCATCCGTGACGAGCTGTTTACTGCTACCCGTGGTAGCGGCGCCCAGCTGAACGGCTACCGCATTCGTGTCGGCAAAGCCAAAGAGCTGGCTGGCACCGTACTGGCCACAGGTTTCCCCTACAAGCAAAAGCACCACATCGAGTCCTACCTGAAGATGTTCCAGAGCATGTTCATCGAATGTGCCGACATCCGTCGCTCCGGCTCTGCCGCACTGGATCTGGCCTACGTGGCTGCCGGTCGCGTCGACGGTTTCTGGGAAATCGGCCTCAAGCCTTGGGACACAGCTGCCGGTGAACTGCTGGCCAAAGAAGCCGGCGCCATCGTCACTGACTTCGTAGGTGGTCATAACTACGAAAACTCCGGCAACATCGTGGTTGCCAACCCGCGCGTCCTGAAAGAGATGCTGGGCAAGATCCGTGAAGAGCTGCCGGAGTCCCTGGCCAAATAAGCCAGCTCCCCAGCATTCACCAAGACAAGAAAACCGGCGCAAGCCGGTTTTTTTGTTTCTGTTATCCGAACACCAAGGCAGACATCTGCAGCTGATTTAAAAGAGTTAGCGATGCATCCCCACTTGCCACTCAACATCCACTTCAGTCATTTGCAGACAACCCCTCTTGCCCCCCCGCCTTTGGCTACCGATAAGATTCCCATGTGTTTGCCTGGATAAACTCTTTCCAGATTTTCAGATAGCGGCAATCGCCTTGCAGACATGGACAAGGGGTGGCCAAGTGGATGTAATGCCACCATCCACTTTGCACACCTTGAGGTCATACCATGGACCATCTCTCAGCTCTTCCTCCGTTATCCTGGTCACAGCAACTGCGCAGCCAGATGCAAAGTCGCCCACTCACTGCTCTCGGCCTCTTTATCGCGCTGGCTGCCGTCTTGTTGCTACTGTTGCAGAGTCTCATCATGCTCGCTACCGGAGAGGTGACCAGCGGCGTGCGCTACGGCCTTGTCGGTGGTGCTGCCGGGTTTGCCGCCACCGCCATCGGCGCCCTGCCCGCCCTGTTTCTGCGCTCGGTACCGCAAAAGGTTGAGGACACCATGCTGGGCTTTGCCGCCGGTATGATGCTGGCGGCCAGTGCCTTCTCCCTGCTGCTGCCGGGGCTGGAGGCCGCCGAGGGGATTACCGGCAACGGCTTTAGCGCCGCCGCCGTGGTGGTGGTCGGCATGACCCTCGGGGTGCTGTTGATGCTGGGGCTGGATCAGTTCACCCCGCACGAGCATGACAAGACCGGCCCCTGCGGTCCCGGCCACGAGAGCTGCTCCCGGGTCTGGCTGTTCGTCTTTGCCATCGCCCTGCACAACCTGCCGGAGGGGATGGCCATCGGGGTCAGCTTCTCGCAGGGGGATATGTCGGTGGGGCTGCCGCTTACCACTGCCATCGCACTGCAGGATATTCCGGAAGGATTGGCGGTGGCGCTGGCCATGTGCGCCGCCGGTTTTCGCCCCTCGGTGGCGGTGCTGGTCGCCATCGCCAGCGGCCTGCTCGAACCGGTTGGCGCCCTGCTCGGGGTCGGGCTCTCCAGCGGCCTTGCCATCGCCTACCCCATCGGACTTGGGCTCGCCGCCGGCGCCATGCTGTTTGTGGTCTCGCACGAGGTAATTCCGGAGACTCACCGCAACGGTCACCAGACCTATGCCACCCTCGGCCTGATGGCAGGCTTTGCCCTGATGATGACCCTCGATACCGCGCTCGGCTAAAGACACTAGCCCCTCTCTCATCAATGCTTTTTGTCACCTGCGGCGCTCCCATATGGAGCGCCGCGTTTCATCTCTCCTTTCGCTTGTGCCTCTCGGCGCCGACGCCATCTTTTGTTATGATCTACAGCAACTTAAATTCAGCCACACGGCTATCAAGACGAGGTCAGCAATGAAAGTAGGTATTATCGGCGCCATGGAGCAAGAAGTGGCCCTGCTGCGCAGCCAGATGAGCAACCCCACTACCCTGCAACTGGGCGGCTGCGAGTTCTATCAAGGGGAGCTGGCAGGCAAAGAGGTGATCCTGACCCGCTCCGGTATCGGTAAGGTCGCCGCCAGCGTGGCTACCAGCCTGCTGCTGGAAAAATTTGCCCCCGACTGCGTCATCAATACCGGCTCTGCGGGCGGCTTTGCCCAAGACCTGCATATCGGTGATGTGGTGATCGCCAGCGAGATGCGTTTCCACGATGTGGACGTGACCGCCTTTGGTTACGAGATGGGCCAGATGGCGCAGCAACCCGCCGCCTTCCCCTGCGACGAGAAACTCATCGCGGTCGCTCAGGATTGCATCGCCGAACAAGGCAAACACCAGACCAAGGTCGGCCTTATCTGCACCGGCGATCAGTTCATGTGCAAACCGGACGCCATCGCCAAGGCTCGCGCCGACTTCCCGCAGATGCTGGCGGTCGAGATGGAAGGTGCAGCGATCGGTCAGGTGTGCCACATGTTCAAGGTGCCCTATCTGGTGGTACGCGCCATGTCCGATATCGCTGGCAAGGAACAGGTTGAATCCTTCGATGCCTTTATCGAAGTGGCTGGCAAGCACTCCGCCGAAGTGATCATCAAGATGCTCGGCAAGCTGTGATCGAGACCGGCTCGCTTGATTTGATGGCCGACGCCCTCCTTTCTACGATGGCGGCCATTCTGGTGGGGGCAGCCCTGCTGGAGGCGGTGATCCCGTGGCCATCCCATCTGCGTCTTTCGGCCGTCACGCCCCTGCTGACCCGGCTGGGGCGCAAGGTGCACAGGGCCGATGGCACGCCACGCCAGCAGGTGCAAGCAGGTATGTTGGCGATGCTGGTGGTATGGGTACCCTGCGCCGCCGGGCTGTGGTCGTTGCGCAATCTGGCATTGAGCGAGCCGATCTTCGACCTGCTGTTCCTGCTGCTGATGCTCGAATCCCGTCCGCTGCGCGAACTCGCCCATGCCACCCGCTCGCTCGCTACGCAGGAGACGCTGCCGCTGGCGAGATTGCAGTCCGCCCCCTGGCTCAAACGGGAAACCGGCAAACTCTCGGCCATGGGGCTCGCCAAAGCGGTGACGGAGAGCTGCGCCCTGCGTCTGATCGGCCAATGGGCTGGCCCGCTGCTGGGATTTGCCCTGGCTGGCGTACAGGGCGCCCTGCTCTGGCGACTGGTGCAGCTGATGAATCAGAGCTGGAGTCGCAAAGATCCCGCCTTCGACCACTTTGGTCGCGCCGCCAGCGCCCTCTATCAGGGGCTCAATGCACCCATCATCCTGCTGCTGGGGCTGCCACTCCTGCTCCCGCGGCTCAAGCAAGCCACTCAACTGCTGCGCAGTGGGACGCTCTGGCCCTCTCCCACCATCGGGATGCTGTTGACGCTACTTGCTGACAAGTGCCGGCTCCGCCTTGGCGGCCCCCGCTACTATCAGGGGACTCTCCAGCGTTGGCCCGTCATCGGCACTGGTGCTGAGCCAGAGAGCGAGACACCGCGCAAGGTGCTCAATATTCTGCAAGGAATTGGCTGGGGCTGGTTGATGCTGGCGCTGCTTGTCACTGTGGCGGGGTTACTTCATGGTTAGATGGTTGCGATTGCCGCTCTGGCTGCCCTGCGTACTGATTGCCTGGTTGCCCGGTGCCCTGCAGGCCGCAACGCCGACCCGGGTGGTGAGCATAGTACCCCATCTTACCGAGCTGCTTTATGACATCGGCGCCGGTGACAAGCTGGTGGCCATCGACGATGCCTCAGACTATCCCCCCGAGGTCAAAACCAAGCCAAAGGTGGCGAATTATCGCAGCATCAATGTCGAGGCCCTGCTGGCGCAAAAGCCGGACCTCATTCTCGGCTGGCGCTCGGCTCAATCACGGATGCTGGCCCCGTTGGAGCAGCTGGGTATCCCGGTTTTCTACTCTGAGCCTACCGATTTTGTCTCGCTGGCTGCCGAGATGCGGGCGCTGGGCAAATTGCTGGGGGTGGAAAAGAGCGCCAACGAAGCCGCCGATCGCTATCTGGCACGCCTGCATTCCCTGCAACAGCGCTATGGCAGGCCAACCGACGTCAAGGTGTTCTACCAGCTCTGGTATCCCCCCCTCACCAGTGTGAGCGGCAATGCCTGGCCCGCTCAGGCCATCGAGCTCTGTGGCGGAGTCAACGTCATGAGCAATGCCAGAACACCCTACCCTCAGGTGAATATTGAACAGGTCATCAGGGCCAACCCAGCTCTGATCCTGGCCGGGAGTCAAGATCCTGACGCCCTGCGTCACTGGCGAAAGTGGCCAAATCTCGACGCGGTGCAGCATCAGCGACTCGATTTGATCAACTCGGATGAGCTGCACCGTTTCACGCCGAGAGCCCTCAATGCAGTGGAGCAGGCTTGCCGAGCCATTGCCCAACGCAGCAACAAATAGCCAAAAAACAGCCATTCAGATCACGCCTTCCAATTTACGTCTGCAAATGGCATAAAAAGTGCTTTAGAATTCCATAGATACCAATCTTCATCATGGGACACCGTCATGTTTAATGGAAAAACAATCCTGGTTACCGGTGGCACAGGGTCATTTGGCAAAAAATTCATCGCAACCGTGCTATCCCGCTACCAACCGGCACGACTGATCGTCTACTCTCGTGATGAGCTCAAGCAGTTTGAAATGCAGCAGCGTTTCAACCATACCTGCATGCGCTATTTTATCGGCGATGTTCGCGATGCCGAGCGCCTCGACATGGCGATGCGCGACGTCGACTTTGTGGTGCATGCCGCTGCGCTCAAGCAAGTGCCAGCTGCCGAATACAACCCGATGGAATGCATCAAGACCAACGTTGGAGGAGCCGAAAACGTCATCAAGGCCGCTCTCAACAATGGCGTGCAGAAGGTCATTGCACTCTCAACCGACAAGGCTGCCAACCCGATCAACCTTTACGGGGCAACCAAGCTCTGTTCTGACAAACTCTTTGTCGCCGCCAACAATATGGCGGGCAAGAACCCGACCATCTTCTCGGTGGTACGTTATGGCAACGTGGTCGGCTCAAGGGGCTCAGTAGTTCCCTTCTTCGACAATCTGATCAAGAGCGGCGCCAGTACGCTGCCTATCACCCACCCCGAGATGACCCGCTTCTGGCTGACCTTGCAGCAAGGCGTAGACTTTGTTCTTAGCAACTTCCATCGTATGCGCGGTGGGGAATTGTTCGTGCCGAAAATTCCATCGGTCAAGATCACCGATCTGGCGGCGGCCATGGCACCGGCCCTTCAACAGGAGATCATCGGCATCCGCCCCGGGGAGAAGCTGCACGAGGTGATGTGTCCGGCTGACGACTCTTTCCACACTTATGAGTTCAATGATTACTACGTGATTGCCCCCAGCATCAGCTTCACCAGCCGCAACAATGATTTCAGCATTAATGCTCTGGGTGAAACAGCCACGCTGGTTGCACCGGGCTTTGAATACAATTCTCTAAATAATCAGCACTTTCTGTCGATAGCTGAACTACAGAGCATGAACCAGCAGGTGTTATCCGAATGATCCCTTATGGCCGCCAATCGATCAGCGATGCCGATATCTCAGCTGTCGTTACCGTACTGAAATCTGATTATCTGACCCAAGGCGAAGCCGTTCCCGCTTTCGAACAAGGACTGGCCGATTACTGCCACGTGCCGCATGTGGTTGCTTGCAGTAACGGCACCACTGCGCTTCATCTGGCCTGCGCAGTACTGGAGCTTGGCGCCAAAGATACAGTTTGGGTTTCTGCGGTCAGTTTTGTTGCCTCGGCGAACTGCGTTCGCTACTGCAATGCCAACGTTGATTTTGTCGACGTTGACCCTGCTACCGGTAACCTCGATGTATTAGCACTGGATAAGAAACTACAGCAAGCAGTGCTCACCCGCTCCCTTCCAAAAGCGCTGATTGCTGTACATCTGGCCGGACAGCCCTGCGATCTCGAAGAGATCGGTGCGCTCTGTCGCCAGTACGGAATCGTTCTGATCGAGGATGCCTGCCATGCACTGGGTGCCCACTATCAGGGGTCACCTATCGGTAGTTGCCGTCACAGCGATATGACGGTCTTCAGCTTTCATCCAGTCAAACCGATTACGACCGCAGAAGGAGGCGCCATCACCACCAGGGATCCGGAACTCGCAGCCAAATTGCGACTCTATCGCAGCCACGGGATAACTCGCGATCCGCAAGCGCTGTTCATGCCCTCTCCCGGAGAATGGTATTACGAGCAACAACTTCTGGGCTTCAACTATCGCTTGACCGACATTCAGGCGGCACTAGGGCTTAGTCAGTTGAGCCGTCTTGATCAGTTCATTACCCAGCGTCGTGAACTTGCCAGACGATATGACGCGCTGTTATCCCTCTTGCCAGTCCAGCCGTTGCAGCAGAGTAATAATCGCCAGAGCGGTTATCACCTCTATGTCATTCAGGTGGCTGAACGCGATCAGGTGTTTGCCCGCCTGCGGGCTGCCGGCATTGGCGTCAACGTTCACTATATTCCTATCCCTGCCCAACCCTACTACCGTGGGCTGGGACATAACCCAGCAAACTATCCGGGCGCGCAAGCCTACTATCAGGGCGCAATCTCCCTTCCGCTGTTCCCGGCTCTGACACACTCGGATCAGCAACAGGTCGTAGATGCGCTGGAGCAGGCACTATGCGGCTAGCTCTGGGCACAGTGCAATTCGGTCTGGATTACGGGATCAGCAATCACGACGGACAAGTCAGCGATGAGGAACTCGACGGGATCATTGCGTTAGCTCGTCAAGCAGGTATCGATACCCTGGATACGGCGCAAGCCTATGGCAATGCCGAGCAGAGGCTGGGGCAAAGAGATATCACCGACTTCACTCTCATCGACAAGCTGGCACCAGGGCTACCGCTGTCCGATGTCAAGGCAGCGCTCAACAACAGCTTGCATTGGCTGGGGCGAAAACGGCTCGATGGTTTGCTGCTGCACCGTAGCCAAGATGCCTCACCTGCCTTGTTCGAGTTACTCACCGATTGGCAGCAACAGGGCACGATCGGAAAACTCGGGCTCTCCGTCTACTCCCCGGAGGAGCTCGATACCTGGAGCGCTGCTGGCTATCCTCTGGAACTGGTGCAATTACCTGCCAATTTGCTCGATCAACGCTTTTTACGCACTGGATGGCTCGACAAACTGGTAGATATGGGGTGTGAAATCCATGTTCGCTCGCTCTTTTTGCAGGGACTGTTGTTGATGCAGCCAGCACAGCGACCTGACTATTTTCAGCGTTTCGCTACCGCACTTGAACGGTTTGACCACTGGCATCCCTCAATGGCCCCGCTTGGCAGAGCCCTCTCCATCATGACGGCCCTACCACAGGTAAGCCGCTTTGTTGTCGGTGTTTGTCATGCCCAAGAGCTGGCCGCTATCGTTGCGGCCAGTCAAGCGTTGCACGATTGCTACGAGGCCGATATCTCCCATCTGGCGTCTATGGAACAGGAACTTATCAACCCCGGACTCTGGAGAACACGATGATCCTAGGTATTCTGCAGGCCAGAACCAGTTCTTCCCGCCTGCCCAACAAGGTACTGAAGGAACTGCTGGGCGAACCCATGCTGGCAAGGCAGATTGAACGGCTGCAACAGAGCAAACTACTGGACAAGCTGCTGGTTGCCACCAGCGATAAGCCAGAAGATCGTGCCATTGCCGAACTGTGCGAAAAGTTGCATATCCCCTGTTTCTGCGGTCCTCTTGACGATGTATTGCTGCGTTTCTATCTGGCGGCCCAACCCTATAGTCCGACCCATGTTGTGCGTCTCACAGCTGACTGCCCACTGGCAGACCCAATGGTAATAGACGAGCTGATAGCCCTCCATCTCTCGGGCAAGTTCGACTACAGCAGCAACTGCGGTAATCCCAGTTATCCGGATGGGCTGGATGCCGAGATCATGACTGGAGCGACTCTGGCAACCTTGCAGGAAAAGGCCACCACGCAGACCGAGCGGGAACATGTCACCTATTACGTTCGCTGTCATCCCGAGCAGTTTTCCATTGGTGAACTGCAGCGCTCGCCTTCGCTGGCCCACCTGCGCTGGACTGTCGATGAGCCTGCCGATTTTGAGCTGGTAGAGCACATTTATAAGACTCTCTATCCTGTCAACCCAACCTTTACGACCGACGATATCCTCGCCCTGCTGGCGCAGCAACCGGAGCTGACAACACTGAATACCCGGCACAAGCGCAACGAAGGATTGGCTAATTCGCTGGCCAAGGAGAATCATATATGACCTCACGTTATCAACATTCACTCGCTCTCTCGGTTCGGGCGGAACAGAGCATTCCACTCGGCTCCCAAACCTTCTCCAAAAGTCGCCTCTGTTTCCCCTATGGCGCAGCCCCACTCTTTATCGAGCGCGGCAATGGGGCGCATGTTTGGGATGTAGATGGCAACGAGTATCTTGATTTTGCCAGCGGCCTACTGGCCATCAGTCTTGGATATTGCGATCCAGATGTGAATGAAGCGGTAATGGAGCAACTCAGTCTTGGCTCGATCTTCTCCCTTCCCCACCGGCTGGAGACTGAAGTCGCTGAACAGCTCATTGAGCTCATCCCCTGCGCCGAAATGGTTCGCTTTGGCAAAAACGGGACTGATGCCACCTCAGCCTGTATCAGGCTCTCCAGAGCAGTCACAGGCCGCGAGAGGGTAGCCGTCTGTGGCTATCATGGCTGGCAAGACTGGTACATCGGCTCAACCACCCGCCATTTGGGGGTCCCCGAGTGCGTGAGAGAGCTGACCCACAGATTTGACTACAACGATCTTGCCTCGCTGCAGTGCCTGCTGGAAGCTCACCCGGGCGAGTTTGCAGCCGTCATTCTGGAACCGATGAATGTAACCTGGCCAACCCCGGATTTTCTGCCCGGTCTGCGCCAACTCTGCGATGCCCATGGCGCACTACTTATCTTTGATGAGACCATTACCGGTTTTCGCTACCACTTGGGCGGGGCACAGAGCCTCTTTGGTGTGACGCCGGATCTTGCTGCGTTCGGCAAAGGCATGGCCAATGGTTTCCCGATTTCCGCCGTTGTTGGCCGCCGCCAATATATGAAACGGATGGAAGATATCTTCTTCTCCGGCACCTTCGGCGGGGACGTGATTGCGCTCGCCGCCGCCAACGCCGTCATCAAGAAGATGCAGCGACTGGATGTACCAAAGAGGCTTGCAGAGCGGGGACAACAGGTACTGGATGGGCTCGATAGCTTGCTAAAAGAGATCGATGCCCCGGACTGGCTGCATACCGCCGGACATCCGAGCTGGAGCTTTCTGCTGGTTGCGGATTCAGTAAACCACTCAACCTGGCTTCTCAAGAGCTATCTGCTCCAGGAGTTGTGCAAGCAAGGGATCCTCACCCTTGGCAGTCACAATATGAATCTGGCACACAGCGAACAGGATGTGGCCGCTTTGCTGGCCGCCTATCGCGACATACTGCCAGCGCTCATTCGCCACGATAGAGATCTGACACTGGCCAGTGCGCTTGATGGCGAGTCCATTCAACCTGTATTCAAGGTGAGATAATTGCTACCACTATGGATATTTACCGAAGGAGATCTACAGCGCGGCATGGGACATATAAGCCGCTGTAGCGCCTATGCATGTGCATGGAAACAAAGAGGGGGTGACGTCTATTGGATAATAGATGGAGATTCATGTGCGCAGAATTTTATTCCAAATGAAAATATCTCCTGGATATGCTGGCAAGATAATCCGGGGGTAGTTAATAGCATCACTGGCTTTGCACTTATTGATAGTTACTATGCATCACCACCTGTTTTAAAAAAGATTTCTGATTGTTTTTTACAAACTGTGTATCTTGATGATACTTTCCGATTGAATTATCCGAATGGATTAGCAGTTCACTGTATACCAGAGCAAAAACCTGATCATCTTGTTGATGCAAAATGGCTTATGGGTATTGAGTGGCAACCATTGAGGCCAGCTTTTTGGAATACTGCTGTGAGGGAAAAATCGACCAGCGACATTACTAATATTTTAATTGTTATGGGTGCAACAGATATCAGAAATCTGACTGGGCGTATATTCAACCTAGTTATTGCCATGTATCCAAACGCACATGTAAATATTATTTCAAACAATCAAGATGTTGCGTTTAATAAAGAGTGCACCATCTACAAAAATATTAATGACATTGAGATGTTGCAATTGATGTCTCAATGTGACCTTGCCATTAGTTCGGCGGGACAAACCATGTTTGAACTTGCTAAATGTGGCTTACCTAGCATTTTGGTTTGTGTTGTTGACAATCAAAAAAAACAATTTAAATGGAGTCAGGAAAATAGCTTATTCCCAGATGGGATATATTGGGATGATCCATTGTTTGATGAAAAAATAGCCACTCAGTTAACGAAAATGTCATCCCCCATATATAGAGATTCAATTGCCAAACATGCACAATCACTCATCGATGGGCAGGGCGTTAACAAATTAATTAATGTGCTGATAGGTTCTTAAATGAAGATATCAATAATTTGTTCCGAGAGTAACCACCCTGTAAATAGTTGGATTCACACTTGGGCGCACAATATAAGTGCACGACACGAGATCAACATAGTAACTAAATCAAACCAGTTAACCACAGGCAACATTCTCTTTTTAGTTTCTTGCCATGAAATAATAGATAAAGAAACAAGAGACAATTTCGATTATACACTAGTCCTCCACGCAAGTAATCTGCCTTATGGAAGGGGCATGTCTCCTCATATTTGGCAAATAGTTGAAGGGAAAAACCGTATTCTCCTAACACTTTTAGATGCAGAAGACAAACTAGATTCTGGGAAAATATGGAAACAAAAAGAAATATTCTTTGATGGTAGTGAGCTTTTCGATGAAATAAATAATAAAATTTTTTCATCCGAAATAGAGTTGATGTCATGGGCAATAAAAAATATTTACACATCCTCTCCATTTGAACAAGTTGGTGAACCAACTTTCTACAGAAAGCGAACACCTGAAGATAGTAGAATTGATATCAAAAAGACCATTGATGAGCAATTTAACTTGCTACGCGTGGCCGATCCAGAACGCTATCCCGCTTTCTTTGAAAGAAATGGTCACACGTATAAAATAAAAATTGAAAAAATCATAAAATAATTTACTTCGAGTAAGTAATACATAGCAAAAGGCAATGTAGTCAATTTTTATGATGGTAACTGTTTATTTGACAGATTGCCTGCAAAAATGAATACTTCAACTATGATCACATGTTAAGCAAGTAGGACACCATGTCATATTTTTCTATTGATGGAAGAGAGATTGGGCATCACAAAAAACCCTTCATTATTGCGGAGCTATCAGGTAATCATAATGGGAGATTAGAAAATGCACTAGCGCTCATCGATGCAGCTGCGGATGCTGGTGCTGATGCCATAAAATTACAAACCTATACTGCTGATACAATGACATTGGATATCGATTTGCCAGAGTTTCATATTCAAGGTGGATTATGGGATGGGTATACACTGTATGACTTATATAAACAAGCCCATACGCCGTGGGAATGGCATCAAGCACTTTTCGAGCGAGCAAAAACTAGAGGACTAATTATTTTCTCGACACCATTTGATGAGAGTGCTGTCGATTTTTTAGAGAGTCTAGGCACACCTGCATACAAGATTGCCTCATTCGAAATCACAGATCACCCTTTGATAAAGTATGTGGCCCAGCAAGGAAAACCAGTCATTATTTCTTCAGGAATGTCTAGTGAAGCTGAAATAGCCCAAGCTCTGACCATTCTACGTGACAATGGATGCACACAGATTCTATTGCTTCATTGTGTAAGCGGCTACCCGACACCGCTTGCCGATATCAACCTCAAACGAATCACTCGTTTAGCGGAAACTTTTTCAGTACCCGTAGGCCTGTCTGATCATACACTGGGCAATACCGCCGCTCAGCTGGCTGTCGCCTTGGGCGCGGTTGCCATCGAGAAGCATGTGACTCTTGCTCGCGCAGATGGTGGACCTGATGCTGAATTTTCTTTAGAGCCAGATGAATTGAAAGCATTATGCGACCAGACCAACCTCTGTTGGCAAGCATTGGGATCCGGTGAGAGTGGTAACAACCATGCTGAAAAATCCAGCTTAATATTTCGTCGTTCTCTTTATTTTGTCGTCGACCTTCCTGCTGGCACCACCATAAAACCGGAACACATTCGGCGGATCCGGCCAGGTTATGGATTACCCCCTGAAGTCCTATCGCAAATACTTGGAAAGAAGACTCATCACAACATACATCGTGGCAAAGCTGTTAGTATGGATGATTTCATATAGTGTGAAGCAAGACCGATTTATAACATGATATGTGATATGAGTGATAATATATGACTGATTTAGTTCCCCTTAAATATAATCCAATTCAAGGTAATAACATAACCCTCAGAAAGCTTTTGCTTTCTGATATTAATGAGACATATTGCTCATGGTTGAATGACCCCGATACTAATCGCTATCTAGAAGCACGACTAATTATTGGGACATCGAGAAACTGCGTCACTATTATCTAATCAACGATGATATAGATATACTGATGGCTATCATAGATAAAAAAAACAACAAACATATAGGAAATCTAAAACTATCTGCCATCGATGAAATACATCGCAGAGCTGAGTTAGGGATTTTAATTGACGATAAGGATTATTGGGGGAAGGGTGTAGCAACAGAAGCAATCAATTTAGCCACTGATTATTGTTTTTCAAAACTAGAGCTACATAAGGTCACCGCTGGTGCTTATAAAGAAAACTTAGGTTCCATAAAAGCATTTTTAAAAAATGGATATTACATTGAGGGTGAAAGAAAGAGCATTTTTTGATGTCTCACGGTTGGACTTCATTAATTCTTTTAGGTAAGCTTAAATGAAATGACATATCAGTCAATTATTTTAGGAATAGATTTTAAAACGCTATACATACCGTTTTAAAGTCTATGTCGAAGGAGCTACAATATAATGCATATTCAGACCGTACTCATCTGACCATTTGTATGGAAATGATATTAACCTGACAGTCGTTCACAAAAGGGAATGATCATACGGCTTCCAATCGGTGGTGTCGCATAAATTTTAGCAAAAAAGTCCTGAACAAGCTGTTCATGATGTTGGCATCAATCCAGAAGTTGAGTAAACCGCAGTTAATCAAAGACTTTTTGTATTTAGGCCGATTGGCAATGGAATAAAGCGATGTGCCCATGATGCAGACTTGAAGGGGATTATGGTTAAGTTAGCTCCATTCAAGCTGCATCCATATCCATTTGGGCAGCAACACCGTTATTTTGTTAGTGATGTAGCGAGAACTGCACATTTCGATTTTATCACTGGTATACCTTTTAATATAGGGAAGGTTAAACCTGTCTCTATTGAATGGTAAAAATCTCCCACTTTTTTGAGAGACATATTTGTACCAGGCAAAGAATAACCACCTGTATCTTTATTAATAGTTTGATCAGCTATTACTGGGGGTTTAATAATAAAACATGCCGTCGGATTTAACTCGTTTATAGAATTTTCAATTTTGAATATTTCAATTATTTCGCCACCTAGTTTCTTAACAACACCTTCAATATCTTTAATATATCCGAGCTTATCCATCCTTGCCTTCCCTTTCTCACTATTTATTTCGTAGCATGGCTCGAATAAAACCAACTTATCAATCGTCACTCTAAATAACTCTAGCAATAACTCTTTTAACTTTCCACCATTCGGCTCTAGCGCATGACAAGAAGTAGTCACATTGATAGATTTGTCATGTAAAGGTATCTCACTTATGTCACCAACAAATGCTTTTAAATTTTTATAGTCCACTCCCATGTTATTCTTAGCAAAAGAAATACCTTTATATATTCTTGACCAACTAATATCAAAAGCAAATATCTCACTGGGTCTCATTTCCATGCTAGATAAAACTAAACTTAATGTTGTAAGCTCACCAGCTCCAATATCAAGCAATGTATCTCCATGTGTGATGTTATTATCTAAAATCTTCCCAACTTCGGTTGCAAATAAAGATGCATCATTATGGTGTTCTGTTACAAAATCGATATATGTCCCGGCTTGTAAATCATAAGCGACCTCAATAATATCAGGAGTATTAATGTTAATGCCATTTTGAATACGCAACAATTCGGTAACATTATTACCTTCTGAATACGCTTTTCTCGCGTCTATAATTTCTAAGTATTTCTTTTCCATAAGTACCTTCACTAAACGTAAATGTTAGCGGGTAAATAATGTAGCTATTAAATAAAAACAACTAGTTTCCACAAAACAGTCATGGAGGAATTTACCCATTTAAGAAACTTAACATGCAAAGCACTATCAATAAAAACCGCGACATGTAATAATCATTTTGTTATTATATATGGTTTAACAAAAACTAAAGACCAATCATGAGTAATAATTAATCAAATAGGCCGTGTGCTTTTCTATCTACGCAGTCTAAAGTATTTTTATACTTCTCTTTCATCGTACGAAAGTATTCTCTCATTTCACCAATCATTTCATTAATCATAAAATACAATGATTCTGACTCTTCAAATTTATATAATGTCGATAATATAACGCTAAAAGAATAATTTAGAGAACCAATCAAAGGTCTGTATATATATTCATAACCACACATAGATATGACTTTCAGATTAGAGTGACTTGTGTGCATAGATGAAATGATTTGTTGTCTAGAAGAAAACTCTCTCCCCCAATCCAATAAAAACCTGTCCACAAAGTCATCAAACAAATCGCTCCTGAGATTATTGGACAACATATCAACATTAATATCCATAGGTCTATAAATATCATTAAAAATATGATTAATCAATACTTGCTTATCTACCAAACCACAACCGATATCAATATCATTTAGACCAAGTGGCTTAGCACCCTCAATCATGGCTCCATCTGAACAATTATAAACATTTATATTTTTATATGAGAGAATTAGCTTTTCCATAACAATTTTTGAATGTAACATTACATTGGTAGTTTCAACTTCCCCCCCAAAATTTCCAGGTAATCGATAATTGTTTTTTTTCAGCATCACAGATGGCAATAGCTTTTCTTTTGAATTACCTTTATCATCAAAATAAAAACTCAATTTAGAGTGATGATGCCCATCACATTTAAATCCATTGTCTATACCAAAAAGATAGATATTTTTAAATCCAAGTCGACACGCGGTGGCGACACCGGTATTTCCAACCAAAGGGTTGGCCGACCGCAAAATATCTCTCTGAGCGGCAATAGGGCAATTCATGCCAACAAATGACACCCCAGCTTCAAATCCTTTAAAAGCTAAACCAACACGTTCAAACTGGTCAGCACAATCAGGATGTATCACATCTACACTTAAAAATAATATATCTTTTAAAAAAGCATCATCATTCAATAGCTTATGAGAGTCAGGTATTATTTTTGTCCTTTCTATTTGAACATGAATATCTGGTTTAATACCAACTTTATATAAAGCCGATAAGGCACTGCCACAACTCAACACAACTACATTATTCTGATACTTTTTTAATTTTTCTATGGCTGAGTCAAGAGACGGACCATTGCCTACGATAAATACTGGTATGCTTTCCCATTTATTGTCAATAAACTTATCTTTAATTAAAAATGGTAAGTTTCGTCTTACATTAGCAATAGTATGAGACATGGCAATAGTGTTATCATCAAAGAAGCCCCAACCACTTACCAGTAAACTGAACTCCTTCTTTGTTTTTTGTATAAGCTCAAATATATTTTTGCTTTTATAATGCCAGAACCCGACTGTTGCTGCTGAAAGATATGAACCATACTTAACAGATGCAGCAACAATGTCCAATATGATGTCATTTTTATCCTGACCAATAAATATATGAACCTGCAAGTTTTCGTTATCAATAAAGTTTAAAAAATCAAACCAATCAAATGCAAATAGCGATGCATAGAAAAGATCAAGATCCGGCTCTATAATATAGAACAAACTGGGTAAGCATTTCTCATATATATACGAAATTTGGTACCCCAACCCAACCCCATACATAAGCATAAGAGGTATTTCACTACCAACAGATGTTAGTGTAGGTAATAAATCAAATGCTGCGATTTGTTTATTCATCATCTTGTTCATAAAATTCAAATGAACAAATTCTAATGGATTATCCTCTATCGCAAAACCCACAGTTTGAATAGATTTACCACTGTTCAATACGCCTTCAATCTGAGTCTTACAATCGAAATATGGATCCACACCGTAAAAAGGACTAAGTGAATCTTCCCATAACAAATTTGGTATACCATTTTCATTACAGAAAAATTTAAAGCTCCTCTGAGGAGTATAGTTATGAAACTGCTCATATATCGATGGTATATATTTCTTAAAAGCCGTCATGTTACGCTCAAATCGAATGGGAAGTACATCAAGCATTGCTGCTTCTTGTGTCCTTTGATTCTTTAATCGTAAAAGTTCTGCTTCAAGGAACTCGATATCTTTACGTATATCCATGAGTTTAACCTTTCATTTGGAGTGATTTTTATATGATTTGACCGCTTTAATAGCGATTACACGATTAGCCAAATGCTGTTGTATATCATTCATTTCTGACTCTATACGCAACGATATGATTTTATCCTGCTCACAAACTAATTTAGCTACCGCCTTCAACTCCACACTCCATGGTTTCATGTTGCAAATGCATTCTAATAATAGAAGTCTCTCATCAATCAATTTATTTACATATAACAAATCATTTATCGCGAAAGCATCAGCGATGCTGTGCGTAAGTTGACATAATCTTTCAGCATCATTCATCGTGTTACCTGCTTAGATAACACCTTTTCGCGTTCGTCTAAAGGTATGGCATCCCAACCACTCTTGATTGTTAACATGAGTTGACAGACTTCATCCAAGGGAGATATATCCATATCTCGACTCGCATCAAGCAAGCGAATTCTCATGTAATCATAAAGAGCAAATAAATTCTCCGGAACTTTACCATAAGAGAGATCAAGTGAGTCCTGCAAACCATTTAATATGGCCATGCATTTAGATATAGCTATAGACTTTGCCTCAAAATCTCTGCGCTCAATTGCACCTTTTGACTGAGCCAAACGCTCAACAAACCCCTGCATCATTAACTGAATAATCCGGTATGAATCTGCCACAGCCATTTCAGCCTGAAGATTCTGAGTCGTATATGCTTTGATGTTTTTAAGTGACATAATAATCCACCTCAACTCGGCATGACATAAATATCATTATGAGGAGTTTTTGGAATTTATAATACTCAAATATGAAGCTGACTTATTCATTTTCGCCAATAGAGTATCTAGACTACCGTAACGAGCTCGCAAACTCTCTTCATATCTTAACACTTGTGCATTAACGTCTGATTGTTTACGGTTAACATCACGTAGCTCAGAATTAAGAGTATCTTCACGTTTTGCTAGCAGTCCTCCGGTCTTGGAATAAGTATCAAGCTGATTGGTTAGCTTGTCAGCTACCCCATCCTTACCGCCAAATAAAGCAACCACTTGGTCAAAGTTTTTATCGATAGCCTCATTGAACTTGGTATCATCGATAGATAGCACCCCCTTATTGTCCATTTTTATACCCATCTGGAAGATAGTTTTATAAGTGGAGGAATTTTGAGAGGGGTCGGTGATGATACCATTCATCATGTTGACCACGGCTCGCGTCGTCGCATCGCCCGCAAGAGCACCGCCATCGTTCTTGCTCTTCCCTTCAACAATCGTATTACGCTTGCCGAGCTCATTGCTTTTCTTCACCAGCGAATTGTAGCCGTCGACAAAGCTTTTAACCATGTCTTTGATGCCAGCCTTGTCGGTGGTTACGTCAACTTTGTTTGAGCTATAGATCTTGACCGGATTACCACTGGTATCGGTAGTGGTCGTGCTGTCCGACTCCCGTAATACAGTCAGTTTTAGCCCGACAATTGTGCCATCAAAGGTATTGGTCGAACTGGTCAGTGTATTGCCATCAACAGTTATTTTCGCATCCTGAGCATCTTGGTTCTTAGTCAGCTTGGACACGAGATGATCGGTCAACTCGGTAGTGCTACCAGTTATCTGCAAATCTTTACCGGTACCGCTCACTCCGGAATCAATCATCAACCTGGATTTACCATCTGAGGTATTCATGATGTTGACGCTGAGACCAAAATTACCAGAGTCATTGTTTATACGCTTTCGGATGGACTGTAACGAATCCCCCGCCTTTACATCAACATCAAAAGTTTTGTCACCAGCGTTGAAGGTCAGTTTCCCGTCTTGGGTGATAAGCGGGGTCGTCGATGAGTCGAAGGTACCGTCAAATTTACTTGTCTTCGCCAATTGTTCGACACTGACAGCATATTGCCCGTTGGATGCGCCCTCCTTACTCTCCACCTTGAGTACGGGTTTGTCCTTATCCTGAGTAACATTAATAGTACGCTTGTTGAATGCATCGTCTTTCGCCATGGCCTTTAGTGTTGTCACAAACGAAGCAATCGCGGACTTCAACTGCCCTACTCCAGAGAGAGTGACCTGAGTGTTAGTCTTCTTGGTGGTGATGGGCCCCATCAGTTGGGCCGTTTTGGCATCAACACTAGCAGCAATGACTTTCTCTAATTCCAGTCCTGAACCCGCACCAGCAGACGTAATAGTGGCCATTCTCACTCTCCTCGTAAAACTTGCGTATTAAATCTCTTTATCAAGCAGTAATCCGACTCTTGAGCCACCACCAGTTACATCACCTTCACGTAGATCCTTGAGGCGCTTGCTGATAGCCAGCAACTCTTCACTTGGGATCTGACGGATCATTGACTTGGTATTGGCGTCCATCACCTTGATAACAACCTGCTCGAGATCCTTTTCGACGCTGAAGTTAACGGTCCATCCCTGCAACTTGCCAAACTCCTGCAAGTTTTGCACCACTTTTTCAATTTCCTTTTCAGAAACATCGAACTTGTTAACCGTGTCTTTTGCTCGTTCCACTTGCTGTTTTTCAATATCCGGTGTCATCACCCGCTGCTCTTCCGCCATGCCAGATAGCACTTGAGCGGCCGATTGGCCGCTCTTGCTACTTGACTGAAGAGAAGAAGGAGTGACCGATGAGGGAATTCCAATGTCATTGGCCATATCGTCGCTCCTTTTCTATCTCATCGCTACTCGTTAACCCAACAGGGACAGAGCAGATTGCGGTCTTTGGTTGGCTTGCGCCAGGATACTTGAGGCAGCCTGCTGCAGAATGTTCTGTTTGGTCAGGTTGGCGGTTTCTGTCGCAAAATCAGCATCACGGATACGAGAACGTGCGGCACTCAAGTTCTCGGACACGTTGGACTGGTTGCGAATCGTAGAATCAAGCCGGTTTTGCACTGCACCCAACTCTGCACGCTTGCTGTCAACAACTTGAATCATCTTGTCAAGGTTGGCAAAAGCCAGCTGGGCATTAGAACCTGTAGACCCGGATATATCATCTATATTGGCCCAGTTAACTGGCGTTGCAGCCGTAGCTGGTTGCGCCGGCACTGCGGGGATTCCAGCTGTGGTTCCTGTGGAAGCAACAGACGCAACCGATGCTGTCGAAGCTGTTCCATTCTGCTGCGTTACAGTCCAAGCATCATCGCCACTGGTCGCAGTCGCCTTAGCAATGGTGGCGCTACCTTTGGTTGCACTGGCGATGCCTGACATGCTAAAAGCAGTCGTCATCTTGAAAGAGATTGTTTGCCCTGCATCGGCACCGACCTGAAAAGTGCCTGAATAACCACCGGACAACAGCTTCTGTCCCCCAAAGGTAGTGTCATTGGAAATACGATTGATCTCGGTAGACAGCTGCTTGTATTCAGCCTGCAAAGAATCCCTATCATCTTTCGTATTGGATCCGTTAGCTGACTGCTGAGCCAAAGTGCGCATGCGTTGCAGCATGGATGTCACTTCATCCATTGCGCCTTCTGCAGTCTGAGCAACAGAGATCCCATCGTTAGCGTTACGATTTCCCTGATCCAGACCATTAACCTGAGAGGTCAAACGGTTAGCGATTTGCAGACCGGCAGCATCATCTTTAGCACTGTTAATACGCAAGCCGGATGCCAGTCGAGTATACGAAGTATCCAAGGACTTGGTGGTATTCATCAAGTTACGCTGAGCGTTCAGTGATGAAGTATTCGTGTTGATATACATGGCCATAAAAAATTCTCCCGAAGAACATGCGACTGCAGGTTGCGCCGTCTAAACGAGACGACGTCCCACCGTTTGAAGAGCAGGTTGAACATGCCTGTCTCTTCTGGCGGGTGTCTGTTTGAACGAACAGGTCACCCGCAGTAGTGCAAACGTTGGATTCCGAACACCCCTCGATTGCTTCACTTTATTTAACGGCTGCGCAGAGACAAGCTTTAGGAAAATTGTTGCCTAAAGCGGCAAGTTTTCTCCGGTAAGCGGCAATCAAATGTGAACAAAGCGACTGAGTCCAGTAACCGACCACTGACGAAGTCTCTCGTCAATAGTACGAGTGCATTGGCATGATTCATGCTTGATACAAACAGAGTGTCGCCAATTTGACGACACAATAAAAAGAGGCCGGTAAACCGGCCTAAAGATGAGCATATGCTCAGGAGAATATGACCAAGCGTGACATAACTGAACAGCTGTACAACACTTGGCATTACTAGTAGAGAATTATATCTCTCCCGATAGAACAGAGTGCAACCCGAACACCCCTTTGTTCCATCTCTTGACCAGGGCGGCCTGAACAACCGCCCTGTTTTCTTTTATTAACCTTGCAGCAACGAAAGGGCTGACTGAGGACGCTGGTTGGCCTGGCCCAAGATGGTGGAGGCTGCTTGTTGCAAAATGTTTTGCTTGGTCAGGTTTGCGGTTTCTGTCGCAAAGTCTGCGTCACGGATCCGTGAGCGAGCGGCGCTGACGTTTTCGGAGACATTTGCCTGATTGCGAATAGTTGAATCGAAACGGTTTTGCACCGCACCCAACTCTGCACGCTTGCTGTCAACAACTTGAATCATCTTGTCAAGGTTGGCAAAAGCCAGCTGGGCATTAGAACCTGTAGACCCGGATATATCATCTATATTGGCCCAGTTAACTGGCGTTGCAGCCGTAGCTGGTTGCGCCGGCACTGCGGGGATTCCAGCTGTGGTTCCTGTGGAAGCAACAGACGCAACCGATGCTGTCGAAGCTGTTCCATTCTGCTGCGTTACAGTCCAAGCATCATCGCCACTGGTCGCAGTCGCCTTAGCAATGGTGGCGCTACCTTTGGTTGCACTGGCGATGCCTGACATGCTAAAAGCACTCGTCATCTTGAAAGAGATTGTTTGCCCTGCATCGGCACCGACCTGGAAAGTGCCTGAATAACCACCGGCCAACAACTTCTGTCCCCCAAAAGTAGTGTCATTGGAAATCCGATTAATCTCTGTTGATAGCTGCTTGTACTCGGCTTGCAAGGCATCACGATCGTCCTTGCTATTAGAACCATTCGCAGATTGTTGCGATAATGTACGCATTCTTTGCAACATGGAGGTAATTTCATCCATCGCGCCTTCAGCCGTTTGCGCTACCGAAATCCCATCGTTGGCATTGCGGTTACCCTGATCCAACCCGTTGATTTGAGAGGTCAAACGGTTGGAAATTTGCAGACCGGCAGCATCGTCTTTTGCGCTGTTGATACGCAAACCTGATGCCAGGCGAGTATAAGACGTATCCAGTGATTTGGTCGTATTCATCAAGTTACGCTGGGCGTTGAGCGATGAAACGTTAGTGTTGATATAAAGGCTCATGACTATTCTCCTAAGCTATTAAATTTACTCTTCTATTTGCTCGAGCTTTATTATGTTTCGTGCCCGATGCGTCTTATTTAACGGCTCGTCTTTGGATGTCTTTAGCATTTTTTTAAACGCCTCATCGCATTAACGCCGCTTACCTTATATATCGGTGAGTCGAGGGGAAACTTAAGGAAAAAATCGGGGCTAAACCAGTGACAGACTCAACCTTCTGAAGCTCGCCAACGGCAGGGGGCAAACGAGACACTACCGTTCGTGCCGCGAGAAAAAATCCGTCCCGACTCTCAATTTTGTCGAGCACAGTTGGCGATTGGGCGCTCCAGCCCCTAAAATCGCGGCCCCATCAACAATTTGGCGTGAGTTGTTCTCCATGCAGACACTGGTTGAGCAGATTGTTTACATCAGCGACATGTTTGGTACTGCGGTATTCGCGTTTTCAGGGGTATTGGTGGCTGGCCGACTCAGAATGGACGGGTTTGGCGTCATGGTTTTGGCGGCGGTCACTGCCATCGGCGGCGGCACCATCCGTGACATGATCCTGGGAGCCACCCCCGTATTCTGGGTGCGAGACCCGCTCTATATCTGGGTCGTCATTGCGACGGCGCTGATCGGTATGTGGATGGTCAAACTGCCCCGCAGGATGCCCTGGTATGTACTGCCGGTGGCGGATGCCTTCGGACTGGCCCTCTTTACCGTGATCGGTGCCCAGAAGGCCCTCAACTTCGGCACCCCGGGGCTGATTGCCGTGATCATGGGCACCATGACCGGGGTAGCCGGTGGCATGATCCGCGATGTACTGGCGCGGGAGGTCCCCATGGTGCTGCAAAAAGAGATCTATGCCACCGCCTGTATCCTCGGCGGCATTCTCTATACCCTGGCGCTGGAGGCAAACATGGACAGGGTAACGGCCATGCTCATCTGCATGACGGCCGTGTTTGGCCTGCGGGTCGCGGCTATCTACTGGCATCTTTCGCTACCGACCTTCTCCCTGCAACGCAATTGAGAGCAGGCCCACAGCGTCATCATGTCGCTGTGGGCCGCGCGTTGAACCAAATAGGCTTTTCTGTTGTCATAGAAGCAGTCGTTGTTAGCCGGAACTTCTCATGCGCAAAATCGGTATGCTTACCACCCTCCTCCTGGCGAACGTGACGGCAGCCCACGCCGAGGCACAAGTGGTATTTGGACGACTGGCCTCGGCGCCGGTGCAGCAGTTCAACCATCAGATACGCCAGGCAAGCCATCAACAGCAAAACTGGGTCAATGACTACCGTGAGGTAGCTCTGCGATTCGTCGGTCATGGTGACACACCCAGTCGCATCCATGCCCAGCAACTGGACAATGATCTGGTGCTCTCAGTCGCCCTCGACGGCAGCAAGAGCGACATGATCTACATTCTGACCCTCTATCGCAGCAACAACCTGTGGCAGATGCGGGAGGCGGAAATGGGCTGGCGTTGTCAGGGGCAAGACTCTTTCACTCCGGTTCCCTGTCCCTGATAGTCATTGCTCACTCTGTGAAATAAAAAATCCGGCACATTGGCCGGATTTTTTATTGAAAGTGAAAAACACGCTTACGGGCGGTACACCTTGACGTTGGCAAAGCCTTTCTCTTTCAGGTAAAGCGCCTGCAGCTTGCTCATCACGCCGCGATCACAGTAGAGCAGGTAGGTCTTCTCTTTGGGCAGATCGCCAAAGGCGGTGGCCAGCTTGAAGAAGGGGATATGCAGTACTTCACGATCTTCCACCACCAGCGGCTTCTCGTCGTGTTCATCGGCAGAGCGGATATCCAGGATCACCTCGTCAGCGCCCAGCACCTGAGTCGTTTCCACCTCTTGCACTTCAGCGGCAGTCTCTTCACCGATACGGCGGATATCGAGGTAACGGGCCTCGGCTACCACCTTGTCCAGAATGGCGAAGTCGAAGTTACCCTCCTCCTCTTCAATGCGCGCCAAATCGGCCTTCACGGTCGGCTTCTTGGAGATGACGCCACAATACTCCGGCATGGTCTCGGCAAATTCCAGGGTGCCGATACGGCGGGCTTCGTTGATGATATCCGGCTTGTCCCAGGTGATAAGCGGGCGCAGGATCACCTTGTCGGTGACCCGGTCGATCACGTTCAGGTTGGTGAGAGTCTGGCTGGAGACCTGACCCACACACTCACCGGTCACCAGCGCCGGGATCTGGAACTCGTCGGCCACCTTGGCGGCAGCACGCATCATCATCCGCTTGAGCACCACGCCCATCTGACCGTTGTCGATCTTCTCGAGGATCTCGGCAACCACCGGCTCGAAGTCCACAGCGGTGAAACGTACCCGGTGGGATGAACCGAAGCGGTTCCACAGGTGATAGGCCACCTGCTTGACGCCGATCTCGTGGGCAGCACCGCCCAGATTGAAGAAGCAGTAGTGCACACGGCAGCCGCGCTTGATGAACTGGAACGACGCCACACCGGAGTCAAAACCGCCGGAGAGCAGACTCAGCACATCTTCCTGGGTCGCGATGGGCATGCCGCTCAGGCCCTGATGGATGGCGCTGACGATGAAGAGCTCCTCGCCGTCGATCTCGAGGTTGATCTTCACGTCCGGGTTCTTGAGGCGCACACCATTGCTTTCGCAGTGCTGGTTCAGACCGCCCCCCACATAGCGCTCAACCTCGAGGGAGGAGAACTCATGCTTGCCGTGGCGCTTGGCGCGCACGCAGAAGGTTTTGCCCTTGAGCTGGTCGCCCCAAACGGCTTTCACCTGCTCGAAGATGTCGTGCAGATCGGTAAACTTGCTGGCTTGTACCTCGAGGAAGGCCTGAATGCCCGGAATACAGGCCAAAGCTTCGATAGCCTGCTCGCGGAACTGGTCGTTGCGGGAGCTCACGATCAGCTTGTCCCAATCCATCCGTACGCGGGCATCGTCGTCGAAGCGGCGCAGGACATTGCGGATATTGCCCTGCAGGATCTTGATAAAGCGCTGGCGAACCGACTTGCTCTTGATGGTGATTTCCGGGAACAGCTTGATAATGAACTTCATGGGGGCTCTTTAAATTTTAAGGTAAATCAATGACTTACAAATAGATGTGGGAACGAATGTTAGAATGGGAGTTCCCGTGAACAGCTACACATTATCTCACAGCGACCAGCTTGTTACCACCCTTGCCAAGCAGCCAGTGTCCACCTTCGGGACCCACTACACCAAGGAAGTCGCCCTCTTCATCGCACGGCACCTTAACAAGGCCCAAGGCTGGGCTGCGAGTCTCTACCTGCGGACCATCGCTAAGGGTATCGGTTGCACCACCCGCACTGTCCGTAACTCTCTGCGTCGTCTGGAAGCCATCGGCTTCTTCAAGACCGAGTTCCGGAAGCACGACCAGATAGCCAACTGGAATCTGGCCTCTGTGTACCGAATCGGGTCGGCACTCCTAGCCCTTTTCCGTACCCCCAGCACCAAGCGTCCGGCTAAGTCTTTGACTTCTTCTAAACAGAAACAAAGTAACAAGGATCACGCACCCGTTTCTTCGTCTGTTAGTAAGTTCGCCATGTTCGACCACAAGCGAGTCATCAAGACACCGGAGGAATGGGATGCCTGCAAGAAGGCCAGCCAAGAGCACAACAGGAACGCCCTACAGAAGCTCAAGGACATGCTGAGGGCACAACGATGAACGGACAGAAAAAGCTGGTATGCGTGGAGGCTGGACTGGGGATAACCGAGGGCCAGGAATTCCCTGTGCTGGGAGAGAATGGGAGCGTTTGGGAAATACTGCTGGGCGGTGAGTACCGGAAGGTGAGCAAGCGGTCGGGCCGTGTGCAGGGCTGGAGGACTGGTCCGAGGTTTCAATGGTACCCCAGCGACTCTCTCGCTTAGCTTTGACCAGCCAGATAAAGAGAGTTAAATTGCTGAGAATACAGTCAAAACGGAGCAAGCATGAGCACTAAAGCGATTAGTTACTCAATACTTGGCGCAGGATTTATGATCGCGCTGGCGATTTACACAACCCAAGACTCATTCAGTTTTTCCAAGCTATTTGGGAAAAACCGTGATGTTATGCAGGCAGTTGAAAAGACGCTTGTTGATCCTGGCTCTGCGAAATTTGGCGACATCGTAAAGACTGAGTTGGGGTACTGTGTCGAAGTTAACGCGAAGAATCGTCTTGGTGCGTATGTGGGGACTTCGGTTTACTTTGTCTCGAACCTTGGTCTTCTGCTTGCTGAGCAAAATAATGCGTACAATGCGAGCGTCAAAGAAGTGCCTTCTGAGCTAGTGACAGATTTGTGTACTGGCAATAATACATTCGAGACCATGCAATTTATCCAGAGTCTCTAAGAAGGCGGGAGAGCAAGAGAACAGGGGGTAGCAGCATTGAGTCTGCCCCTTGGTAAATTCTCAAAAAATCTGAACGGTTTCTTCAGTGATTAGACACCCATGATTTCCCCCGTGCCCCCCCAATAATCAGGCACTAGACAGCCTGCTGTCCTATTTCTCTCGCAGTCTGAACGCATGTCGCCCCTCTCCTGCTCCCAGCCCATCATAGACGATTCCCGACATCTTCCTATGGCCTCCAACAGTGTGCTGGGCAGGAAGAATGGACCAAGGTTTGAAGCAAATCATTCTCATAGATCATAACGCGTTCTTACGTAAAAACTTCAGGTCCACAGAGGCTAAGATTTCAAGTAGGAGTAATGTTAGATAAGTGTTAGGCAGAGAGTCCAAGCATGGAGGTCATTGCAGCAGCAGCAACGGCTTTGATGGTCTCAAAAGTCATGTCGAGCCCCTTGGTTGTAAAGGTCTCTTTAGTCTTGTTCCACACGGTATCGCTGCGGATTGCGTCTAGGAATTCATGACCTGTCCATGTAAGACGCGTCGCGGTGAAGTTTATGGGACCACCACCAAGAACTCGGCTCATTTTCCCTTCAACTAGCCCCGCTTCAATCAGCAACTCCATGTGGTAGGAGATTGCATACGCGGCATTCGCATCGGTAAGCTCAAAATTCCCAAGTGACAAGTAGTGGTCTGTGTTTGGCAATCCTTCTAATTTTGTAAGTACATCCCTTACGGTATCCCAATCACGCTTCATCTTCTGTCCTTGTTATTACACTGCTGATACCAAGCAACCACCGACCTTTTTACCTTCGTTTGACCCACGGTGGTTATGGTATGCACGGCAGTAATCAATTGCATCCCCTCGTGTTCCCACCATGTACTGGTCTCTTATTCCTGCGCGGTTGAACACCTTCCTGATTTCTGCCTCTACGTCCTCTCGGGTGCCATGAATTTGCACGACACGATGGGTATTCCCTGATTGTCGATAGAAGGTGAGCTGGAAAGAAGTAACCCCATCAAACTGAGACCAAGCATCATCGGCGTCAACCACTTGCATTTCAACTTTAGAAGATGAAAATGCCCACCCTAGCAGAGCAATTAGTAGTCCCCCACCAAGGGCTATTAAGGTATTCGTGGCTTGATCCATGTGGGTTCTCAGTCAAATTTGGACAAGATCACATCTTACCCAATAGGGACCCTTCGGTAAATTCTGGAAAAATCTGAATGTCCTCTTCAGTGATTAAGCGCCCGCGATTTCCCCCCGTCCACCCCACAAGAACCAGCCATTAGACAGCCCTCCCGTCCTCTTTCTCTCACCGTCCGAGCGCCTGCCTGTCCCTCTCCTTGTCCCTGCCCCAAGCCATCCTATTGCTAACACACAGGCGAGCACCTGCATCTTCCTATTGCCTCCTGCAGTGTCTCTCAGACTGCCTCTTCGTCCCATTGAGGTATACCCTAATGAACTTCTTTCACACGGGGCTATTGACTGTCTCATTTCTGTTTCATAATCTAAGTCCCATCAGATTAAGACCTTAATGTGACAGCGTGACACCGACAAGGACTCCCGTTGAAGCAATAGGAAGAAGATGAAGGAGCTTTCCGCATGAATGACTTGGTTATCAGGCTTCGCCGATTTAAGGACAGGAAGTCACTGGATAGAGTTGCCCCAAGGATGCTTGATAAGGCTGCTGCTACGGGCCTCCAAGAGGAGCTGAAGGTCATCGCAGCGATTGACCACCGGCAAGCAGAGATAGCGGCTGGAAGGCATTTTGATGCGGGGAAAGTCCCTATGACAGCTTGGGCATTGGTGGATTGAGTAGGAGAGAGTAATGGGACAGGTTATCGGTTATGCGCGAGTGTCATCTGTCGGTCAATCGCTGGATGTTCAACTGGATAAGCTGACAAAAGCCGGTTGTGAGCGTGTGTACCAAGAGAAGGTATCAGGGACCAGCACAGATGGTCGTGAGCAACTAGCAGAACTCCTGCGGTATGTCCGAGAGGGGGATGATGTGGTGATCACCAAGCTGGACCGTCTGGGCCGTTCTCTCGCTGATCTGCTGGACATTACTGAGCAACTGGAAGCCAAGGGCGTGACCCTGCGTGTACTGGACCAGAACCTAGAGACGACGACAGCCCAAGGGAAGCTGATGTTCACCATGCTGGGCGCCTTTGCTGAGTTCGAGACGGCTCTACGCAAGGAGCGTCAGATGGAAGGGATCGCCAAAGCTAAGGCTGCGGGGAAGTACACAGGCAGGCCCAAGAGTATCGACGAGGATGCAATCAAGGCGACCCTGCTGGAAGGCGGTAAGTCCCTGCGGGAGATCGCTACGCTTCATGGAGTCAGCCGAGCGACTGTCCATCGTCTATCAACAAGGATGCGAGAGGATGGGGAGTTGAGTTGATCGAATGTGTCTATCGGTTGAGCCTGGGACCATCGAAAGAACAGATCACCTGGACTGTCCCAAAGCACATTAGAGAAAGCTAATTTACCCTGACCAATAGAAAGAACTGATCGAGTAACCCACTTTGATCGAATCTTCCAATCGCCCCCCGAAGCTGTTCACCGCGACACCTTGGGGGTTTGTCGTTTGGGAGGACTCGACGATGGCCCTGCGCCTGTCCCCCTGGTCCCTTCTCATTACCTCCCTTCGCCCTTCAATCCTTGTCCCTGCTGTCTTCAGGCTTTCTCTGTGGATCCGTGAGATCGTGCAGGGGTGAGCGTGTGGGGTTTTGTATGGGGGAAGACGTAAGGTGAGCAGAGAGAGCGTCTAAGCGGTTATCTGGAGGGGGCATAAGGGGGCTATGGGGCTGACTCTGGGCTTGTTCGTCTGAGTGCCCCTGTTTGTTGTCTGTGGGTACATCCCGAGGTCTGCACTC
This sequence comes from Aeromonas sp. S11(2024), assembly GCF_041402345.1. Lineage (NCBI taxonomy): Bacteria > Pseudomonadati > Pseudomonadota > Gammaproteobacteria > Aeromonadales > Aeromonadaceae > Aeromonas > Aeromonas sp. S11(2024). The sequence continues at coordinate 56,387 of NZ_JBGLRC010000004.1, read as the reverse complement.
CCGACGATTATCCCGAAGACACTACTAAGACACCTTCCAGAGACCTCCAGAGCAGGGGCAATTGGAGCTAGTCACTTTTCCCTGACCATAGGGGGGATACGAAAAGACCAATACTAAAGACTTCTATTAGATACCCTGGATACTATCTCTCTATACACTACTTACTACAGGTATCTTTAAGACTACCCGAGGACGGCCCAAGTGCTGTCCTGTTGTCGCTTCCCCCTGATCATCCATAGGACCACCGAGTTATGACTTCAGGACAGATGACCAGCAAGGAAGACCTATCAACAGTATTCATTGGCTGAACATGTCGAGCTCCCAATGAGGCTCAGTGAGTGGCCTTGTGCAAAACCTTGAACCAGGAACATGCAACACCCTGCGACGGACTGCGGGACTACTTCAGAAATGCCCTTGGGGCAAAAATGGAGTACCCGGCGATGGATCTTGGGACTGTACGAAAACGCCAGACTGGGGAATCTGGACACCACCAACGTTTCCCTCCACCCTCCCCTTCATCACCTATCAACATTGTCCATCAAGTAAGGGCAGGAGAAGGAGTTATCTATACCCCTGTGCTCAGGGAATACAGCGAACCTTGATAAGCATGTCTGTGAGCCCCCTGATTTTCCCCCCGCATAGGTGTCGTTATAATCTCGACCCAATCTGAGTAATCCTGAAGATCCTCGCCCAGACCTACCGCCCGTGGGTTTGGGTTTCTTTTGCCCGAAGAGACCCACAAGTGGCTCGAATGACAATAGGAGAATGACCAAATGACTGTTTCCACCATCGAAATCACCTCCATCATCCGTTCCGCTGGCACCCAGTTCCGCGCCAACATGGACGACGACAACGTACTCGACATGATGGACCTGATCGAACGTGGTGTGTCCTTCAAGACAAAAATCCGTCTGGCTGAACTAGATGGCCACCTCTACCTGACAGACGGCTTCCACCGGATCGAAGCGTACCGCCGCCTGGACATTCTGGAGATCCCTGTTGACCAATGTGTGATTGTCCCTGCGTCCTCCAGAGAAGAGGTCCGTTTGCTGGCAATGGGGGCGAATGTCCAGCACGGTAAAGGCAACACCAACGCCGACTACTACATCATCATCAAGAAAATGATGGAGATTGGCGACGGCAAGTACATGAAGAATGCCTTCGAGCCGGACACCACCAAGATCGCTGAAGCAATCGGAGCTGCACGGACCGCTGTCGTGCGGGGATACAGCAACTACAAGGGGACAAAAGAGCAGCCAATTCCGTCCTTGTCCCAGCAGTGCAAAGAGCGCCGTGACGCTGCAATTTTGGAGAAGCACAAAGAAGGAATGAGCAATCGTGCGATTGCCAAGCTCTTCAAGATGGGCTCCAGCACAGTAGACGAGGTGGTTTCAAAAAAGGCGCCCGAAAATGCCAATTTGGCAAAACCGGGCACCCCCGAGGTCTCCAACTCGGCCATCCCGATGGCATCCACTGAAGACCGCTCTGAAACCCGTGCAACGGCTTCCTTTGTTAATGAACAGCTCGAAGAACTACTCGGGCCTGACGGCCTCGACGTGGACGGTAACGCTACTTTTTCCCTGAGTGAAGATGAAGCAGACGCTCCTGTCGCCCGTTTCGACGTCCTGGCAGCTACCGGCTTCGGAAAAGACCAATCTCGCTACACCAAGCCCTCCAAGCCCACGACCGAGTATGAGCAGGTAGAAGCCGCCAAGGCCAACCCTGTGAAGCTCCAAGAGGAATGGATGGGGCTGTGCGACGAGGAAGAGATACTGAAAGCTAAGCTCTCTGAGATCACCCAGCGCAAAGCCCAGGTGCAGCGGATTGCAACCCAGAGCGGTATAGCTTTACCTGAATAAAACTACATGTGAGACGGGGGGAGTTTAGAGTCCCCCCTATTTCCAAGACCAAGCCTAAATAAACATTAATACCAATATTGGGATTGCTTGTAATTATTGCCAGTTGAACACACTGCAATAATCCCTCACATTGACAACCCTTTCATGTGTATTTATTTGGAGTTTGTGAAGATGATTAGACAAAGGGGTGGCAGCTGGCAGGTTGATGTGGTCGTCGATGGGAAAAGAGTTAGGAAATCTGTCAATTCGTACGCTAAAGCAAGAACGTTAGAACTGTTCCTTACCGGTAATAACACAGACAGAATTCCGTCGAGAAATAGAAAAAGTAATCTATACCAAGAAATGCCTAAAATACAGAAGGCCGGTTGTACACCAACTATGAATGACATGTTGGAACTTACATGGCTTCGCTCTTGGCGCCACGCAAAAACGGGGCTTGAGTTAAAGCGACGGGCTCAAAGTGCACTTGTGGAGATGGGGTGGTTAGACTTGGGACCTGAGGTAATCACAACGAGACTCTTTTTTCACCTCTCCGATTTCTATCTGCAGAAGGGCAACAGTTGTGCAACCATAAATAGAAAAACTGTATCTATAACAAAGCTTTTAGGCACCGCAGTAGATGAAGGGCTGATCCCCTTTAAGCCTGCTGTTCGACTCTTCCCGGAGAACAATGCCAGAACAAGATTTGTGACTCGTATGGAGGAAGAAGCCCTTCTGTATTGGCTTCGCGAATTAAGCTTTGACGGAGCGTGGCATTTGACTAGATTTCTTGTCGATACTGGATGTCGCTTCGGAGAAGCTATGGCATTACGGCCTCACAGTATAAATCGAAAAAAGAAAAGTGTTCTATTTGAAAATACCAAGAACTCAATGCCTCGTAAAATCCCTCTGACAGAACGAGCATTAGAATCAGCATTAAAATGGGGGGAATTAGATTACCAGCGATTTTATAAACAATTCGTTCTTGCTCGAGAACGTGCAGGACTGGGCGTAGATGTAACCCCTCACACATTGAGACATACTTGTGCAAGCCGTCTGGCACAGTCAGGAGTTTCAATGGCCATAATAAAGGCGTGGCTTGGGCACAAGAGCATGCGGATGACAGATCGTTACACGCATTTAAATGATTCAAGCTTAAGAGTGGCGAGAGATGCTTTGGATGAATTCGACGATTAATAATCGTCGTTCTGATTTTTAATTTTTTCTTTAGATGAGAATGGAGATTCATACCAAAAATAATCTCACATGTGGTTTCAAACCAAATCCTGCATTAATTGGCCCGCATAAAAATAAAGTTCGTTTCTTCCTTATCTATAACCCTGACCTAAAAGCAACCGCCTTGGCCTATAACATGGTGCTTCATACCTGTATCCAGAGCGTTCCGGCTGTTCTGCCGTGATCTTATTCCCCCTCGGCGGTAGAGCCATCTCCCTATCAACAAGGAAAAACAACTATGTCTTCTTATGGCACTTTCCCGACTTTTCAAACCGTCACCCATCCCGGTCAGAGCAGCGACCTCGGAGACCCCCGTGCACTCTTCATGAAGCTATCTGCGAGCGTAACGGTTCTGAGCATGGCAGGGATCATGGCTTCAAGTACCGCGAACCGACTCAGGATGAACTACTGGAGGCACTGAAGGATCTGGAGGAGTGGATCCGCGCGACTGAAGAGCACAACGCCGCTCGCCGCGAACATGCCCAGCAGATCCTTCCGAGGGTCAAGGCCAAGCTGGCCGTCCTGCTGACCGCCTAATGCAATCCATGGGAAAGGTCCTGCATCTCCCCAGCTCAACTGAAGGAACCTACCAGTAGAAGCTAGATCACCTGCTGGATACCCACCAAGTGACCTTCCGGAAAGTTAAGGGTCACAGCGGCCACCCTTTGAATGAACGAGCGGATCAACTGGCCGTGGCCGGTATGAATCGCTCTGGCCTGTAAAACGGATCAACACATTCAACTATTGGCGCTCCTACGTGAAATCTCGGAATGAGTCAGGGTAGTGACCCCAGAAATTTCACGTAGGAGAGCGATGCTAAAGGAGAAATAAACATGACTATTCGTCAAAGTGGCTTTGGCTCCCTTGAGCCCACTCGCCAAATCACTGCCCAGCGTTACAAAGCGTCTGTAGTCCCAGCCCCCCGCCAACTGTCTGGCCTTGAGAAGCTGGCAGAGTTCGGGATGCAGTTCCTCCAGTACAAACACCAGATAGACCAAGAAGTACTTCAGGCCGACTTGTCGATTGCCGTTGAGAAGTATGAGGATGCCATCAAAGGCATGGATCCGTCAGACTTCGCCAAGGACCCTGAAGCCGCTCTGAAGGCAGCAGGGATCAACGACCTCTATGGTCTGATTGAGAAGGCCCCCATCGGTCGCCAAAGTGAGATCCGTAAGAAGATTGACTACCTGCGGGACAAGACCACTACCAGCATGACAGCAGCCCACGACACCCGTGAGAAGGTCCGGGCAGCCGTCTACAACACGTCCAACGATCTGCGAACGTCTGGGGATGTCTCACCGGAACACTGGGAATCCGTCATGGCTCTCAAAGGTGACGCCCAGCAACACGCCATCGCCTCCATGGCCCAGATCGCTATCACAGAGGGACGCATGGAGCTGTTCGACCGGATGGCCCAAGACCAACGCTTGGCCCCTGAGCTGCACGACAACGTAGGGGTCTGGAAGCGTCAGGCCCAGTCCATGATCGACGCTAAGAAGCGCGAGGAAGAGGCAGCAGCACGACGCCGAGCAATCGAGGCCAACAAGGCACACAAGGAAGCACTCAAGGCCCAGCGCCAGATGGCAGTCCTTGGGATGCTCTCACAGGGGACCCCAATGGAGGTCGTAATGTCTCTTGCGCCTATCAACGATGGGGTCAAAAGGGATGAGGTTGAATGGGCTGTCCGGTCTAACCCCGCGCTGCATCGCACAGTGGCCGCAACGTCAGTCCTGAACACAGACAAGCACCTGATGGCAGCCATGTTTGCTAACCCCGTGTCCCCTGACGGTAAGACCCCTTCTCCAACCTTCCAGGCAGCAGCGAATACCCTCCAGATGTACCTAGACGTGCGTGGAGGCGTGGACGCTCTGGAAGGTGTGGGACTGACCAAGACACAACGGCAGGCTGTCCAAGCAGCCCTGATGTTGAGCCGTAAGTCTGGGGAAGATTTCGCTGGGTCTCTGTATCGGTCCCTCACCACCGCAACTCCCTACATGCTTCCGGTCAATTCAGCAGATGAACGGAAGAGGGACAACGAGGTGATAGCTGGCTTCAACATGACACAGCGGGACGCATACAAGCGTGAGAAGGAGTCCCTGATGCACTTCGGCCTGTCCCCTGCGGAAGCCTCTGAGAAAGCCGCTGAGTACGTGACAGCGGACGCCCACGACGCCAATGGTGTGACCATTACCGGCATTACCGGAGTGCGTAACATGCTGGGGGAAACGCTAGGGGTTCACATCGAGGACAAGGTGCTGAATGAGGTCATTAACACCACCATCGACAAGACCTTGACGAACGCCTCCAATGCGTACTTCGGGAGCAACCAGCCGCTGGACAAGTGGCACCAGTTCACCGACATGGACGGGACGCTGATCTTCCAGCACAAGGACCATTTCGGCCTGATGGTGCAAGTCACCCCTGACATGTTCAAGAAGACTGCCAGCGAGTTCAAACAGCAGGACGTAGCCTACGGTAAGGACGAACCGTCCCGCCGCACGGAACACGCTGACCAGTACGAACGAGTAGGCGCTGGCTATCCAGTGCGTAAGCTGAAGAACGTATCGAGCAACCCCTTCGAGTCATTCTTCCGCTAATCCAATCGACCCCTAGAAACCTCTGGGGGTCATTCTCCCTGACCTAAGCAATACATCCGGTCACTCCCCGACCGTCAATCAACCAATTGCGTCTTTATGTCGTGCTTCTTCTGATGCTCCAGCTTGCCTATGAGTTAAGCGATTGGGTGCTTGCTGGAGGGAGAACGGCATGAGAGGCACAACATAAGGAACCCATTCAATGAAACAAGTCGAATCTATCTCCCTGCACTTCATGGGCAACACAGTGACCGTCAACCAGAAGGACGGCCTGTTCTGTCTCAACGACCTGCACCGTGCGTACACTGGTGGTATGAGCCGTAAGCAGAAGCCGCACGACTGGTGCAAAGGGATTCTTAATGGCGAGAAAAGTCGCCATTACAATTTGATCACCTTCAAGGGCAAGCACGGCGGCACCTATGCGAATGAGCAAGGGGTCTATGCCTACGCTTCATGGCTAGACGATGATTTCCACAACGCAGTCCTCCGGACCTTCTCCTCTGCTGCCCGTGGTGATGCTGAAGGGGCGGTGAAGATCGCTCAATCCTCTGTCACTCTGACATGGCGTGAAACCCTTCGTGAAGGCAATAAGGCTTTCTGTCACGCTATCTACACTGCACAAAAAGAAGGGAACGTGAAAGGCAACCTGAACCACGTCATGGCTAACATACAGTCTCTTGTCTGCAAGGCAGTGACTGGTCTGGACGGTACGGCATTCAAGAACCGCTATGGTATGTCCGCGCGTGACTTCTTGGTGTCTCAAGATGATGGCAAGCGGCTTGGAGTGATGGCCCGCATTGAAGGCAAGGTGGAAGCGCTGCTGGACGCGGGGATGGACTACATGATGATCAAAGCAGCCCTTGCTAAAGATGTTATGAAGGCAATCGAAAGCTGGAGGTATGATGATTTTACTGCAAGCAATGGATGATGAGTGGGCAATGCAAGCGATGAGCGTTAATCAGCATGATTAACTCATTCTCGATGAGTGAACCGCGAAGATGATTACTCCATTGAATTTTGTCACTCAAGCTATTCATGAAAAAAGGGAACCTTGCGGTTCCCTCTTCGTCATTACTTGCCGCCGATCTTAAACCGGAAACATTCTGCCGTCTTAGGGTATACATACTCACCACTGCGCCAATGTTTGAAGCGTTTGCAGTAGACGTAGCCATCTTCTACGTAAGGGTATGTTTTATCGCTCATTGGAGTATTCCTCATGTCCAGAACTACTCATAGAACACCACAAGCAAAGCTGATGGTTTCTACATTGGCACACAGGGTTAGTTGCGACTTTGTCGAACTTAAACCTGTTTTCTAAAGCACCTGCGTTCAGCATCTTGCCTCCCATAATGCAGGTGAACCAATTGAGTAGGATTGATTTCCAGACGTTGACGGCATACTATCCAAGTCGAGAATGACAGTGGGTTGTAGCCTTCCAGCATTGGCGTGCTGGTCAATTTGGTTCAATCCTACCCTCCTCAGAAGGCATCCTAACGGATGCCTTTTGTCTTTCTAGATCTCATCATCTTCTTCTGAATCAACGAGATCTAATTGAAAGGTTAAGCAACCGTCCTTGAACTCAATCATGTCGTCTTTGTGCAAATACTTGACCCGATTGAAAGTCTTGTTGGTCCCTTTGCTCTCTTGAGCTAAAAAATCAGGTAGTCCGGCGCGAAATGACAGCCGAATGATTGCTGGAGATGTGTCGCTCTTCTTTGTTTGTTGGCTGAGAGTGACACTGCCAGGCTTATCTGATTTCATGATCCGACAGACGGTATTGTCGTTAGCAAAAAGAAGCTGGACTTTGTCCTGATACTGGAAGCCACACCGCTCCATCGCTTCATGGCTGATCCTAAAAAGCAGCTCATTTTTTTTGGTCTTGAAGCTGTGGGTTATGCTGACAAGCTCTGATGATGATTTGCCTGCCGCTGTCACAGCTTTAAAATTGAGATTGTCAAACATTACAGTCCCCTCCAAAGAGTTCATGCGGACAAGTTTACTCCCCTCCCATTCGCCGATCAACGATCTTCATCACCTCCCATTCAATAAATCATTATTGATTTAGTTTCCTTGCATTATAAAACTTCATCCATTGGCGCCTCACCTTCAATTTTTGGCGCCTAATTTTAAGTTATTGGCGCCACATTGCGTCACATTGCGCCACACTGCGCCATTAGTTGCACTCTCAGTGCTACGGCAATGGGCTTTAATCTCCTCACTCGTGCACTCTCAGTGCCACGCTGGTGGATTCTAAATTCCTCGCCTGCGCACTCTCAGTGCCACACCGGTGGATTCCAAGTTCCTCGCCAGCGCACTCTCAGTGCCACACCGGTGGATTCTAAATTCCTCGCCAGCGCACTCTCAGTGCCACACCGGTGGATTCTAAGTTCCTCGCCAGCGCACTCTCAGTGCCACACCGGTGGATTCTAAGTTCCTCGCCAGCACACTCTCTGTGCCACACCGGTGGATTTTTAAATCTCATACATCTCACCGCCCATGTTCACTATTCCATAGCTCGGCGAAGATGTGCTGCCCTGCAACTGACACAATGGGTCACTGTAAAAGCGTGAGTGTTCTCTTAGTGTTATTGGGTAGCTGCTAAAGAAGTACAAAACGCTCCGATCAACGAATAAGCCCCCTTTGCGGACTTCAGGACTACCTGATGTTCACCGAGGGGGCTTTTTGTTTGTGTTGATTACTTGTTGAACAACTTGAGGAACTGGGACATGTAGGCGGACGCAAGCATGGTCTCAACGGCTTCGAGCTGGCGTGAGTAGTCATGACCGGATGAATAGAGACCATAAGACATGGTTAGCCCTTTGGTCCCATGCCCAACTATCGGCGCTGTCACATCCTCTGGAATGCCTGCACGTTGGTACGCGGTGATAGCCATGCCACGCAAGCTATGGAAGCCCTTGGTCCGATTTCTGACGCCTGTGGCTGCCTCTTTCAACTTGCCAAACTTGCTGGACCACCCGTGGGGATTCTTTGACTTAGGGACAGGCCACACGTTACCGACCACGCATTGCCTGAGTTCTTCCCAGAGACCGAGCGGAAGAGGGAAGGCGCGAATGGAGTTTGCTGTCTTGCCAGCCTTGATACGCACCAGCGGAACGCCTTGGCTAACCTCAAAGGAATCAGCCTGAAGACCAATAATCTCGCTTAGGCGGCAACCAGTGATAAGTCCGAACTTCGTCAACATGCGAAGATCATGCGGTGCCTTCTCGACTATTTGGGCCATCTCTTCAAGCGTAAAAGGGGCGTATGACCGGGAGTCGCCTGTGCTCTTGATTCCTGCGCTCTTGAATGGGTTATCCCCTTCCACGCTCCGAGTGAGATAGCAACTTTCCCACACAAGGGACAGAGCCGATAAGTAGCCGACCCGTGTGCTATCGCTCTTGCTACCAGCCAGGGAATCAAGCCACAAAGTCACGTCCCTCCGTTCCACATCCTTCAGTAGAACCGCTGGACGACCAAGGAAGGAGCCAAGGCTTTCTGCTGCGTGTTTGGCGCGACTCAACGTTGCCGGAGCTGCTGCTTTAAGACCCTTTGCGACCTTGGCCTTCTCACTCTCGATGAACGCCGTAGACGCCTCTTTTAGCGTAATGGCGTACTTGTCGATGACATCCTGCTCCCCTTGGATGGCCAACTTTATGGCATCCGCCAGCTCTTCATCCCCCCGAGCTATTGCAGCCTCAACGTCATAGGCATGGTGAAGCCCTTCAGGTTCAACGACAACCTCTTGTCCATCTGGCAACACGACCGCTTCAATGCGTTGCCCTGCTTCCCTAATGGCCTGTTGAATCTCTTCGATGTAAGCGTTAAATCGCAGACGCTTGGGGGCTTCTTCAGCCTGTGCCACCAACCGCTCAAAGTTGGCAATGATGAGGTCACGCTTCCTCTGGGCTTCTTTAAGGTCGCCTGTTTGTAACGTCTTTGTGTAGAGCCTCCGACCGCCAAACATCGGCAATCCACGGATAGCCTTGGGGACATTCCACACCAAGTACCAGCCATTTGCCTTCTGCTGTAAGGCCCAAGTCTCACGCCTTCTCATGCACACCTCACTTATGCTAGTCTTACCACAAAAGTTACCGCCAATGTTTCCATCTTTGTGCTGTAAGTTGTTGATTAGCTATAAATTCAATGCGTTACACATGGAGTCAAAAGATAATGAACTTCATGGTAATGACTCGGGTGACCTTGATTTAAGGGCGCGAATTATATCAGAACTTTGTGGCCAGCGCCTACTGGATGAGCGTTTGCTCACATTACCCCACGCAGTGTTTGCCGTGCAGCGCCAATCTTGCGTATATTCCCGACCCTGCGCCTCGCCAGATTTTTGACAACAGACTGATCCGATGAAGACCTATATCTACTACCCCGGCATGGAGGTACGTGACGAGCTCTGGCTCAAATTTGCCCTGCTCTATCTGGAGCGGCTTGCCTTTGTCTTCACCGTCAGCGAAAAGAGCGGCCTCACCGCCCTGCTCGATACCCTTCAACAGCAGACCGATCTGCTGGCCGAGCGGCCCGATGCCGCCTTCTTTGCCGCCATTACCCCGCAACTGGAGAGCCAGATAAGCGGCCTGGTGGCCCCCGATTTCGTCCGCCACAAGGTGTTTGGCAACAAGGAGCTGATTGGTCGCTGGCGTCAGGAGGCCAACCACGACTGCTTCTGCCCGGATCAGGTGGGGCTGGAGCGGCTGCACGGCTTTTGCCTTACTCACGGCTTTGCGACCCGGGATGAGGGTGGGATCAGAATGGCGCGGCGTTTTGCCAACCTGATCTCCATGCGCCTTGCCCGTGAGTGGGCACTCGCCAATGACGGGGCGCTCATTACCGATCACGACTATCTCGACCGCCTGCTCCATCTGCTCGAATCCCGCTACCACAATCGCGGCGGTCAGGATTGCTTCCACCTCGAAATCCCGTTGCAAGTACCCACTCACCTCGGCGAGATCTCCTTCGCCGAGCTTATCGCCCTGCGCGGGCGCAGCGGCTTTCGCCAGCAGTTGGCCGAATTTCATCTGGCCCTCGACAACCTGCTCACCATGCTGGGTAGCGGCTATGCCGACCCGGCGGCCCTGACCCGCTTTGAGCAGGCTCAGCAAGGGCTCAATCAACTGCTCGGGCCCGAGACCCTCAGCATGCCACTCACCACCCTGGTCAGCACCAGCCTGCCCGCCGTAGCCATGCTCCACCAGTTAAAGGCGAGCCACCCCGAAAGCAACCTCATCTTCCATCCCATCAAGAAGAGCCACTTTCACCAGCGCAAGAGCCAGCACTTCTTCACCCGGCTCGGCCATCTGCGCCAACCGGGCTGAATTGGCGGAATGAAAAAGGGGTTGGCATTTGCCAACCCCTCTCGTTATCTGCGGCCTACCAATCATCACCACGATGATTGGCCTGCTCTTGCGCCTGCCTTCGCGCCTCCATCACCCTGTCACGGCGGATATTGGCAGGGGTACAGGCAAACTGTTTCTGATAGCAACGCGCAAAACCCTCGGAAGCAGGTTCGAAAGGTGAATAGAACCCGGTACGTTCAGGAGAAACATGGTGATCACCATGATTGGTTGTGGCACAACCCGAACTCATCAGCACCAGCAAGGGACACAGAACACGCAGCAAAAGAGAACTCCCGATTGGATTTGAATGAATTCGTAATTATTCACAAATTAATTCACCCAATCAAATATTGATGCATTTCAAATAGTTAATTACATTCGCCTCAATGGCTGTTGGCAAAACGCTCAACGGGTGATGGTGCCGGCATCACCGTCAGGATGCACCACGCGAAACTCGATACGATCGCTGTTTCCTGCTTCATCGACCACCACCAACTGGTAGCGCCCCGCCACGCTCAGCACCTGATCCCCGTCCCAGCGCAGCCGCTGGCCGTTGAGAAACCAGGCTGGCTTGCCAACACCGCCAAGCACCTTCGGCTGCAACCGGTAGCGCTGACTGCGGATAAGATTGCCCTCCCCCAGCGCCACGATGCGAATGGGGGCCTGCAGCTCAGCACTCTGCCCTTCCCCAGCACAACCGCTGGCAAGCAGCGCCTGCCGTCGCTCTCCGGGGGACCGCCACGGCTCCAGCGACAATGGCCAGAGGGCCCGAAAACCGGATTGCGCCGCATCGGGGCAACGGGTCAGAGTCGGCTTGCCCGCGGCGGTCAATGCAACTTGACGCAGCGGCGAGGGCCAGTCCATGGGATCCGGCAAGGTGGGAGGATCGCGCCCTTCCAGCAACCAGGCGCTCTGACGCTGCAAACATGCTTCAGGCAGGGTCGAGCTAATTTTGCGCCCCAGCGGCCAGCAGATCTCGGCTTCGCTCACCGTATTGGGCTGTGCCGGCAGGGGGCTGTTGTCCGAGAGCCGCGAGTAGACCGAAAGCAGCAGCGGCACCGCCGCGCTCTGGCCGTAAAAACCGGGCAAAGGGGTGCCGTCGGGGCGCCCCAGCCAGACGCCGATGGTCCAGCGACCGGAGACCCCCATGGCCCAGCTGTCGCGATAGCCATAGCTGGTGCCGGTCTTCCAGGCCAGCCGGTTGACCCTGCCGGTTGCCTCACTGGCAAAAGGCTGATCCGCCCGTCCCTGCGCGCTCAATATTTGCCAGATGATCCAGGCAGCTCCCGGACTCAGCAAGGGGCGCGACACCGCCTGCTGCCCCGCCAGCCAGACCGGCATCGCCACCTGCCCCTGCCGGGTCAGTGCGCTGTAGAGGGCTACCAACTGCTCGAGCCTAATGCCCGCTGCCCCCAGCGCGATGGCAGGATTGGGTTTGTCGGAGAGCGCCAGCCGCACTCCGGCGTTGTCGAGGCGACTGACCAGTTTGTCCGGCCCCAGCGCCTCCAGCACCTGCACCACCGGCACGTTGAGGGATTGCTGCAGCGCCTGAGCCAGCGTCACCGGTCCCTGAAAGGCACCGGAGAAGTTGGCGGGGCGATATTCCGAGCCCAGCCTTGGCGCATCGGAGAGCAGAGAGGCCGAGTGCACCAACCCTTCGTCCATGGCCAGACCGTAGATGAAGGGCTTCAGCGTAGAGCCGGGAGAGCGAATCGCCTGCACCATGTCCAGATAACCGTGGCGGCGCAAATTGCCATACTCGGCGCTGCCCACATAGGCGCGCACCGCCATGGTTTTGTTATCTACCAAGAGCAACGCCGCTGAGGTCTGCTCGGGGAAGCGGCGAATGTAGCTCGCCACCCGCCCCTCCAACCAGCGCTGCAGATCGCCATCAATGGTGGTGTGCACCAGCGCCCCGGCCTGATGGTCGGCGGCGAGACGGGCAAAGAGCGGCGCCTCCATCGGCGTGAAGTGACCGCGGGCCAGCACCGGCTCGATACGCCCCTCCAGCCACACCTGTTCGGGCCAGACGCCTTGCGCTACCAGCCGCTGCATCACCTTGTCACGGGCGGTGCGGGCCCGCTCGGGATGGCGGTCCGGCCGGTTGCGGCTGGGAGCCTGTGGCAGCACCGCCAACAACGCCGCCTCGGCGTAGGTCAGCTTGGCCGCACTCTTGCCGAGATAGGCAAAACTTGCCGCCTGCACCCCCTCCAGATTGCCGCCAAACGGCGCCCGGTTGAGGTAGACGGTGAGCAGGGTGCGCTTGTCGTAGTGCCACTCCAGTTGCAGCGCGCGGGCCATCTGGCGCAGCTTGCCGGGCACGCTCCGGTGGTAGGGCTCGATAAGACGCGCCACCTGCATGGTAAGGGTCGAGCCGCCCGATACAGCCCGCCCATAGCGCAGCCACTGCCAGACCCCGCGCACCATGGCCACCGGATTGACCCCGGGATGACGCCAGAAGTAGCGATCCTCGTAGCCCAGCAGCGCCTCGATATAGCGGGGGGAGATCTGCTCCAGGGTCACGGGGTAACGCCACACGCCGCTGGTATCGGCAAAGGCACGCAGCGGTCGTCCCTTCATGTCGAGCACCACCCGTGCGTAGGCAGGGTCGAGCGGTGGCGGCGGGAAGAGTCTATCCAGCGCCAGCAATGACAGGAGCAGTGCTACAACTCCCAGCACCGAGAAGAGCAGCCAGCGTGGCAGGCGACCAAGCCAGCGCCAGCCTGCGCGGCCAGTGCTAACTAATTTCAGCCAGCCACGCTGCCAGAAAGTGAGCGGGCGAACCCGCTCAAGGGAGGGAATGTTACTCAGAGATGATCACCTCATGGATATCCTCACCCACGGCACGCAGCTCGGGGCGGTACATATCCTCCACCTGGGTCGGCGGCACCTGATAGCGACCCGGCGTCACCGCCCGCATCAGGTAGACCAGTTGCTGGTTGCTCCCCTCGCTCAGATCCAGCGCTGCCGTGTAGCGGTCATCGCGAAACTCCTGATGCTTGAGATAATCGTTCCACTCGCTCTGCCACGCCGGTTTCCCCTCAATGGAGAGCTCTTCGAGCTTGATGCTGTTGCCAAGGGCCGGGTTCTCCAGCTCGAAGCCGGCGGGCACCATCTCCACCAGCAGGGCATCGGGCACCGCCGATTCACTGCTGACATTGAGCCGCACCACCACCAGATCGCCCACCTTCACCTTGGCGGGATCGAACGGTTGACCATCGCTGTTGAACCAGCTGCGGGTCACGCTCATCCCCTTGCTGATCCGTGCCGGTGCCTGTTCGGGGTAACCGACCAGAGTGCGCTGCACATAGAGGGATCCCTTGCCCTCATTGGTAACCACACTGGCCGCCAGTGCCTCGGGGGCACCCAGTTGCAACGGGGCCGAACCGTTCAGGGATTCATTGCCAAGAGAGGAAGTTACCCTGGCCTGCCAGTCGACGGCAGGATCGAAGCGGGCGAGTCGCAACAAGGCGAGCCGCTCTTGGGTGCTGAGCCACTGACGGTGAGCCAGGGTATCGGCCACCTTGGCACTCAGGGCCGGCCAGCGCTCCGCAGCCAGCTTGTGCTGGCGCAGCAAGGAGAGCTCAAGGGCTCCATCGCGTAACTGCGAACCGTAATCCCCGAGATAGTCGTCACCACGCTCGGTCGCCAATGCCCGGCTGAGGGCCTTGGCGGAATTCTGCTCATCCCCCATGGCCGAGAGCGCAAGCGAGAGGTGCAAAAGCGGCAAACCGGAGCGAGCGTGATCGGCCTGCTGCTCCCAGATAAGGCGCAAGGTAGCGAGCGGCGCCTTGCCCACCCGGGCCAGCACATAGGCGCTGTAGGCCTGATAGGCCAACCGACTGTGCTCGGGGGCACTGCTCCAGCGCTCACCATACTGACTGTCGGTGAGATAGCTTTGCAGCCGGTTCAGCGCCTGATTGAGCATTGCCTCCGGCACTGCGTCGCCCGCCTCCTTGCGCGCCAGCAGGTAGTCGGCGGCATAGGCGGTGAGCCACTGCTCCTCGTCGGAGCGACCATCCCACAGACCAAAACCGCCGCTGGGCAGTTGCAACCGCTGCAGCCGCTGCAACAGGGCACGTTGCACGTCCGCCTCGCTCGCCGCTTTCTTGCCCTCTGCGGGTTTGCTCCAGGCGGCCCGCTCATCGGCCGTGGTCAGCAAGTAAGGCCAGGCCCGCGACAGAGTCTGCTCCAGACAGGCATAGGGGTAATCGGCCAGCGCCTGCCACTGGGCTGCCGGATCCCAGGGCGGAGTGCCGGAGAGGCTGAGCAGCCCCTGCAGGTTGGCGGGATCCAGCCCGGCCAGCTCAGCTGGCGCAAAGCTCATCTGCTGACCGGAGGCCAGCATCTGGTAGCGCTGGCGAGTCTCGGCCGGCCAGGGGAAGCGCAGCGGCAAAGTCCAGTCGCGGCTGATGGCAAAATCCTTGCCGCTGGCCGCCAACTGCAGGCTTGCCACGCCGCTTGCCCCGGTCACGGTGAGCGGCAGGGTCAGCCACTGCTCTTCGCCATTTTTAAGAGCCAGGGTGCCGGGCAGCTCGCCGTTTGCCTTGAGCCCACCGTTGAGGGTCCAGACAAGGGAGAGGGTCTGATCTTCGCCGCTCATGTTGCGCAACTGCACCAATGCCCGGGTCTCATCGCCTCTGGCGCCAAAGCGCGGCCAGCCGATCTCGGCCACCAAGGGCGCCACCACCTTGACGGCGCGCTCGGCCTCACCGACTTGCTGTTCGTTCCAGGCCAGCGCCATCAGCGCCAGTTCGCCGTTGAAGTTGGGCAAATCGAGCGGGATCACCGCCTTGCCCTGCTGGTCAAAACTCACCTCGCCGCTCCAGAGCGCGGCTACTTCGACCCGGCTCTCCAGCGCGCCACCCTTTTTCAGCGGCGCCCGATCGCCCCCGTAGTTGAGGCGGGCCAGCTTGCCATCCTGCGGCGGGATCACCTGGCCGTAGTTGTCGAATAAATCTTGGGAGAAGCGCTTGCGACCAAAGAAGATCTCGAACGGGTCGAGCGGCTGGTAGTCGCTGATATTGAGCACGCCCCGATCCACCGCCGCCAGCACCACGCGCCCCTGACTGTTGGGGGTGGAAGTGGCGGTCACTTCCAGCCGGGTAAGCGGCACCGCTTTATCCGGTGCGCTCAGGGTAAGCGGCAGACGACGCGCTTCCCGATCCAGGGTGAGCGGCACCAGTCCGACCGAGCGCAGGCTCTGCCCCTGTTGCTTGCCGGACGGTTTGGAGGCGCTGTCTGGCGCGGCGATCTGGGCCGAGATATGCAGGTCATGGCGCTGCCACTCGGGACTGACCGGGATCTCGAACTCGCCGCGGGCATCCTTGGCATCGCCACCTGCGCCCTTGAACTCGATGCGTTGCCACCAGCGCAGGCCGTCGCCATCTTCCACCAGCAGCAAGCCCTTGCCGGGGCGCGGGGCTACCAGCGTCACTTTGGCCTTGTCGCCCGCCTGATAAGCGCGCTTGTCGAGGGTGATGGCAATCTTGTCGGGCCGTGCCTGCTCGCCACCGCCGCCCCAGGCGTAACTGCCGATCTCAACCCGCAGGCTGGATTGATGGCCCTGACTGTTCTCCACCTCCAATCGATACCAGCCCGCGGCGAGTTGCAAGCTTAGGGGGGTCGGCCCCTTGCCATCCAGCTGCAGGGTCTGCTCCTGCTCCAGATAAGGCTGGCTGTTGAACTCGTACTTCCACCCCTCGCCATCGGCGTAGTGCCAGTAGTAGTCGCGGTACTCGTTGATAAGGCGCACCTTCACCGCCCCCGCCACCGGTTGACCTTGCTCATCGAGGTTGAGGATCTGGAAGGGGAGCGGCTTGCCCCCTTCCACCCGATCCGCCACGAAATCGGCCTTGAGTGCCGGCCACTGGCTGCCCGCAGGCCAGCCATACTGGGTGCGGCTGCGATTGACGGCGCGGCCACCGGGCTCGGAGAGCGACACCCGATAGGTCACCTCCAGCGGCCCGAGGGCGCGCACCCCATCGAGTTCATCTTGCAGTGAAAAAGTCCCCTGCCCCTGCTCATTGAGGGTGAGACTCCGCGCCTCGAGATCCTTGGCCTGCTCGGCGAGCAGTACGTCACCCAGCGTGAACTCCTGCCACTGGGTAAAGGGCATGGTGGCGCGGCTGATTTTTACCTCCGCCTTGGCCTTGGTTGCGCTCGCAGGCGCACCGTAGAGATAGTCCCCTTGCAGCGGCAGGGTGAGGGAGGCGTCCAGATCCGTAACTTCACCATCCGGCCCCTTGCCGAGCTGCAGTTTGAGCCGCTCCGGCAAAAACTCCTCCACCAAAAAGGGCCACTCGAAGCGACTACCAGCGGCGGTCTTGAGGTTGATGGTCCAGCGCCCGAGCGGCGCATCATCCGGCAAACGCAGACCGTAGTGGGCCGCGCCCAAATTGTCCGGTAGCAGCCGCTTTTGTTCGAGCAGCTGACCATCCGGCTGTTTCACCTCCAGCTCCACCGCCATCCCCGGCAGCAGCTGGCCATCCTGCCCTTTTAGCAGGATCTCGCTGTCGAGCCGCTCGCCGGGGCGATAGAGATCGCGCCCACTGAACAGATACAACTGCTGGGCCTGCCAGGGCTGGGTGCCGAGATCGAAGGTGGAGAGATCGAGTGCAGCCCCATCGAGGCGCAGCACCGCCAGATGGCTGCCCTGCTCGGCCAGCAGCAGGCGAGCCCCCTGCACCTGATCGAAGCGGCGATGACCCTGGGGATCGGTGGTTTGCACCTGTAGCCGGTTGCCCTTCTCGTCGAGCAGGGAGAGTTGCACATCCTTGAGCGGATCGGCGCTGGCCAGGGAGCTCACGAACACCTCCAGCTGATCGCGGTAACGGCGGGCACTGAGCCCCATGTCGCTCACCGCGAAGTAGGTGGTCTCCTTGCGCCAGTCGTAGTTGCCAAGGGGCGACATCACCGCAAAGTAGACGCCGGCCTCCGCCAGCTGCGGCTCCTTCACATTGATAAGGCGGGTCTCGCGCCGGTTGGCATCAAGCTCCAGCGCATAGCGGCCGCTGAACACCCGCTTGGCCCGCTTGGTGATCTGCTCGAGCTCCCAGTTGCCCATGCCGGCACCGGGGCGATACTCGGCCAGGAAACGGGGCAGGTATTCGGCATCGACCCGGAAGAAGTCGATATTGACCTCGTCCACATTGACCGCGCTGATGGGCAAGCGAAGTTCCTGACGCAGCGGCAATACCATGCCACTGGCGGTAAAGGAGGCTCCCGCCTCCAGCGGGCGGGTCTTGAGGGTCCAGCTCCGGGGGGATGGGCCCAGCCCCGCCTTGAGGCTCACTTCATAGCTTTTATCGGGCTGAACGTTCGGGAAATAGAGGGTGCGACCATCGTCGGCGAGGATCCACTCCCCCTGCACCTGCTTGCCCCCCTCACTGACCCCGAGCCAGCTCTGCCAGTTTGCCTTGGGCGCCAGGGGGCCGGAGAAGACCAGCGCCAGCGCCGGGGCATCGCGATATTGGCGGGCATTGGCCTGCACTACAGAAGTTGGCGCCCCGGCCTCCTGCTGCGCAGTGGATTCTGTGGTCGGTACTTGGCTGGTGGGTTTGTCAGGGCCGCAGCCAGACAGCAAACCGACTACCCCGCAAAGCAGCAGGGTTGACCAGCGGCGGCGCAGAGCGCCGGTTTCAGCGGTAGAGCGGTGAGAAGCAGAGGGAGAGTCGAAGAGGCGCATAGGTTCCATCCCGAGTTGGAGCGCTGCAAACGCAGCGTGGCTGGAAACAGGATAAGGCATCCTGCTCACCCGACACAAAGCTCATTACCCGAATGGGCACAATTCCGCGCCCCTGCAGCACGAGACCCCCCTTGCCCACTGATCCAGTGCGGCAAGGGTTGTCATCTAGTCGTGGCTGGTCTCGTTTTTTGCTCCGCCTTTGAACCAGCGAAACAGGATGGCCATGACAGCCGCCAGAAACAGCACCAGCGAGGTAATCAGCAGGGCCCGGGTCAACAGTTCGCTGTGGTGGAGAAAGAAGGGGGTATTCATCGCCAGCTTGCCCACCAAACTGAGGCAGAGCGCCCACATAAAGGCACTGGCAAAGCTGGCCACACACATGCGCAGCACGCTCAGGCGGCCAATCCCCATCAGCATGGGGGTCAGCACCCGCACGAACGGGATAAAACGGGAGGAGAACATCGCCAGAAAACCGTACTTTTTCAGCAACCGGGTTGCCTTGGGCAGGCTGTCGGGAGGCAACATCCGTTCGATATGCTCCATAAAGCGGGTGCGCTGCAGTGCCCGTCCCTGCCAGTAGGCGAGCACAGAACCTATGCCAGCAGCCAACGGCAGATAGACAAGAGTCACTTCGGGGCCAAACACCCCCATGCCCACCAACCCACCGGCCAGCAGTACCAGGCTGTCCCCCGGCAGGGGCAGGAAGACGAATGCGGACTCCAGCAGCAGTACCAGCATCAGGCAACTGATCAGCAGGGGTACCGCCTGCATCTGAACCAGGGCGTCAAAATCCTGATGCCAAATGGCCATCAGCATATCCAGCATGTCACTCTCCCTACTACACGGTTCATCATGAACGAGGCAGGGGTTATAGCACCCATCCCCTGAACAAAACGTTAATTTTGTCCGGCACAGGAAATATAGTGTGTCGAAATATTGCAGCAACCAGGGGAATGCAAGAAGGGCGAAAAGCAGAAACAAAAAGCCCCTCATCTTGCACGCACAAGGGAGAGGGGCAAACAGGCACAGAAATAAAACGGTTACTCGGCGGTAGCCATCTGCCAGGTTTTGAAGCCGCCGGAGAGATTCTTCACTTTAAAGCCGTGCTGACTCAGCAAACGGCAGGCGACATGGCCGCGCAGCCCGACCTGACAGCTGATCAGCAGCTCTTTCTCTTTGGGCAACTCATGGAGGCGGCCACGCAACTCGTCGAGGGGGATATGCAGCGCCCCCGGAATACGGCCCAGCTTGTCGAGCTCCGGGCCATTGCGCACATCCACCACCAGCTGATGGGGGTTACGAGCCTGTACCTCGGCCACGTGGCAGAGCAGGGTGTCCCCCTTCAGGTGGTTGCTTGCCACAAAGCCTGCCATGTTGATCACATCCTTGGCCGATCCAAAGGGCGGCGCATAGGTGAGCTCCAGATCCTGCAGATCAAACACGGTGAGACCGGCACGCTGGGCCACCGCCAGCACGTCGATGCGCTTGTCGATGCCATCCTTGCCGATGGCCTGGGCGCCATAAATCTTGCCATCCGGGGCAAACAGCAGCTTGAGGCTGACCGGATGGGCGCCCGGGTAGTAACCGGCGTGGCTGCCCGGGTGGACATAAACCTTCTCGAACGGCAATCCCAGTTGCACCAGTCGCTTCTCGTTCAGCCCCGTGCTGGCCACCGCCAGATCGAACAGCTTGCAGATGGCGGTCCCTTGCGTCTTCTTGTAGGTTTCGCTTCGGCCCAGCATATTGTCGGCGGCGATGCGCCCCTGCCGGTTGGCCGGGCCCGCCAGCGGGATCAGCACAGATTCGCCGGTGACGAAATCTATCTCTTCCACCGCATCCCCCACCGCGTAGATAAAGGGATCCGAGGTACGCATCCCGGCATCCACCTTGATGCCGCCCCGTGGGCCCAGCTCCAGCCCCGCTTTGGCGGCGAGCAGAGTTTCCGGCTTGACGCCGATGGCGAGGATCAAGAGACCGGTATCAAGATGGGAACCGTCATTGAGGGTCAGGCGCAGGCCACCGCTTTTGGCGGTCGGCACGGCGGAGGTCTTCTCGGCAGGCAGATCCAGACTCTCGATGGCGGTGAGGCCGGTGCGCAGGCGCAGGTCGATCCCCTCTTCCCGGATGCGGGCATGGAGCATGTTGGCCATCTCCTTGTCCACCGGCGCCATCACCTGCTCGGCCAGCTCCAGCAGGGTGACATCCAGCTTGCGCTGATGCAGCGCCTCCATCATCTCCAGCCCGATAAAGCCACCGCCCACCACAGTGACGTGGCGCGGCTGATCGTGGTGCAGGGCCGCCAGAATGCGATCCATGTCCGGGATGTTGCGCAGGGTATAGACATGGGGGCTGTCGATACCGGGGAAGGGAGGACGGATCGGCGCAGCCCCCGGGCTCAGCAGCAGCACATCGTAATGCTCGCGCTGCTCTTCACCGGTTTGCAGGTTGCGCACCAGCAAGGTCTTGCCCGCCTTGTCGATCTCGATCACATCGTGGAAGACCCGCACATCGACGTTGAAACGGCGCTTGAAACTCTGGGGAGTCTGCAGCAGCAAGGCATCCCGGTCGGGGATATCGCCCCCGATGTGATAGGGCAGACCGCAGTTGGCGAAGCTGACAAACTCGCCCCGCTCGAACATCACGATCTCTGCCTCTTCACTCAAACGACGAGCACGAGCCGCCGCCGATGCGCCCCCCGCGACACCACCGATAATCAGGATCCGTTTCATCTGCAAGACTCCTCATACATGATAATGGGCAATAAATTAGACTTTTCTAATTTAGAATTCAATGAAATTTTGTTTCGCACCATTTTGCAGTATTCTTGCAACCCCGACGGTTGCTTAACAGGATGTTGTTTGTTCATGTCGTCTACCGCACTCAGTCATCTTCCTCCTGCCCTCCAGACGCCGCTCTTTTTCCGTCTGGATCTGCGCAGTCAACGGCTGGTCGCCCTGACCGACGTGATGCAAACCCCGCTCTACTGGCTCGATGAGCCGCGCGCCCCCTGGCCTGCCCAGCTGCCCGATGCCCTGCGCCTGCCCATCGAACAACTGCTGGCCAACGGTCATGGCGGCAAGATCACCGTGCGCTTTGCCAGCCAGTTGTGGCATATCGCCCTCGCCCACGAGCAGGATGGCTTCTGGCTCATCTGTCTGCAGAACCTTCGCCAGGAGCCCATCGCCGATTTGGCATTGCAACTGCCGCGCCTCAGCCAGATGGCGAGCCAGCAACAGTATGCGCCCCTGCTCGAGGCCCTTAAAGAGAGTTTGGGGGCCGATCGGCTCATCCTCTGGCACTATCAGGCCAACGGCGATCTCGGCAGCGAGCAACTCACCCCGGTGTTCACCCTGGGGGTCGAGGCGCTCTACCCCATTCGCGGTGACAGCCGCTATATCCGCGCCCTGCGTACCCGCAAAGCGTTGAGCTTCTCGGAGGCCGCCCACCAGCCGATGCTGAACAATCACCTCTATCTGACCAGTGCCGGTGTGCGCTCACGCCTCGATGGTGCCCTGCTGGAGCAGGACAAGCTGTTCGGGGTGCTGAGTCTGGAGTATCTCGATCCCACCCCGCTTAGCGAGGAGATGTTGCAACTGGTGCGCAGCAGCGCCCAGCTGCTCGGCCACTGGCAACCGCAACCGGAAGAGCACCGTGCCGAGCTGGCCCTCCCGCCCGAGCTGCACCAGCAGACCGGCATCGACTACTGCAAGACGTTGGTAAGCTGGGCCATGAGCGCCAGCGGTGCCCGGGTGGGCTGGATCGGCGAGTTCCAGCCCCGCGGTCAGGATCTCTGGATCATCCCCCGCTGCGTCATCAACGAGGAGATCTGCTCCACCCTCAAGCCCATCCAGCTCGACCCCGGCCCCGCTCAGGAGCTGTTCCAGCATGGTCAGGCCATCTATGTGGAAGATCTGCCAGTGCGCTATCCCAAGGCGACCCGGCTGCTGGCCCTCAATGCCAGCGCCTACATCGGCATTCCGCTCCATGGCCAGAGCGGCGCCCCCATTGGCCAGATCACCCTGCTGCTCGATACCCCCCTTGAGGAGCCCGAACAGCTGCTGGATCTATTGAGCAGCCAGCACGAGCGGGCCGCCATCGAACTCAAGCGCCTCGCCGCCGACGACGCCCTGCGGCTGGCGGAAGTGGCCTTCAATACCCACGATGGACTGATCGTGATGGATCACAACGGCATCATCCTCAAGGTCAACCACTCCTTCAGCCGGATCACCGGATTTGGCGAGGTAGAGGTGATCGGTCACTCCATTCGCAAGCTGCGTCCCACCTACTACGGGGATCATCTCAAAGAAGATGTCAGCCGCACCGTCAACGAGCAGGAGTTCTGGCTCGGGGAAGAGCGCTGTCTGCACAAGGATGGGCACCTCTTTCCGGTGCGCTTGATGGTGAACGGCGTCAAGGATGAGCAGGGGGAGCTCAGCCACTTTATCTGCAGCTTCTACGACATCACCCAGGAAAAAGAGGCGGCCAGACATATCGAGCAGCTCGCCTACTACGACGATCTCTGCGGTCTGCACAACCGGCGCAGCCTCAACCATATTTTGCAGCAGACCCTGAGCGCCTCCAACGGCCAGTGGGGTGCCCTGCTGCTGGTGGATCTCGACAACTTCAAGTCGATCAACGACTCCCTTGGTCACGCCTGCGGCGATCTACTGCTGCAGGCCGTGGTACAGCGTTTCAGGGATCTGCCCCAGGACAATCTGGTACAAGCGCGCATCTCTGGGGATGAATTTGCCCTGCTCTTTACCCAGCTCGGACAAGGGGAAGTCACCGCCAAAATTCTGGCAGAGCACTTCGCCCGCGAGCTGATGGGGCTGTTTCGCACCCCGTTCGACATCGGCGATCACAAGCTGCACTGCAGCGCCTCGGTGGGGATCAGCCTCTTCTCCGGCAACGAGACGGATCATCTGGTCCTGATGCAACAGGCCGACACCGCAACCCACATGGCCAAGCGCGCCGGTCAGGGCCACTACGTCTTCTTTACCGAGGCGATGGCCCAGCACGAGAAGAACCGGCTGACCCTCACCAATGAGCTGCGCGATGCCCTGCGTCACCACGAGCTGCAACTCCACTACCAACCGCAATACCGGGTCGACAATGGCTCGCTGTCGGGTATCGAGGCACTGCTGCGCTGGCAGCGCAGCGACGGCACCATGGTGCCACCCGGGGAGTTTATCCCCATCGCCGAAGAGACCAGCCTGATCCTCGAGATCGGCTACTGGGTGATGAAGACCGCCTGTGCCCAATACAGCTTCTGGCTCAACCGTGGCCTGCAGATCCCCCATCTGTCGGTCAACGTCAGTGCCCGCCAGTTCCACACCCAGGGCTTCGTACAACAGGTGGAGTACATCTTGCGCGATACCGGTGTGCCCCCCTCCCGCCTGCTGCTGGAGGTGACCGAATCGGTAGTATTGGAGAATCGGCAGGAGAGTATCGCCAGAATGCGCCAGCTCAAGGAGCTCGGCATCCTCATCTCCATCGATGACTTCGGTACCGGCTACTCGTCGCTGGCCTATCTGCGGGATCTGCCCGCCGACGAGGTGAAGCTCGACAGAAGCTTCATTCAGACCCTGGTACACAGCGAACAGGACAGAGCCATCGTCAAGGCGATACTCGATCTGGCCCAGGTCTTCCGTTTTACCGTCACCGCCGAAGGGGTGGAAGAGGAGGCGCAGCTGGCCATCCTCAAAGCGCTGGGATGCCAGCATTATCAAGGGTTTCTCACCAGTCGGCCGCTCACCGTCAAGGGGCTGGAGCAGCTGCTTGGCAGCCGGGCGCCGGACTAAAGGTGTAGGATCAATAGGGGTTTATGTAATAAAATAACGGCCTGCTCGAATCGTTGGAGTTGTTTATGTCTGTCATTAATCGGATCCCTGCCGTTGAAATCAGCCAGCCAGCCGGAGCTCACGGCACCGTTGGCCGGATCCATTCCGTCGAAACCTGCGGCACTGTCGATGGCCCGGGAATACGCTTTATCGTATTCATGCAAGGCTGCCTGATGCGCTGCAAGTACTGCCACAACCGCGATACCTGGGATACCGAAGGTGGCCGCGAAGTGACCGTACCGGAGTTGATGAGTGACATCACCAGCTATCGCCACTTCATGAATGCCTCCGGCGGTGGCGTGACAGCGTCCGGCGGTGAAGCCATGCTGCAACCGGCTTTCATTACCGAACTCTTTACCGCCTGCAAAGAGAAAGGGATCCACACCTGTCTCGACACCAACGGCTTCGTCCGCCATCTCGACGAACAGGTGGACAAGCTGCTCGACCAGACCGATCTGGTGCTGCTCGACATCAAACAGATCAATGACGAGAAACACATTCCGCTGACCCACGTCAGCAACAGATACACCCTGGAGTTTGCCCGCTATCTGGCGGCCAAAGGCAAGACCATGTGGATCCGCTACGTGGTGGTACCGACCTGGAGCGATGACGACGAGAGCGCCGAAGGGCTGGGCCAGTTCATCGCCGAGCTGGGCGAGAGCGTGGAGAAGGTGGAGCTGCTCCCCTACCATGAGCTGGGCAAACACAAGTGGGACGTGCTGGGCGACCCGTACGAGCTGAGCGGGATCAAGCCCCCCAGCAAGGAGACTATGGAACGGGTCAAGGGCATCCTCGGCAAGTACCACAACAACGTCAAATATTGATGGTAAAAGCAGGCTGATTCGTCAGCCTGCTCTGCTATGGGCGGTCGGGAAGGCCGCCCGGACTCTACTGCATAAATGGACGACAAGATGAGTGAAGGACAACTCGCCGCCCTTCTGATCTGGCTGGTACTGCTGGCTTTCAGCCTGCGCCGCTCTCTGTGGCAGACCCTCCATGACAACCCCCTCTATCAACACCTGCTGCTGGGCAGTGCCATCGCGCTGGTGCCACTCTGGTATCTAAGGGCCGGTCTGCATGAGGGGCTGGAGGTCCATTTTCTCGGGCTCACCTCCCTCACCCTGCTGCTGGGCTGGCGGCTGGCACTGCTCGCCCCTTGCCTGACCCTGCTGGTGCTCGGTTACTTCGGTGTCACCAATCTGGCCGATTTTGGCTGGCAAGCGCTGGTGGGCATCGCCCTGCCGGTAGCCACCAGCTGGCTGCTGTTTCTGGCCAGCTGGGCCTGGTTGCCGCGCCATCTCTTTGTTTATATCTTCGTTGCCGCCTTTCTCGGCGGCGCCATCACCATCTCGGTCAAGGTGGCCGCCAGCGCATTGCTGATGGGGCTAAGTAACAGCTACCCCTGGCACACCATCACGGCGGATTACCTCTCCATCTGGCCACTGCTGCTGTTCCCCGAAGCTCTGCTCAACGGCATGGCGATGACGGTGCTGGCCATCTACCGCCCTCACTGGGTCAATACCTTCTTCGACCGCACCTATCTGGGCAAGTAACGCTCTCTTTCCTGATCTGCGCCCATAAAAAAGGAGAGGCCATCGCCTCTCCTTTTGATATTCAACATGGTGCCAAATCCCGGCTTAGTGCAGCTTCAGGGTCGGGCGCAGTACCCGGTTGATGCGACCCACCAGCATGATGAGGCCGGTCTTGACGTAGCCGTGCAGGGCGATCTGGTGCATCCGGTAGAGGGAGATGTAGACCAGACGGGCAATGTAGCCCTCGACCATCATGGAGCCGCGCATCAAGTTGCCCATCAGGCTGCCCACGGTGGAGAAGCGGCTGAGGGAGACCAGCGAACCGTGGTCGTGGTAGAGGTAGGGCTTCATCTCGCCGCCGTTCATCTTGGCCAGGATGTTCTTGAACGCCTGGCTGGCCATCTGGTGGGCAGACTGGGCGCGCGGCGGCACGAACTTGCCATCCGGCTGCGGGCAGGCTGCGCAGTCACCGATAACGAAGATGTTCTCATCACGGGTAGTCTGCAGGGTCTCTTTCACCACCAGCTGGTTGATGCGGTTGGTCTCAAGACCAGCGATATCCTTCATGAAGTCAGGCGCCTTGATACCGGCCGCCCACACCATCAGGTCAGCTTCAATCAGCTCGCCATCCTTGGTGTGCAGACCGTCGCTGGTCGCTTCGGTGATCATGGTGGCGGTACGCACGTCCACACCCAGCTTGACCAACTCCTGATGGGCGGCGCCGCTGATGCGCTCCGGCAGAGCCGGCAGAATGCGCGGGCCTGCTTCCACCAGGGTCACCTTCAGGCTGTCGGTGGTGAGGTTCTTGAAGCCGTAGGCGTAGAGCTGCTCGACCGCGTTGTAGAGCTCGGCAGAGAGCTCGACGCCGGTGGCGCCGCCGCCGACGATGGCAATCTTCACCTTGTCGCCCGGCTTATATTCGGTGGCGAACTGCAGGAAGCGGTTCATCATGCTGTTGTGGAAACGGTGCGCCTGGGAGGGGCTATCGAGGAAGATGCAGTTATCCTTGATACCCTTGGTGTTGAAGTCGTTGGAGACAGAACCGATGGCCATCACCAGATAGTCGTAGGGCAGCTCGCGCTCGTTGACCACGATGTCGCCATTGTCATCGTGGATCGGGGCCAGCACGATGCGTTTATCGTCACGCTTGATGTCGGTCAGGGTGCCGAGCTGGAAGTCGAAACCGTGGTTCTTGGCGTGAGACTGGTAGCTCAGAGCATCGATGCCCGCGTCCATGGAGCCGGTGGCCACTTCGTGCAGCAGGGGTTTCCACAGGTGGGTGCGGTTGCGATCGACCAGAGTGATCTTGGCCTTGTTCTTCTTGCCAAGCTTGCGACCCAGACTGGTGGCCAGCTCCAGGCCACCGGCGCCGCCGCCTACAACGACAATATTCATCATGATGATTTTCCTCGGTTCCTCAAAACGAAAGGGAGCCATTGGCTCCCTAAAACGAAATCGGTCGACGTGATGGATCAGGCTTCTTTGAAGGCCTTCATCCGCTGCAGATGATGCGAGATATTTTTGAACTTATGAGTCTCGCGCTCATCCCACACGATGTCGTAATAGTTCTTCAATTCACGTTCAGTGTCCCGATTATCGCGCACTTCATCCTGAACGGAAAGGATACACAGGCAGTTTCCTGAATTTTTCTTACGAAATTCAGTTACACACTTGGTACCGATATCGTCATATTCTTCCGGCCGGTCGATCTTGCCCTGCATGTTCTCTTCCGGATGGAGGTTGGGGTTGAAGATCACTTGGCGAATGCCGCACAGAAAGCCGATCCGCTCGCTCCAGTAGCCACCAAGACCCACGCCGCAGATCAGCGGTTTGGGATCGGTACTCATATCGAGCTGTTTTTTCACTTCCTTGAGCAGATGGCTCATATCATGACGGGGGTGAACCGTGCTGTAGTGCACGAAACGCACATCATCATCAATAAACTGCAACTGCAGCACTTTCTCGTGATTGCCTGGGCTGGTGGCATCAAAGCCATGCAGATAGATGATCATGGATAAGACCTCAGGATCTGTGTCGGTTTTATCGAAACTACCCCAGCGGCGGCCCCGTGCGCCACCAAAACATCCAACTTTCTTGCTTTGGATCACGCCCCCGCCCCCGATTGCGCCCCGCGGCCCGCGAGCGCCGTCACATGCAGAGGGGCGCATTGCGAGCAACGTTATGGTGCCCGGCTATCAAAGTGAGATCGCCAGACCGATAATGATAAACCCCTTACCAATCTGAGATGCCCTCACCTCCTTCCCCTGCCAGCAGCCGGACACTTATCTGGCCGGTATGTGACTCATCCCGCAAAAACAAGGCGTTATCACCAAACGTTTTCGCTCGTGAGCGGCGTTGTGCATGTTTTGTGCACTGACCCGTGCAGCACCGGATCCCTCTCACTACTGCCGAGGGAGCTGGCACCTCTGTCAATACACGAGATCAATGACCGGGAAAGCTGCGGCTTTCACTATCTTGCCTGTAGCAGTTGCGCGGGCTTCAAGGAGTGATCTGTTCATGAACGAGACCAATCCCCCCTCCCCCCGACCGGGTGCGCGCAAGCGCCCGGTGGATGAAGTGGAGCGCATGCTCCCCATGGGCCAACTATTTACCCTGGGCCTGCAACATGTGCTGGTGATGTACGCCGGCGCCGTGGCGGTGCCATTGGTGATTGGCGGCAGTCTGGGGCTGCCCAAGGATCAAATCTCCTACCTTATCAGTTCGGATCTCTTCTGCTGCGGCATCGTCACCCTGCTGCAATGTGTCGGGATTGGCCGCTTTGCCGGGATCCGGCTGCCGGTCATCATGTCGGTCACCTTTGCCGCCGTGATGCCCATGCTGGCCATCGGAGCCAACCCGGATCTGGGGCTGACGGGCATCTTCGGTGCCACCATCGCCGCCGGTATCATCTCGACCCTGCTGGTGCCGCTGATAGGTCGGCTGATGCCGCTCTTCCCCACCGTCGTCACCGGTGTGGTTATCACCTCCATCGGGATCAGCATCATGCAGGTGGGGATCGACTGGATGGCGGGGGGCAAGGGTAATCCGGAATATGGCAGCCTGCGCTATATCGGCACCAGCTTTCTGGTGCTCGTCTTTATCCTGCTGGTGACCCGCTTCACCAAGGGCTTTTTCAGCAATATCTCGGTGCTGCTCGGGATCATCTTCGGTTTCGCGGTGGCCATCGCCATGGGCGAAGTAAGCCTCGATGGCCTCGGCGAGGCAGCCTGGTTTGCCCCCATAGTGCCCTTCGCCTTCGGCTGGCCCACCTTCGATCCCATCTCCATCGCCACTCTGACGGTGATCATGCTCATCACCTTTATCGAATCCATGGGGATGTTTCTGGCCCTTGGCGACATCGTCGGCCATCCGGCTAGGCGCGGTGATATCGTACGCGGGCTGCGGGTGGATGGCATCGGCACCATTATTGGTGGGATATTCAACAGCTTCCCCCACACCTCCTTCTCCCAGAATATCGGTCTGGTGAGCGTGACCGGGGTATCGAGTCGCTGGGTCTGCGTGATGTCGGGGGGGATCCTGCTCGCCTTTGGCCTCATCCCCAAAATGTCGGTGCTGGTCGCCTCTATACCGCCCTTCGTGCTGGGGGGCGCTGGCATCGTCATGTTCGGCATGGTGCTGGCCACCGGGATCCGCATCCTGGCGCGCACCGATTACAACAGCAACCGTCACAACCTCTATATCGTCGCCATCAGTCTCGGAATTGGCATGATCCCGACGGTCTCCGGGAATTTTTTCCAACAGCTTCCGGCGCAGCTACAACCGCTTTTTCATAGCGGTATCCTGCTGGCCACCATCAGTTCGGTGCTGCTCAACCTCTTCTTCAACGGCTATCAGCCGGACCTGACTCACCAGACCCGTCCTCTGTTCGTTGGTCCCATCAAACCGCAGCAAGAGCAGGCATAACAAACAGGCCCCCGGACAGCGAGACTGTCCGGGGGCCTGTTGTTCATATCACCGCTGACCCAATCAGGCAGGCAACTGTGCGAAGCGTTCTATCGCCTGCGCTACTTGTGCCAGACTCCCCTGCCAGAAGGCGGCCTCACGGATATCCTGCCCCAGATGCTTGGCTACCAGATCTTCGGCGCTCATCCGGCCGGTATCGCGCAACAAGGCGCGATAGGCCTCGGCCACGCCCTCTTCCCCCGCCGCCTTGCGGCTCATCAACTGCTGATAGACCCCGAGGCTGAACAGATAACCGAACAGATAGGGGTAGTTGTAAAAGCCCAGCCCGGCGATGGAGAAGTGCGCCTTGGCCGCCCAGAACATGGGATGATAGCGGGTCAGGCTCCCCTCATACCAGCGTCCCCACGCCTCGTCAGTCAACGCCTTGAGCCGCTCTGCCGGCACATAACCCTGCGCCCGCTCGGCCACCAAGGCCTGCTCGAAATCGAAGCGAGCCGGGATATTGACCAGGAAGGTGGCCGCGCCGTCGGCCTCGGCCCAGATGATCGCCAGCTGCTCTTCCGGACTTTGCGCCTGCTCGAACAGGGCGCTGCGCACCAGGGTTTCGGCGAAGATGGAGGCGGTCTCCGCCAGCGTCATGGGGTAGCTGCGCTGGCTCATCGGCAGATCGCGGATCACCCAATTGTGCCAAGCGTGGCCCAGCTCATGGGCCAGGGTAATGACGTTGTCCATGGTACCGGCATAGGTAACAAAGACCCGCGGTTCGACCGGTTCGGCAAACTTGGTGCAGTAGGCGCCGGTGCGGCGATTTGGCGTGGGCGCAGCATCAATCCACCCCTTCTCGGCCATCATGCGGGCAAATGCCCCCATCTCGGGATCGAATCGTCTAAAGGCATCGGCAATCAACTCGATCGCCTCATCAAAAGGAATGTCACGGCTGCTGGAAGCTGGAGGCGGCGCAAAGAGATCCTCCGGCCCCAGATCGTCGAGACCAAGGCGCTCGGCCATCAGCCCCAGGACGCGCTGACCCAACCCACGGGCTCGCCAGGTTTCGCTCATCAGGGCATCGAGGGTGGCTCGCTCGATATGACTCTGATGGCAGGAGAGATCCAGCGCATCGAGCACACGGGTTTTGCCGCGCTGACGGGCCAGCTCCAGCCGCCAGCCGTTAAGGGCATTGAGGATAGCGGCAACCGTCTCCTGCTCCCCTTCCCAACCGGCGCTGATGGCATCAAAGGCTTCTAAACGCAGCGCACGCACCGGGCTGGAGAGCAGATTGCTCGCCTCGGCCAGCCCCATCTCGCGGCCATCAATGGTCAAGCGGATCTTGCCCACCAGATCGTTGTAGAGGTTGCCCCAGGCGTGCAGGCCATCGGTGCCCAGACCGATCACCAGTTGCTCCGCCTCCACCGGCAGGCGCTGATCCTGCAAGCGACGCTCATGGCGCAGGCGGTACGCCTCTTCACCGAGCAACGGATCCCTCATCAGCGCGGCGAATTCCTCTTCCGGCAACGCCAGCATCAGATCTTCCACCGGCGCCAGCGTCTTGAACAGATCGGCATTGAGGGCGCGGGCACGGGACGCCAGCTGTTTGGCCTGCGGATCCCGCACATCCTGACTGCCGCGGCACGCGGCCAAAATGGCGACGTTCCAGCCGATATGGCGAATATCACGGGCGCGCAGCCGCACTTCCCGCAAAAAATCCAGCAGCGCTGCGTCAGCGTCGCGCACCCCGTCCAGACCCGCCATATAGCTGGCCAGCTCTTCCAGCGCGTGGCGGGCTGCGCGCATGTCCGCTTCCAGCTCTGGGCTGTCGAGGCCCGGGTAGATATGGTCGTTATTCCACTGTTGTTGATACATAACTTCTCGCAAAGGCCTTTATCGGGAGGCGCTGCAGACCTGCGGGCAGCAAGTCAGAGACCGAGCGTCCCGCTGGCCAAAAAATGAAGAGAGGAAAAAAGAGAAAATGGCCCGCAAGCTCGCTTATACCTTGGCCGGGGCAAGACGGCTCACCAGCGTCATCACGGCAACCAGCAGCAGACCCGCCACCACACCGGCCACGGCGTTGAGCAGCGTCGGCGTCACCGCCGCCAGTACGGCCCCCACTGTGGGCAGGCTGGCAACAACAGCGGCTGCACCTTCAATCAGGTGATGGGCAAAGGGCCAGCCATGCACCAGAATGCCGCCGCCCACCATGAACATGGCGATGGTGCCGACCAGAGCCAGCAGGTGCATCAGACGGGGCGCCGTCACCAACAGTCCCTGCCCCACCGCGCGGCGCAGGGCGCTGCCATCGGGCTTTTGCAGCAGATGCAGACCGATGTCATCGAGCTTGACGATCAGCCCCACCAACCCGTAGACCCCGATGGTCATCAGCAGGGCGATGCCAGCCACTACCGAGAGCTGCAGCGCGAGGCTTGCTCCCTGTACCGTGCCAAGGGCGATGACGATGATCTCGGCAGAGAGAATAAAATCGGTGCGGATCGCTCCCTTTACCTTCTGCTGCTCGAAGGCCACCAGATCATCGGGAATAGGAGCTGTGTGTGCCTCACCCTCGCTCACTTCATGAGGCAGGAACTTGTGGGCCAGCTTCTCGGCCCCCTCAAAGCAGAGGTAGGCACCTCCCAGCATCAAGAGCGGCGTGATAAGCCAGGGCACCAGGGCACTGATGGCGATGGCTGCGGGCACCAGAATCAGCTTGTTGCGAAATGATCCCTTGGCTACCGCCCACACCACCGGCAACTCCCGCTCGGCACGCACTCCGGAAACCTGCTCCGCGTTGAGGGCGAGATCGTCCCCCAACACCCCGGCGGTCTTCTTCGCCGCCATCTTGGTCATCAGCGCCACGTCATCGAGCACGCTGGCGATATCGTCGAGCAGGGCCAACAAACTGGTTCCGGCCATATCAAAGATTCCTTATATCAGTGAGAACAACCCCGGGAGAGAGGTGTACGTCCCGATAACCACCGGGGTCAACAGGGCCACCTCATGGCGATGGCAGGCCATCATCGGCCGAGCCAAGAATCCGGCGCTCGCCATCGGGGGGTTACGTCTTTCGGGCAAAAGATGGCACAGTGTAACGAGAAGCCGCCGTTTCGGCAGCACCCCTGAGCCATTTGTTCCTGGTTCCCTCTGAATCACATCAAGGAGTTCCCATGCAACCCTGGCAACCTTTGCTCGATTTCTGGTTTGGCGACGAGGCCGATGACGTCCTGCGGGCCACACGGCAAGCCCCGCTCTGGTGGGGAAAAAACAGCAAAACGGATGCCCTGCTGGCCAGCCGCTTTGGCGAGCTGGCACAGGCCGCAGCCGAGGGCAGCCTCGCCCACTGGGCCGATCTCCCCAGCGGCCGGCTGGCGCTGATCCTGCTGCTCGACCAGTTGCCGCGCAATATCCATCGCGGCACGCCTGCGGCCTTTGCCCAGGATCCGCTGGCAAGGGATCTCTGCCTGAAAGGGCTATCCATCGGGGCGGACAAATCCCTCTCGCCACTGGAGCGGGTCTTCTTCTATCTGCCGCTGGAACATGCCGAATCCCACGAACAACAGGCCAGAAGTGTGGCGCTGTTCGAGGCACTGGCTGCCGAGCAGGCTGGCACATCGGCGCAGGCGACCTTTGCCGGATTTGCCGACTTTGCCCGCCGCCATCAGGTGATCATCGAACGCTTTGGCCGCTTCCCCCACCGCAACGACATTCTGGGTCGCACCAGCACACCGGAAGAGGCGGCATTTTTGCAGCAACCGGGCTCAGGCTTCTAAGCAAGCCATATAAAAAATCCCCGCCAGCTGGCGGGGATAGCAGATGGATAACAACCGTCGGCGTTACTGAATGCGGTAGCGGGATATCTGCTGGTGGATGCTCTCGGTGGTGACATTGAGCTCCTCGGCGGCGGCTGAGGTCTCTTCCGCTGTACTGCTGGTTTGCTGCACGACCTGAGCAATCTGCTCCACCTGATGAGCGATCGACTCGGCGGCCGAACTCTGCTCGCGGATGGCATTGGTGATCTCGCCCACCTGCTCCATCACCCGGTGCGACGCACTGCGGATCTCGGCAATAATGGCGCCACTCTCGGTCGCCATGGTGACCCCCTGGCTCACCTTCTCCTCCACCAGATGCATGCGGGAGACCGTATTGTTCGACTCCTGCTGGATCGCCTCTACCGTGGCGGAGATCTCCTGGGTGGATTGCGCTGTCCGCTCTGCCAGTTTGCGCACCTCATCCGCCACCACCGCAAAGCCACGGCCGGACTCCCCGGCCCTCGCTGCTTCAATGGCCGCGTTCAAGGCCAGCAAGTTGGTCTGCCCCGCCACATCACGGATCACGTTGACCACACCGCCAATGCGCGAAATGCCCTCACCCAGCGCAATGACCTCGGACGAGGCCTGCCGAATGGAGTCGGCTATCTCGTTGATGGCATGGACGGTGCGCTCGATGGTCCGGCCTCCCTCGGTCGCCAGCTGCCCCGACTCATTGGTGATGCGGCTCGTCTCCTGAGTACGCTGGGAGATATCTGTGATGCTGACCGTCATCTCTTCCACACCGGCGGCGATCAGACTGGTGGCATCATTGGCCTGATTAGCCGAGCTGGCCAGGTGCTGCGCTGCCTGAGAGAGGGATTCGGCGGTGCTCTTGATCTGCAAGCTGCCGACGGAAAATTCGGTAAATGTCTGTTGCAGCGTATCGAGCAGCCGGTTAACCGCATTGAGGGTCAGGCCAATCTCATCCTGCTGTTTCACGTCTGCTCTGAGGGTAAAGTTGAGGTCGCGCTGGATCCGGGTCAGGGTATCCATGGCGGTGCGAAGGGGATTGGCCACCTGATTGAACAACCAGACAAACAGCCCCATCGTCAGTACGGTGGCACCACCGGCGATAAACAACAGGGTTTGCAGGCTGTTGTCATAATTCTCCTGGCCCTGCTTCTTGAGCGCCAGTCCCAAATCCATATTGAAGTTGACGTGGAGCTCGATTGCCTTGGCAAACTGCTGGAACACTCTGGTGGCTTCTCCCGCCAGCATGTCTCGCGCTTCATCGTTCTTGTTTTGTCTGGAGAGCTGCAGAACCTTGTCTATCTCCTGATAATATTGCGCGATAATGCGTTGATCATCGTCGGTCAGGCGTCGGTCTTCGTCATTGGAGAGCATCTCTGCTTTATATTTCTCCAGTTGCGAATTGATCTGTTTGCGATGCTCGGCAATATCGGCTTCTATCTGCTGCATCTTGTCATTGTCGGTGTTGAGGATATGACTTTGAACCCGGGAGTGCAGCTCATAGAACGCAGCCTGCACCTCCTTGATCAGCGCAATACTGGGCACCGTATTGTCCGTCACATAGCTCAAGTCTCGATTGCCAGCCCCAAGGCGGTTGATACTGAACCAGCTGAGGAAAACAAGCGCCAGCATAACCAGCAGCGCTATCAGTTGAAGCCGACGAGCAATGTTCATAACCGTACACTCCAGATGAAAACTATCTAGCAGTGTAGACGAGCCATAAACAACAACGGCCCGCATTGGCGGGCCGTTGTTGTTTATTTTTCATGGCGTTGTGATCAGGCTTTGGCTGGCTCACTCTCGCCCAGCGCGACGGTTTCACCCAGACTGTCTTCGGTCTTGGCCACCACGCTGGCGGCGATGGCGTTACCCAGCACGTTGGTGGCAGAGCGGCCCATGTCGAGGAAGTGGTCGATCCCCAGCAGCAGCAGAATGCCCGCTTCCGGAATATGGAACTGGTTCAGGGTGGCGGCAATCACCACCAGAGAGGCGCGCGGTACCCCGGCCATCCCCTTGGAGGTGACCATCAGCAGCAGCAGCATGGTGATCTGCTGGGCCATGGAGAGCTCGATGCCATACGCCTGGGCAATGAACATCACCGCGAAGGTGCAGTACATCATGGAGCCGTCGAGGTTGAAGGAGTAACCCATCGGCAGCACGAAGCTGGCGATGCGCTTGTCACAACCGAACTTCTCCAGACGATCCAGGGTCTTCGGATAGGCGGCTTCAGAGCTGGCGGTCGAGAAGGCGAGCAGGATGGGTTCGCGGATCATCGCCAGCAGCTTGATAACACGGCCACGCAGGAAGACGCTGCCCATGGCGATCAGCAGCAGCCAGAGGCAGGCCAGTGCGATATAGAACTGGGCCATAAAGCTGCCGTAAGTGACCAGAATACCCAGCCCCTCTTTGGCCACCATGGCGGCGATGGCGCCAAATACCGCGAATGGCGCAAAGTTCATCACATAACCGGTCACTTTCAGCATGATCTCGGCGGCACTGGCCATCAGCACCACTACCGGCTTGGCCAGATCGCCGAGCGCGGCGGCAGCCAGACCGAAGAAGAGGGAGAAGACCACGATCTGCAGGATCTCGTTGGTGGCCATCGCCTCGACCACGCTCTTGGGGATGGCGTGGGTCACAAAATCTTTCAGGGTAATGGCACCGGCAGCAATGCCCGAGCTGGCGGTGTCATTGGGCAGGGATAGTGAAAGACCCACACCCGGCTGCATCAGGGTCACCATCACCAGACCCAGGCTCAGGGACATCAGGGAGGCCAGCATGAACCAGCCGAGGGTCTTGGCACCGATACGACCCACGGTGCGGGTGTCGCCCATCTTGGCGATACCGACCACCAGGGTGGTGAAGACCAGAGGAGCGATGATCATCTTGATCAGGCGCAGGAAGATATCGGTCAGGATCGTGATGTTATTGGCGAAATCCGCAGCCTGATCTGCGGCAAACATCCGATAGCCCTGGCCGGTGAGGATGCCAAACATCATGGAGATGAGGATGGCGACCGTCAGTTTATTCATTTTCATGGGGGAGTCCCGGTTTTGATTGGTGCAAGCCGTAAACAGTGGCGTGGGAGCCACTACAGTCCGTTTTTGTGATCCGAGCCGTTGATTCCTGGCGGCTGGTATGCTGGGAGAATGCCTAAAAGCAGGGGGTAAATCTAGAGGCTTTCTCCAGAATTTTATCCTGCCATTAGGTGTATGTGATATAGATCTTGCAAACCACCAATATTAATCACTGTTTATTTTGATTTCGGCGAGATATTTCGCATTCAGAGTTCGCTCATCGAGTGCCCGTGGCAACAGGCGAAAAGTGAGCAGCGCCGAGATGGTATGCTGCACCTGCATCTGGGCCATAAAGAGATCAGGTTCATCTTCGTCAAAGCCGAAGATCGGCCGTGATGGGGTCACCCTGACGGCATCGCGGTTAATGGTCAGCTCATCGACCTTGAGCCAGGAGTAACCCTCTGCCAGTGCCAGCTCCCCTGCCCGCTTGAGCACATATTTGCGGGCGGTCTCCCTGTCCACCAAATCGTTGCCGACAAACTCCAGTTGCCACTTGTCCGGGCCAAGCCGGGTCTGGGAAAAACCGGTCTGGCCGTTCCAGAATGACTTTTCACTCTCGTAAGGGGTGGCGCAGCCCACCAACAGCAGGGTGAGCATCAGCAGACAACAGTGTTTAGATACGGATGCAGACACGAGAGGCCTCGCCAGGCAAATGAGCAACAGAGTCGTTACTACACCATAAAGCGCGGTGGCTGCACAATCCGCTCGCGCCAACAGCTACCAGCTGTGCATCACCACTGGCTTCACGCCTGTGCGGCAAATCGCAGGCAAAAGAAAAGGCCTTGTCGTTTGACAAGGCCTTTACCGGGGAATTTGGTCGGTGTGAGAGGATTCGAACCTCCGACCCTCTACACCCCATGCAGATGCGCTACCTGGCTGCGCTACACACCGACGGAGTCAGCTCGGCTGACGGGGGCAGAGTTTATGGAGATGGCCCTGCCCTGTCAACAGGGAAACGCCGCCAATTCCTCGGCCACGGTGCGTTCGCCTGCTTTGCGAACAATCAGCGGTTAAAGGTCAGCCGCTTGCCCAGGATCTGGTCAGTCACCTGCCCGTTTTGCCAGGCGATCTGGCCGTTCACCAGCGTCATCTCCACCGAGCTGTGGAAGCGGTAGCCGTTGAAGGGCGACCAGCCACAGTGGTAGAGGATGTTGTCATCGTTGACCACATAGGGCTTGCCCAGATCCAGCAGCACCAGATCGGCGAAATACCCCTCGCGGATATAACCGCGATCCTGCACCTGGAAGCGCTCGGCCACCGCATGGGAAGTCTTCTTGACGATAGTCTCCAGGGTAAATACGCCGTTGTGGTAGAGCTCCAGCAGCGCCTGCAAAGAGTGCTGCACCAACGGTACGCCGGACGGTGCCTTAAAGTAGCTGTTCTGCTTCTCTTCCCAGGTGTGGGGCGCGTGGTCGGTGGCGATGATGTCGAGCACGTCGTTGCGTACCGCATCCAGCAGTGCCTGCTGGTCGGCGGCACTCTTCACCGCAGGGTTGCACTTGATCAGGCTGCCCTGGGTCTCGTAATCGGCATCATTGAAGAAGAGGTGGTGAACACACACCTCGGCGGTGATGTTCTTGTCTTTCAACTCGCTCAGATCGTGGCTGGCGGTAAACAGCGACAGCTCCTTGGCCGAGGTCAGATGCAGCACATGCAGCTTGGCACCGTATTTTTTCGCCAGCGCCACCGCCATGCTGGAGGATTTGTAGCACGCCTCGTCGCTGCGAATGCGGCCATGCTCCCCCATCGGCACATTCTCGCCCCACTTGGCCCGCGCCGCCTCTTCGGCCTTGGCGATGGTCGGAGTGTCTTCGCAGTGGGTGACGATCATCACCGGGCTTTCGCGGAAGATGGCCGCCAGGGTCTCCTGATTGTCCACCAGCATGTTGCCGGTCGAGGAGCCCATAAACACCTTGACCCCGCAGGACTGCTTGGGGTCGAGACGCTTGATCTCTGCAAGGTTGTCGTTGGTGGCGCCGAGATAGAAGCTGTAGTTGGCGACGGAGGAGTTGGCAGCGATCTGGTATTTGGCTTCGAGGGCGTCGAGGGTGGTGGTCTGGGGATTGACGTTGGGCATTTCCATGAAACTGGTGGTGCCACCGGCGACGGCGGCGCGGGATTCGCTGGCAATAGTCCCCTTGTGGGTCAATCCCGGCTCCCGGAAGTGGACCTGATCATCGATCATTCCGGGGATAAGGTGGCGACCTGCGGCATCGATCACCAGCGCATCGGGCGCCTCGATATCCGGGGCGATGCGGGCAATCCGTTCCCCCTCGATCAACACATCGGAGGCATAGATACGGCCTTCGTTGACCAAGGTGGCATTCTTGATAAGCAGTTTGTTCATGGGGGGTTCCAGTTCCTTTGCCGATAATCGCGGGTCATAATAGCGCAAAACTGCCCTTTCTCTGTAGCAAGGCCTGACTGATGAAGTTATTTGTAAGAGATTTGACCGTGATCGACTCCAGCTACCTGTGCGAACGCCGCGGCATGGTGGGTGAGAGCTGGCTGGTAGATATCGAAATGAGCGGTGAGCTCAACGAAATGAGCATGCTGCTGGACTTTGGCCGAGTAAAGAAGCTGATCAAGTCGATCATTGATGAAGAGGTGGACCACAAGCTGCTGGTGCCGACCGAGTGCCCGCTGATCCACGTCGAGACACTGGATGGTGACGAAAGCACAGTGGATCTGCTGCGCCCGGGTCGCTCCATCCATCTGCGCTGCCCATCCCAGGGCTTTGCCTTTATCCCTGCCCCACAAGTTGATAAAGAGTCGGTGACCCGCTACCTGCTGGCGGTACTGGCCAAACGGCTGCCGGGCAATATCAAGGATCTCTCCCTAACCCTGCGTCAGGAGGCGATCACCGGTGCCTTCTACCACTACAGCCATGGCCTGAAAAAGCACGATGGCAACTGCCAGCGTATCGCCCACGGCCACCGCTCTCCCATCGAGATCCACGTCGATGGCGAGCGCGACCAGGATCTTGAGCTCAACTGGGCCGAACGCTGGGGCGATATCTACCTCGGCACCGAGGAGGACAAGGTGGCGCTGACCGAGCTCGCTTTGAGCCCTCGCGCCAATGCCCAGCTTGGCGAGCATCACTGCGGCTTCAAATATGTGGCGCCGCAAGGGCTGTTCCAGCTGGCCATCCCCAGCGCCGAGGTGGAGATGATCGACACCGACACCACGGTCGAGCTGCTGGCCTGCTACATCGCTCGCGAAGTGAAGAAGATGGTGGGCGACAAGTTCGTCAAGATTGTCGCCTATGAAGGGGTCGGCAAGGGCGCGATTGCCTACGCCTGATCCCCTTGTCACGGCCGCAATAAAGAGAAGGCCCCGCATCTGCGGGGCCTTGTTGTTTCAACTTTCGACCATCAGGCGCTGAGGCGGAAGCGCTTGACCAGGCTCTCCTGCTGCTCGGCGAGGGAGTCCAGCTGCTGGCTGGTCTCGGCTACCCGCTCAATCCCCTGATAGTTGAGATCCGAGATATCGGAGATGCGGTTGAGGTTGGTGGCGATATCGGCGCTGGTGGCCTGCTGCTGCTCGGCGGCAGAGGCGATCTGGCTCGACATGTCGCTGATCAGCACCACAATCCCCTGCACCTCCTCCATGGCGTTGTTGGCGTGAGAGCTCTGGTCCACGCAGCTGTCCATCTCGCGAGAGCACTCCTGCATCACGGTCACCGCCTTGGCTACCCCCTGCTGCAGGTTCTCGATCATGGTCTGGATTTCGCTGGTGGACTGGGCGGTACGGCCCGCCAGACTGCGCACCTCATCCGCCACCACCGCAAATCCGCGCCCCTGCTCGCCGGCCCGCGCCGCTTCGATGGCGGCGTTGAGGGCCAGCAGGTTGGTCTGCTCGGCGATGCCGCGAATGACATCGAGGATATTGCCGATCTGGCTGCTCATGGCGCTCACATCACCAATCACCTTGCCGGTCTGTTGCAGCTTGCCCGCCAGTTGATGAGTGGTGGTGATATTGCCGGCCATCACCTTGCGCCCCATCTCGGAGGCCTTCTCCACATCCTGCACCCGCTCCAGGGTCTGGTTGGCGGCCTGCGCCACCTCCCGCACCGAGGCCTCCATCTGGGTCATGGCGGCGGCAACCGAGGCGGTCTCCTGGCGCTGTTTCTCCAGATCCGCCCGCACTGATTCGGTGGTGTGGCGGTTGCCGTGGGCAGCATCGTTAAGCTGAGCCGACGCTTGTGAAAGCTGCGCCAGCACCTCCCCCATCTGGGCAATCAGCAGGTTGATCTGGCTGCCCAGCTGACCAAATTCATTCTTGCTCTGAAAACCGATGCGCTGGGTCATGTCGCCCTGGGTCACTTCGGTCAGCACCCGCAGCAACTCCCTGAGCGGACGGCGAATGGCCTTGCCCAGGGTATAAGCCACCAGCATGGCGATCAGGATGGCGACGACGATGCTGGTTCCCTGGGTCAGGGTGCTCTGGCTCTGTGTGGCTTTGGCGTGCTGAATGCTCTGACTCATCAGCTGCTGACTCTGGCCGGTGATCCGCTCAAGCCGGTTCTGGATCTCGACGATGAGAGCGCTCGCCTGCTTGCTCTTCTCCCGCATCTGTTCCTGCTGCTTCATCAGCGCCAGATACTGGGAGAGCACGCCTTCGCTTGCGGTGGTGTCGCGCACGAAGCCGTGAACATAGTGGCCCATGTCGTTCTCGAAGTTCTTGAGCTCCCCCTGCAGATCCTTGATGGTGCTGTTGAACCCCTCGATCTGCATCTTGTTGCGCTTGAGCGCCCCTTCGATGGGAGCTGGAATGGTCTGGTTGAGGGCGTCCATGGTGGAGAGTTCGATGGCGGATAGCTTGGTGGTCAGGGTCTCGGAGAGCATCTTGATAAAGCTGTCGTCGATGGTGACCATCATGTCACCCAGACTCTTCTTGAACTGGGGCAGACTGACCTGAAACTGCCCCTTGGCCAGATTGA
This sequence comes from Aeromonas sp. S11(2024), assembly GCF_041402345.1. Lineage (NCBI taxonomy): Bacteria > Pseudomonadati > Pseudomonadota > Gammaproteobacteria > Aeromonadales > Aeromonadaceae > Aeromonas > Aeromonas sp. S11(2024). The sequence goes on along the minus strand of NZ_JBGLRC010000004.1, from coordinate 14,605 downwards.
CCTTGTGCAGTCGGGTGAGCAGCGCCTCGTGTTCGCCGGGCAGGGTATCGGTCAGTTGCAGGTAGCTGTCGACCTGCTGGCTGAGGCTGCTCATCTCCCCTTGCAATTCGGGATGGTGGGCCACCTGCTGGCGCAAAACGTCAAGGCTCTTGCCCACCGCGGCCTTGGCCTGTTTCAGTTCGGCCACTTCGGCCGGCAGCTGTTTGGGATCCTGCTCGGTGAGCACATCCCCCAGCCACTTGTTGGCGCTGAGCAGGGTGATCTGGGTCTGACTGCTGGCAATCACCAGCGGCATAGACTGCTGGGTAACCTGCTCCAGTGCGTTCCCCAGGGTCTCCTGACTACGAAATGTGAGCAGTGAACTGGCCACCATCACGGCCACCAGGATCGCGAAGCCAAGGTAGACTCGCTGCAAGATGGAGAGATCCGACATTGTTTGTTTCATTATTGTCCCGCTGTATATGCAAAAGTCCCTTGCCTGAGTACCCCGTCCTTTTGATACCCTGCAGACCACCCTGAACAGGCGCTGCAGATGACGTCCCTCTGGCTATCGGTATTTTTAACAATAACTGAAGGGAATGGGACATCAGCTGTGTCAAATGTCGGCTTGTGTCACACTTGGCGTGCTGCTCGCCCCCCCTTTCGGGAGCCGCTTGGGGTTCTAGTTCAATTTTCTGTTTCATATAAGGGAGTTAGCCATGGCGCAAGAAACCATTTTCAGCAAAATCATCCGTAAAGAGATCCCCGCCGACATCCTTTATCAAGACGATCTGGTCACCGCATTCCGGGATATCCAGCCCAAGGCCAAAACCCATATTCTGATCATCCCTAATGTGCTGATCCCCACCGTCAATGACGTGGAAGCCGAACATGAACTGGCCCTTGGCCGGATGTTCACCGTGGCCCGCAAACTGGCCAGCGAGGCGGGCATCGCCGAAGATGGCTACCGCCTCATCATGAACTGCAACCGCCACGGCGGGCAGGAGGTCTACCACATCCACATGCATCTGGTCGGTGGCCAGCCGCTGGGACCGCTGCTCAGCCTGTAATGAATCGCCACGCCTCAACCTGCCGCAGCGCCCTGTTGCTCTGCGGCGCCCTGCTGTTGCTGGGAGGCTGCGCCTCCCGCTGGCAGGATATGTTCGTCTCCTACTCCGATCAGATGGTGCCCCTGCGCAACCAGCTGCTGCTGGGCCATGCCGCCGAGGCGCTGCCCGAGGTGCGTGACTCCACCCTCGGGGATGACACCTTTGTGCTGGATCGGCTCGAACAGGGGCGCATTGCCTGGCTGGCGGGTCAGGATGCGGGCAGCAAGCAGGCGTTCAGCGCCGCCGACAGCCGCCTTCAGTGGGAAGACAACCAGGCCGAATACCGGCTGAGCCACGGTCTGGATCAGGTGGGCAGTCTGCTCACCAACGATCAGTCGATGGCCTATCGTACTCCCGATTACGAACGCACCATGCTGCACCACTATCTGGCCCTCAACTATCTGCAACGGGGTGATGCCGATGGCGCCCTGGTGGAGGTGCGTCGGGCCAATCAGGTGCAGGAGCAGGCCCTGAAACGGCGAGCCGATGAGGTACGCAAGGCGAAGGATGAGAGCGAAGAGGCCGAAGCAGAAGGCGAGATGCGCCAGCTGATGTCGCGCGGCGCACCGGATCTCGACCGGTTGATCGGCAAGGTCAAGAACGGTTTTCAGAACGCCTACACCTTCTATTTTTCCGCCGTGCTCTATGAGGCGGCCGGGGATCTCAACGATGCCTGGGTCGACTATCAGCGCGGCTACCAGATAGCGCCGGACAACCGCAGCCTGCAAGATGCCTTGCTGCGTCTGGCGCGGCTGCGTGGCTCACCGGACGAGATCCGCGAGACAGAGAAAATGATAGGCCGCAAAGCGCCATTGCCAGCTAAAAATCAGGGCCAACTGGTGGTGCTGTTTGAAGATGGTTTGATCCCGGCGCGGCGTGAACTGTTCCTGCCGCTGCCCATCTCCACCTCCCGCGGCGATTTTCGCACCTTTACCGTCGCCATCCCCTATTACGATAATCGGGCCAGCGACACCGGCCCGCTGACGGTGGAAGTCGGCAAGCGGGTCGAGCAAACCAGCGAGCTGGTCAGGCTGGAAGCGCTGGCCGCCAAAGATCTGCAGGAGCGGCTGCCCGGCATGCTGACCCGCCAGGCGCTGCGACTGGTGGCCAAGGAGCAGATGCGCCGCTCCGCCGCCAAAGAGGGGGGCGATGTGGGCAATATTCTGGTGGGGATCTTCAACACTCTCTCGGAGCGAGCAGATACCCGCAGCTGGCTGACGCTGCCAGCTCAGGCATCGAGCTGGCAGGGAATAGTGCCGGCAGGTGACATCAATCTCACCCTGGGCGCGGGGGCAGCGCAGCGGCAATTGCCGCTCACCATCCACAAGGGCCGCACCACCCTGGTCTGGGTACAGCGCCTCGGCGCCGGTCTGACCACCAGGGTGATGCCGCTCTGAGCAAGACGATTAACCGGGCAGCCCCCAATGCTGCCCCACTAACTCCAATCAAGGAGAGCAAGATGAAAGCATACGGGTTGGCCCTCGGGCTCGCGCTGCTGCTGACCGGCTGCGCCACCAACACCTCAGGCGTGGCGCTCTATGGCCCGGCGGGCGGTGCTCCCACGCTGGAGCAGCATCAAAACGTCAACGTCACCCTGACCGAGCTGAGCCGCCGCCAGCAAAATGGCCTGCTGCAGGTCAATGTGGCCGCTGCCAGCACCCAGCGCGGCGATAACAAGCTGCAATATATCTTCTATTGGTATGATGAGGCTGGTCAGGAGGTCGCCAGCGATGGCCGCGGCTGGACCCCCATCAAGCTGCATGGCTATCAGACCCGCACCCTCTCGGCTCTGGCGCCCAGCCCGGCGGCGCAGGGTTACCGGATTTACGTACGCGAAGTGATTGAGGAATCCTACTGATGAAAATGAATCATGCCCTGCTGATCCTGACCGGCGCGCTGCTGCTGGGCGGCTGCTCCAGCACCACCGTCAGCTATGGCGATCCGACCGAAACCGAAACCGTCACCGTCGATTACGGCTCAAGCGACCTGCAGGCCATCGCCGACAAGATGGCGGACTCCATGCTCGCCTCCCCTGCCACCAGCGAGATCACCGCAGGCGGTCGTCCGGTGATGTTTATGGACTCTATCCGCAACAAGACCTCCGAGCACATCGATACCGAAGCCATCACCGACACCATCCGCACCAAGTTGCTGCGGGCCGGCAAGTTCCGCTTCGTCGACATGAGCAAGGTGGCCGCCGTCAAGCAACAGCTCGAATACCAGCAGAGCAGCGGCATGGTGGATCCTGCCTCCATGGTGCGTCTGGGCAAGCAGACCGGTGCTCGCTACATGGTCTATGGCAACCTCGCCAGCATCGTCAAGGACAATGGCAAGGTGAAGGATGTCTACTACCAGATGACCATGAACCTGATGGATCTGCAAAACGGCGAACTGCTGTGGGCCGATCAGAAAGAGATCCGCAAACAGGCGAAGAAATCCACCTTTGGCTGGTAACAGGCTCCCGGTGACAGGCAACCATGATCCGCTACTGGCCCGCCTGCCCGCCCCCTGGCGGGAGGGGCAGCTGGAACCACTCGGGTTAGGTCTGACCAACTGCAACTATCGACTGCGCCTCCCCTCGGGGCGCAGTTACTTTTTGCGTCAGGGCCACTCCGACCCGGTGCGCCTTGGCATCGACCGTCCCACCGAGTGGCAGCTTTATCAGGGGGCGATGGCAGAAGGATTGGCGCTGCCCTGCCACTATGGCGATCCCGCCAGCGGTCTGATGCTGCTCGAATGGTGCGATGAGCCAAACTGGGTACACGCGGCGCCACCAGAAGCCGATCAGCCCCGTCTGCTGGCGGAGGTGCTGCGCAAGCTCCATCGCTTGCCGCTACCTGCGGTGGTGATGGCGGTGCGAGCCCACGCGGCGGGCTATCGCGCCCGACTGGCCCGCATTCCCTCCTGGCTGCCCGCCCTGGAGCGGAGCTTGCTCGCCAGCAGTGAGCCAAATGATTGCTGGCGCCCTTGCCACCATGATCTCAATCCGGCTAACTTGTTGGGAAGCAAACCCTGGGTCATCGACTGGGAGTATGGCGCGGCAGGTCACCCCGGCTTTGAGCTCGCCAGCATCCAGCGCACCCATGAGTGGCCCGCCGAGCGGCGTGACGAGCTGGAAGCGCACTATCTGCAGGCAGTGCCGCGCCACCAGTGGCCCGATTTTCAGAGCGAGGCATTTTTACCCTGGGTCGACTATATCGGCCTGCTCTGGGCCCTACTGATGGCAGAGCAACAGCCCTTACTCGACTATGACACCCTGATCGCCATCAACCGGCAACGACTGGAGTAATAGATGATAAACAAGGTGCGCTGGCACAAGCCGAAAACCTGGGGTCTGCTGCTGATCGGCCTGCTGCTGACCGGCTGCTCCACCCGGGTGATCTACTACTGGCTCGATACCGCCATCATCTGGCAGCTGGATGACTACTTTGCCCTCTCCTATTCGCAGAAGGATCTGCTCAGCCGTGAAGTGAAGGGGCTGATGGCCTGGCATCGCCAGCACGAGCTGCCGCGCTACGCCAAGGATCTCGATGCACTGGCCAAGGCGGTGGCCAGCCCCATGACGCCGGAGCAGATCTCGACCAATCTCGATGCGGTGCAGCAGAGCCTGACCCGCACGCTGGAAAACACTATCCCCCGTGCGGTCAGGCTGGCGCGCACCCTGACCGACGAGCAGGTGGCCCGCTTTATGACCGATCGGGTCAAGCGGCAACAGGAGCGGCAAAAGGACTTTGCCACTGAGCCCAAAGAGCAGATGCTGGCGGAGTTTCGCGACAAGATGAACAAGCGGCTCGAGTTCTGGATTGGCGAGGTGAAACCGGCACAGGCGCCACTGGTGGCCCAGTGGGCCGAATGGCAATACGAGCTGATGCCCCCCTGGCTCGAGTTTCAGGAGTCCTGGACCCAGGAGCTGGACAGGCTGATGAAGCAGCGCCAGAGTCCCGACTTTACCCGCGAGCTGACTGACCTGCTGGCCGAGGGGGATGGGCTGATGGATGGCCGCTTTACCGGCTATACCGAACAGTCGCGCCAGCGTACCGTCAACTGGCTGAGCGCCATGAGCCAGTCGCTGGATATCTCCCAGCGGGCTCATCTCTACTCCCTGCTCAAGGGTTATGCCCGCGACTTCAAGCAGATGAGCGGCAGCTGACAGCCAGCACCGAATGGTGCCATGCGCCCGGGGCAACCTTGTTCAAACCGGACGCTTATGGTAGTTTGCCCTTCCTATTTATCGGGAATTAACTTTTGCGCCTTATCGACAAAGTAAAACTGGTGCTGGTCACTCTGGTTATCGCCCTCACCCTACTTTGTTCCATCGCCCGAATGGAAGGCCCGCTGCTACCCGCATCTCCCCAGAGTGAACAGCAGCAGACTCAGGTGTTCAATCAGCTTAGCGACAGCGATGATGGCATCATCAAGTTTGTCGGCAGCCATCAGAATCACCTGCTGCGTCTCGAACAATCCCTGCGCAGTGACAACCAGCCCAAGAGTGTGGTCTACGAGCTGATCCAGAGCTGGTCGGCCCAAGCCATCCTGCTGTTGCTGCTCGGCTGGCTGATGCTGGCACCCGAGCTCTATCACAAACAGAGTTTTCGCGATCGCTTTGGCGCGATCCACCGACGCCATCTACAGCGCCAACATCTGCAATACCGCTTCACCCAGAGCTATCTGAACGCCTGACCCCGGAGGGGCTGGCACATCCACTGTTTGCTCATCTCCTCTTCCTGACGGATCCGGCAACTGCCTGATCCGCATCTGATGCATCCCATTTTTTGCGCCTTGCCGAGCCTTGTTGCTATCGGCCTAGGCACCATTCTCCTGACAGAGGCTTGTTTGCCATGAGAAAGAGCAATCGCACAGTTCTCAACCGCATGAGCAAGTGGCAGTACGCACTGCTGCTGTTGATGCTGTTGACCTTTACCTTTTACTCCCTGCCCACCTTTTTCGGTGAGCAGCCCTCCCTCGGCCTGCACGGACAGCAGCGCCTGACCACCCAGCAACAGATGCTGCTGAGCGACAAACACCTGACCCCGCTCAAGGTAATTGAGCAACCTGAGCGAGTCGAGCTGGTCTTTGCCAGCCAGGGTGAACAGCAGCGCGCCAAGCAGTTGCTGGAGCAGCAAGGGGTCGACAGTGCCGCCCTCACACTGGAGTTTCACTCCAACGCACCGGCCTGGATCACCCGCCTCGGCGCCGACCCCATCAAGCTGGGGCTCGATCTGCGTGGCGGCTCCCAGCTGCTGATCGGGGTGGACGTGGACTTTGTCATCGACAATCAGACCAAGAATCTGGTGGATACCCTGCGCACCCGTTTCCGTGAAGCCAACCTGCGCGGCGCCAGCGTCACGCGCAGCGCACAGGGCGCCGTAGCCGTCACCCTGCCGGAGGTGGCCGAACAGGAGAGCTGGCTCGCCATCATCAAGGAGAGTGCCGGTACCCGTCAGGATCAGTGGAAGCTGACCCGCTCCGGCAATGACCTGAAACTGGTACTGAGCGAGGCGGAGCGTACCCTGCTGGTCAACAACGCCGTGACCCAGAACCTGTCGATCCTGAAAAAACGGATCAACGAGCTCGGCATCGTCGAGGCCTCAGTGGTGCGTCAGGGGCAGGATGGTATCCGTATCGAACTGCCCGGGGTACATAACCCCAAGCAGGCAAAAGAGGTGATCGGCGCCACCGCCTCGCTGGCCTTCTACGAGGCCAAAGCCGACAGCCACTTCTACATCGCCGATCGCAACGGTCAGGCCGTCGGCATGGCGCGCAAGCCGGTACTCACCGGCGAGCACATCGTCGATGCCCGCGCCAACATGGGCGAAATGGGTCAACCCCAGGTCAATATCGTGCTCGACACCCTGGGTGGCAGCAAGATGAACCAGTTCAGCCGCCAGCATGTGGGCAAGCCGATGGCGACCGTCTTCACCGAGTACAAGACCAACGCCCAGGGTAAATTGCGTGCCCAGAGCGAGGTGATCAACGTCGCCACCATCCAGACCGCCCTTGGCAACCAGTTCCGCATCACCGGCATTGGCAGTCTGCCGGAAGCGCAAGAGCTGGCCATGCTGCTGCGTGCCGGCGCCCTCACCGCCCCTCTCAAGATCCTGGAAGAACGCAGTATTGGCCCGACGCTGGGGATGCAGAATATCGAGGCGGGCTTCACCGCGCTGGCCTTCGGCATGGCAGGCATGATGCTGTTCATGATGGCCTGGTACCGCAAATTCGGCTGGGTTGCCATCACGGCGCTGGTCGCCAACCTGTTGATGCAGGTCGGCATGCTGGCGGTGCTGCCGGGCGCCGTGCTGACCCTGCCGGGGATCGCCGGTCTGGTGCTGACGGTGGGCATGGCGGTGGATACCCATGTGCTGATCTTCGAGCGGATCAGGGACCGTCTGCGAGAGGGTGGTTCACTGGCCAACGCCATCGATTTTGGCTATCGCTCGGCCTTCCACACCATTTTCGATGCCAACATCACTACGCTTATCTGTGCTGTGGTGCTCTACTCCATCGGCTCCGGGCCGCTGCAGGGCTTCTCCATCACCCTCATTCTGGGTCTGCTCTCCAGCATGATCACCGGGATCTGGGGGACGCGCGCCATCATCAACCCCCTCTGGGGACGCAGCAGCGAGCGCACGCTGAAGGTGTAACGGGACAGCAGTCCCTCTGATGAGCGGCTTTGACTGCGCCATCGGCCATGGATATGGCCGGAGCGGCCAAAGCAGAACACTATTTTCCCGGCGTGTCGCGACACGTCGTGATGGGCCAACAGCCTGATGCTGGCTGGCCAAGGAGAGAATTATGTTGAGAATGATCGTTGCCATGGGGTTGACCCGTTGGCGTTATATCGGCCTGTGGGCTTCCATCCTGCTGACCGTGGCCAGTGTCGCCATCTTGTTGGTGAACGGCCTGACATTGGGGCTCGATTTTACCGGCGGGATCCTGCTGGAGTTTCATATCCAGACCCTGAAAGAGGCCCATGAGCTCAATGCCATGCTGGTCTCCCCGCTGGCGGGAGCCGTTGAGCTGAGCTCGGCCGGTATTCCCGGCGAGTGGCTGATCAAGCTGCCCCCCCACGAACTGCCCTGGCCCGCGGCGGATCTCGCCACCATGCTGACCCAACAGCTGGGGATGCCGGTCGAGTTGCTGCGCACCACCATCGTCGGCCCTCAGGTGGGTGCAGAACTGTTCCAGCAGGGGATGCTGGCCGTGCTGGTCGCTTCGCTGGCGATGTCGGCCTATCTGGCGTTTCGTTTCGAGTGGCGTCAGGCCATCGGCATCCTGCTCTCGGTGGTCCATGACGCCATCGTGGCGCTGGGGCTGCTGTCACTCTTTCAGATTGAATTCGATCTGAACATCATCGCCGGTTTGATGGCGGTGATCGGCTACTCCCTCAACGACAGCATCGTCATCTCGGACAGGTTGCGGGATCTGCTGAGCTCGCGTACCCAGATGGGGATCCACGAATGCTCCGATGTGGCCATCAAGGCGACCTTCAGTCGCACCATGATCACCTCGGGCACCACCCTGTTTACCGTGGGCGCTCTGTTGCTGTTTGGCGGTGACGCTCTCTACGGCTTCTCCTTCACCCTGTTTGCCGGGATCCTGGTGGGCACCGTCTCCTCCATTACCGTCGCCTCGACCGTGCAGGAGCTGCTTGGGCTCACCCCGCAGGCCTACCAGAAGAAGAGCGAGGAGCCACTGGCCAACGCAGCCTGAACCTTGTTAATCAGACCCGGCTCACCGGGTCTCAACAAACCGGGCCCCTGCCAACCATTGGCAGGGGCTTTTTCATCCCTCCTCTCTCGCCGCCCATTTTGTCGTTCGGCTCGCCCAATTGACAACTGACCATATTGAAAGCAATGACGGATCAACCCGTCATTTTTAATAACAAAAAGGTCATTTTATTACGTCAGAAACCATAAAATGTGACTGAAAGCACTTTCTTGAGGGCTCAAAGGAGGCAACATTGTAGTGATTTATCTACAAAGGGATATGAGATGTTGTTACAACCTGCCAATACAGCAAAATCCAGACAGTTGCTGAACGAGACCATGGCGTTGGTACTCGCAGGAGGGCGGGGTAGTCGCCTCAAACAGTTAACCGACAACCGTGCAAAACCTGCCGTTCATTTCGGCGGCAAATTCCGCATCATCGATTTCGTGCTCTCCAACTGCATCAACTCCGGCATCCGTCGGGTCGGTGTCGTGACCCAGTACAAATCCCACAGCCTGTTGCGCCATCTCCAATCGGGCTGGTCTTTCCTGCGCTACCAGATGAACGAGTTTATCGATCTGCTCCCTGCCCAGCAGCGGGTGGATGAGGTGAACTGGTATCGGGGTACCGCTGATGCGGTCTACCAGAATCTGGATATCATCCGCGATCACGCCCCCAAATATGTGGTGGTGCTGGCAGGCGATCACATCTACAAGATGGATTACGCCGCCATGCTGCTCGACCACGTCAATATGGGCGCCAAGGTGACCGTTGCCTGCATCGAGGTGCCACGCAGTGAAGCAAGCGCCTTCGGGGTAATGGCGGTGGATGATGATCGCAAGATCAATGCCTTCGTCGAAAAGCCCGCTAACCCGCCCGCCATGCCGGGCAAGGCCGACACCGCGCTGGCCTCCATGGGCGTCTATATCTTCGATGCCGAGTATCTCTATCAGTTGCTGGAAGAGGACATTGCCAACGAGCAGTCCCATCACGATTTCGGCATGGACGTGATCCCCCGCGTGGTGAAAGAGGGCACCGCATTCGCTCACCCGTTTGGCATGTCCTGTGTCGGCTGCTGTCCGGATCGCCGCCCCTACTGGCGCGATGTGGGCACTGTGGACTCCTTCTGGGAGGCCAATATGGATCTCGCCTCCGTCACGCCGGAGCTGGATATCTACGATCAGGACTGGCCCATCTGGACCAGCCAGAACATGACTCCTCCCGCCAAGTTCGTGCAGGACAGAAACGGCCAGCACGGCATGACTATCAACTCCATGTTTGCCGGGGGTACCATCGTCAGTGGCTCTTTCATCCTGAGTTCGGTGCTCTTTACCAATGTGCGGGTCGACTCCTTCTGCACCCTGGATCAGGCCGTTATCTTCCCGGGTGTGGAGATTGGTGCCGGTTGCCGACTGCGCCGGGTGGTGATCGACAAGGGGTGCAAACTGCCGGAAGGCACGGTGATCGGTGAAAACGCCGATGAAGATGCACGTCGCTTCCACCGCTCCGAGCAGGGCATAGTGCTGGTCACCCAGGGAATGCTCACTCGCCTGAACAAAGAGCTGCAGGGAAAACAAAAGCGCTGATCCGCAGCCAGACGGGATCCCCCTTCCTACCGCAAAGGGAGCCATGATGGCTCCCTCTTTCTATGGCTGACCAGATAGCCACCTCACACCATCATTGCCATCGCGTTGCAGTCTCCCAGAGATACCATTTACTGTGGGTAAACAGCTGGGCAACGCAGCCTTCACACCCTCAAACCGTAAACATTAAATTACAAAATAACCATTAACCCTCCGAAAACCTCTCTGTATTATTCCTGTTCGCACTATATAGCAGCTCCTTTATCTGACTTTTTAGCGGTAAATCCGCTAGTTTCACTTGATTGTTTGTTTTTCCTTGGTAAGGTGAGGGCGGTTGCGTAACAAAGCAGGTACCAACGTAAACATATCGGTACAATCGCTTTTGGCTTAATACAGTAGAGAGAATGAAATCATGCAAAGAGACCCCCTGAACAACATCCATATCCAGTCCGAACAAGTGATGATCACGCCTGCCCAGCTCAAGGAGAAGTTACCCATATCCGACAAGGCGCTGGCATTCGTGCAAGGGGCCCGTAATACCATCGCCGATATCATTCACCGCCGCGATCACCGGCTGCTGGTGATCTGTGGTCCCTGCTCCATCCACGATATGGACGCCGCCAAAGAGTACGCAACCAGACTCAAAGCGCTGCATGATGCCTATCAGGACTCTCTCTACATTGTCATGCGGGTCTACTTTGAGAAGCCGCGCACCACGGTCGGCTGGAAAGGCTTTATCAACGACCCCAATCTGGATGGCACCTTCGATGTGGAGCTGGGGCTGCACCGTGCCCGCGAGCTGCTCTGCTGGCTGGCGGAGCTGGAGTTGCCGCTGGCCACCGAAGCGCTCGACCCCATCAGCCCACAATACCTGGCCGAGCTCTTCTCCTGGTCAGCCATCGGCGCCCGCACCACCGAATCCCAGACCCACAGGGAGATGGCGTCCGGCCTCTCCATGCCGGTCGGCTTCAAGAACGGCACCGACGGCAACCTGGGGACTGCCATTAATGCGTTGCAGGCGGCCTCCTCCCCTCACGCCTTTATGGGGATCAACCAGCAGGGCCAGGTTGCGCTGCTGCAGACCCAGGGCAACCCGGATGGCCACGTGATCCTGCGCGGCGGCAAACATCCCAACTATGACTCGGTCAACGTGTCGCTGGCGGAAGAGGCGCTGGAGAAAGCGGGCCTGCTGCCGAGCCTTGTGGTGGATTGCAGCCACGGCAACTCCAGCAAGGATCACCGGCTGCAGCCCAAGGTGGCCGACAACGTCATCCACCAGATCCAGGAGGGCAACCGCTCCATCATCGGGGTGATGCTCGAATCCAACCTGTTTGAGGGTAACCAGTCCAGCGAGCAGCCCAAAGAGCAGATGCGCTACGGGGTCTCCATCACTGATGCCTGCATCGACTGGGACACCACCGCCACCCTGCTGGCCCGCTGCCACAACCAGCTGGCTGACCCCCTCAAGGGCAGAACTGCGCGGTAAGCCGTGGTATCTTGTCGTAACCTATTGAACAATCGAGGTATCACCGCTGGTGGCATCAAGTCGCTCACGCCGTGATACCTTGTTGCATCTTGAATTTCAGGGCGCCGCCACTCGCGGCGCCAGCAGGGACTGGATATGGCTGAAGAGTTGAATGTACTCAGGGACAAGATAGATGCGGTGGACAAGCAGCTGATCGATCTGCTGGCCGCCCGTCTGGCCCTGGTGGGAGAAGTGGGTGAGGTAAAGAGCCGCCACGGCCTGCCCATCTATGCACCGGATCGGGAAGCGAGCATGCTGGCCCGCCGCCGCGCCGAGGCTGAGCAGTTGGGGGTGCCCGGCGATCTCATCGAAGACGTGCTGCGCCGGGTGATGCGTGAATCTTATGCCAGCGAGAAAGATACCGGCTTCAAATGCATAAAGCCGGATCTTGGCAAGGTGGTCATCATCGGCGGTCAGGGTCAGCTTGGTCGGCTGTTCGGTCATATGTTCAGCCTCTCAGGCTATCGGGTCGAGACGCTGGAACAAGCCGACTGGCCGCGCGCTGACGAGATCCTCGCCGGAGCCGGTCTGGTGATGGTGGCGGTGCCCATCGATATCACCTGCCAGATCATCGACCACCTCGGCAACCTGCCCGCCCACTGCCTGCTGGTCGATGTCACCAGCGTGAAAGCAGCGCCGCTTGAACATATGCTGGCGGTGCACCAAGGGCCGGTACTGGGACTGCACCCCATGTTCGGGCCGGATGTGGCAAGTCTCGCCAAGCAGGTGATCGTCTGCTGCCAGGGTCGTGACCCCGCCGCCAGCCAATGGCTGCTGGATCAGATGACCATCTGGGGCGCCCGCTTGCAACAGGTGGAAGCCAAGGCCCACGATGAGGCGATGACCCTCATTCAGGCACTGCGTCACTTCGCCACCTTTGCCTATGGCTGGCACCTCTCCCGGGAGCAGGCCAATCTGGATCGCCTGCTGAGTTTGAGCTCCCCCATCTACCGGCTGGAGCTCGCCATGGTGGGGCGGCTGTTCGCTCAGGATCCCCACCTCTATGCCGACATCATTTTGTCGTCACCGCAGAATCTGGCGATGATCCGTCGCTACTACCAAAACTTCGGCGAAGCGCTGGGGCTGCTGGAGCGAGGAGACAGGGACGGTTTCATCGAGGCCTTCTCGCAAGTTTCCGGTTTCTTCGGCGAACACGCCGACCAGTTTCTGCGTGAAAGCCGCATGCTACTGGCCCAGGCCAACGATCGCCGCCAACACGGCTAATCCTGCAAAAGCAGTCACCGCTCATATCACCAAAAAGGGAAGATACTCAGGCATCTTCCTTTTTTGTTTGTTACTGTCCCGTCCTGAATATGGTTTACACCTTTCCCCCCAATAAATGGAGAATCCGATGGGACAAGGTGTGAAACGGACACAGCGCGATTACTCGCTGACTTTTAAACTGGCGCTGGTCAAGCTGGGGTGTCCTGGCAAGATCGGACAGTCCAGGATCATGTAGTGGTCTAATCATCCCGGACACCATTTTAGGTGGTACAGTCGCCACCATGACCTGAGGTGTTCAATGACAAGATTACGTCGTTCATTTACTGCCGAATTCAAACTCGAAGCCGCATCCCTGGTGCTCGACCAGGGATATTCTGTCCCTGAAGCCAGCCGTTCACTGGATGTCGGTGAAACCGTACTGCGCCGCTGGGTTCAGCAACTGCAATCCGAACGCAGTGGCACAACCCCCATCGGAAAAGCACTGACTCCGGAGCAGCGGAAAATTCAGGAGCTGGAAGCCCGCATCAACCGGCTCGAACATGAGAAGGACATTCTAAAAAAGGCTACTGCTCTCTTGATGGCGGACGAGTTCACACGTACGCGCTGATAGACCAATTAAGAGAGCAAGCCCCCATCACTCTGGTCTGCTGCGCTTTCGATGTTCCCACCTCCTGTTTTTACGATTATCTGGCTCGCAGGCGGACGATTAACCGTGAACGTATGCAACAGCGCTCTGAGTTGCGCCGGTTGTTCAAAGAGAGCAGGGATTCGGCTGGCAGCCGTGCCTTGATGTCGATGATGCGGGAGTTGGGGTATCAGATTGGTCGATTCAAAGTACGTAACCTGATGAAGGAAGCCGGGCTGGTATCCAAACAGCCGGGCGCACACCGCTATAAGGTGGCACAGTCTGAACGACCGGATATTCCCAATCTGCTGGTCCGTGAATTTGATGTTCCGCAACCCAATCAGGTGTGGTGTGGCGATATTACCTACGTCTGGGTCGGAGGTTGTTGGCATTACCTGGCCGCAGTGCTCGACCTTCATATCAGGCGGGTCGTGGGCTGGGCGATGTCTGACAAGCCTGATGCAGCACTGGCCATCAAAGCATTGGAGATGGCCTATCAGCAGCGGGGTTGCCCCTCTGGTGTGTTGTTTCACTCCGACCAGGGCAGCCAATATGGCAGTAGGGCATTTCGGCAACGACTGTGGCGCTATCGCATGACCCAGAGCATGAGTCGGCGTGGCAACTGCTGGGATAACGCCCCGATGGAACGGTTGTTCAGAAGCCTGAAGTCAGAGTGGCTCCCGGCTATGGGATATATGAGCTTGCGAGAAGCGAAACGAGATATCAGTTATTACCTGATGGATTTGTCTAGTCCTGAAATAGGTTTACACATTTTCAACTAGCATTTCTCTACTCAGAACCCCCTATGTACCGCATCGGGGGTTCTGTATTTCAACGCATGATGCGGCCGCTC